>NZ_PEBA01000005.1:0-145944 GCF_002734235.1 Sphingobacterium sp. 1.A.5
TGACGGTACTTGGATAGACACATAAAATGGGTGACCGCTATACACCCCTTGCGGCATTGCGTCCGCTCTCATTGTAGTTTGCGGCACCCATACTTTACAAACTGAAAAAGACACTGCAGCCATAGGTCTGCTCATAGAAGGCTGTTTGAAAAGTAACTGTCATTTGGCTACCGGCGGAAAATCCGTCGGGCGGAAGGTCTATGGCCCAAAGCAAGGGAAAGGGAACGGAAAAACAACCATAGAGGCAAATAATCAAAAAAAAAAATTTGGAATACAACATAGAAGGGGTGTAACTATTACATAGACCAAAATTCCACACATAAAACCCCAGAGGGGTGTAACTATTATAGAAATGGAAATACGGCGTCCGCCAACCCTGTAGGGGTGGCACTATTACATAGACCAAAATTCCACACTATAAAACCCCAGAAGGGTGTAACTATAAATTTATATTTAATAAAGAATCCATCTAAAAGACATAACTTTTTAACAAACATGCCACACCTACGGCGTTGGTTTTAGAGGCGATTTTTAAATCTATAAATATGTCATGCCGATGGCATTTAAGAGATATTTCATGCCTCCGGCATTTAACCCCGATGGGGTTTGTGGGGATTATGGTCTATTATTTTTATAATAGTGTCACCCCTAGCGGGGTTCTGTTTTTTGGTGTAACATTTTTCTATAATAGTTGCACCCCTAGCGGGGTTACATGGATTGAAATTATTGATGGGGTTACATGGATTGAAATTATTGATGGGGTTACATGGATTGAAAATAATTGATGGGGTTACATGGAATGAAAATAATTGATGGGGTAACATGGAGTAAATAATTGGTGGGATTACATGGATTGAAATTATTGATGGGGTTACATGGATTGAAAATAATTGATGGGATTACATGGAATGAAAATAATTTATGGGGTAACATGGAGGAAATAATTGGTGGGATTACATTGTATGGAATGATTGATGGGAAATAATTGATAGAATTACATAGAATGAAAATAATTGATGGGGTAACATGGAGGAAATAATTGGTTGGATTATTTAGGGTAAGGGTTATAGGGCTAAAGATGGGATTAGTTATTAGAGCAATAAAAAGGCGGAATGAAAATTCCGCCTTTTTATTGTGATTTTAAAAGAGCTTTAGTTCTCTAATAAATTAACTTTTCTTTCAACTGATACGTTGTCACCAGTTACAGCGTTTCCGTCTTTGTCTACAAGTGTTAATTTCACTGTAGCTTCACCAAGCGGAAGGTTAAGTACTTCGTAAGGCACCCATTGGTCTAGAGTGAATTCTTGACCGTTGATGTTTGCTTTTACTTTGTATGAGTCAGCACCTAAAGTTGCGTTTGATACGAAGAAGTCTAACAATAAAGTTTTTGTTTCATCGCCTTTGTAATCACCTTTTGGTCTACTGTAGAAGATTGATGGTTCCGTAGGAGCTGGAAGCTCAGTGATTTTTCCATCACCTTCAACTTTGAACTTGATTAATTTTGAAGCATCTGCTGTTTTCAATGACTCGTGGAAAGAACGAGAAAGGAAAGACATCAGGTAATGCTCAGAATTAACTGGTACAGTGAAAGTATGCTCTGGTTTGTATAGCGCTACATAAGGAGTGTTATCCAAGATAAAGTGGATATGCTGTCCATCATGAGAGTTTGCCATATGGTGAGTATGTTCAGTTTGTTCAGTTAATTTGAAGTTCTGAACGTCATATTTTACCGTGATTTTAGCTGAGTCAGTTCCAAGTTTTTCTGAAGTTATAGAAGATACTTTCAGAGTTGCACCTGGGAAGTCCTTAGCATGAGAAAGTGGGTTTACTGCGATTGCACCAACAGAATCTGCTAATGCAGTTGAGTCTTTCACTTCACCTTCTTGATTTTTAGTTGGGGTATTGCAAGAAGCAAGTACCGCTGTTGCAGCTAATACTGCTAATGCTGATTTGATTGTTCTCATCTTTTAATTAATATTTAGTCGAAATATGTTAATACTTAAACAAATATAAGCCTTAATTGTTTGATTTTTATTGAAAAACGATATCTAAGGCTTCTTTTATCGCATTTAATGTTATTTTAAGGTCTTCAGGAGTATGAGCGGCGGAAATAAATCCTACTTCATACCCTGATGGGCCAAAATAAATTCCTCTATTCAACAATTCTCTATGCATTACTTTGTATTTGTCCATTGATGCTGGATCGATTTCATCCGCTCTTTGGATTTTTTCTTTCGTTGTAAATGCAAACCAGAAAATAGAACCTATTGTGGTCAATGTTACCTCGTAACCTTTTTCTTGAATGTATGAACGTAATTCTTGAACAAACTGTTGGGTTGTTTGTTCTAATTTTTCGTAAAAATCTGGTTGTGCTAAGATTTGTAATGCTGCGATTCCTGCAGCCATTGCCACTGGGTTTCCAGACAATGTTCCTGCTTGGTATACTGCACCATCAGGGGAGATGCAAGCCATTAATTCTTTTGAAGCCCCGTAAGCACCTACAGGCATTCCGCCACCAATGATCTTTCCATAGGTTAAGATATCAGGTTGGATATCGTAATATTTTGAAGCACCTTCAAATCCCAATCTAAAGCCTGTTATGACTTCGTCCATGATCAGTAGAGCTCCATTTTGTTTTGTGATGTCTCTAAGGAAGTGTATGTAATCTTTATCTTGAATTAGAAGGCCATTATTTGCAGGGACTCCTTCGATAATTACTGCAGCAATTTGATCTTTAAAATCTGCGAACACTTTTTCGAGTGCTTCTTTATCATTTAAAGCGATGACTATTGTTTCATCAGCAAATGCTTTAGGTACACCTGCGGATGATGTTTCACCGAAAGTTACCAATCCTGATCCTGCTTTTACTAGTAGTGAATCAGAGTGTCCATGATAGCATCCTTCGAATTTTACAATCTTATCTCTTTTTGTATATCCTCTTGCCAAACGAATTGCTGACATGACAGCTTCAGTTCCTGAGCTAACGAATCGAATTTTTTCGATTTTTTTGTTGTTTTTCAGGATTAATTCCGCCAATTCATTTTCCAAGGCAGTTGGTGCTCCAAAGCTTAATCCTTTTCCCAATTGATCTTGAACTGCTTGTCGAATTTCTGGGGTATTGTGTCCCAAAATCAATGGGCCCCAAGAACAGCAATAATCAATAAATTCATTTCCATCAGCATCCCAAAGGTGAGCTTTATCACCACGTTCAATAAATAAAGGAGTTCCGTATACTGATTTGAATGCACGAACAGGGGAGTTTACACCGCCAGGGAAATATTCCTTAGCTTTCTCAAATAACTTCGCTGACTTCTCACGTGAAATATCCGAAGTAGATGTTGTCATAGTCTTTAAAATTTGTGTTTATACAAAAGTAGTATAATTATAGACATTAGACATAAGACACAAGACATAAGAATTGGAATGGGGGAAATTTATTTCATATTATAGACATTAGACATAAGACATTAGACACAAGACATAAGACATTAGACATTAGACACAAGACATCAGAATTGGTATGGGGGTAAATTTATTTCAGAACAATCAAGATAACAAGCGTTAAGAATTGTGCTAATAGCGGAACATTCAATTTGTCTAATGTCTGGTGTCTATTGTCTACAAAAAAAGCCGGGCTTCTTTTGAAAGCCCGGCTTTTTTTTGTGTTTAATTTTATTTTCCTTCTTCTAGTACTTTAGTTACTAGTTCAGCAGCTTCTTTTAAAAGGATTGCTGAGTAAACTTTAAGTCCTGAATTGTCGATTAATTCTTTAGCTTCTTTAGCGTTAGTACCTTGTAGGCGTACGATAATTGGCACTGGGATGTTTCCAATTTCGTTGTATGCATCGATTACACCTTGCGCAACACGGTCACAACGAACGATACCACCGAAGATATTGATTAAGATAGCTTTAACGTTAGGGTCTTTTAAGATGATATTGAAACCAGCTTTTACAGTTTCCGCATTAGCAGTACCACCTACGTCTAGGAAGTTTGCAGGTTCACCACCAGCGATTTTAATGATGTCCATAGTTGCCATTGCAAGTCCGGCACCATTCACCATACATCCTACGTTTCCATCTAATTTCACATAGTTCAAGTTGAATTCACCTGCTTCTACTTCCGTAGGATCTTCTTCAGTAATATCGCGTAAAGCTGCGATTTCTGGGTGACGGTAAAGTGCGTTCTCATCTAAGTTAACTTTAGCGTCTACGGCAAGAATTTTGTCGTCAGAAGTTTTCAATACTGGGTTAATTTCAAACATAGAAGCATCGATAGAATCGTAAGCTTTGTAAAGCGCTGCTACGAATTTCACCATGTCTTTGTGAGCTGCACCAGACAGTCCTAAGTTGAAAGCAATTTTACGAGCTTGGAAACCTTGAAGACCTACTTTAGGGTCGATTTCTTCTTTGAAAATTAAGTGTGGAGTTTTTTCTGCAACTTCTTCGATATCCATACCACCTTCTGTAGAGTACATAATGATGTTACGACCAGTAGCACGGTCTAATAATACGGACATATAGAATTCTTTGGTTTCGCTATCACCTGGATAATATACATCTTGGGCGATTAAAACCTTGTTAACTTTTTTACCTTCTGGACCAGTTTGTGGAGTTACTAGTTGCATTCCGATGATGTCAGTAGAGCGTTGCAATACTTCGTCATGGTTTTTAGCTAATTTTACGCCACCACCTTTACCACGGCCACCCGCATGGATTTGTGCTTTTACCACAACCCAATCCGAGTTGAATTCTTCTTTCATTCTCTTAGCAGCTTCAACAGCCTGCTCTGGGGTTTCAGCAACAATACCTTCTTGTACTCTTACTCCGAAACTCTTAAGTATTTCTTTTCCTTGATATTCGTGAATGTTCATTGATAAAAAAATTTGCAGTAAAAATAGCGTATTTATTCGGAAGGGACAAGTTATTATTACGATAAAATTGAGTCTCCGTGTTCGTCATCATATTTATAATCTCAGGTATGGGATTGGATGTTTTTGTTTTTTATTATTTTCGCAATATGATATTGAAAGCAAATAATGTTTTTAAGTCCTATGGAGACCTTGAAATCTTAAAAGGAGTTAGTATTTCAGTTAAAAAGGGAGAGATTGTATCTATCGTTGGTGCTTCTGGTGCTGGTAAAAGTACGCTACTTCATATCATCGGAACTTTGGATAAGCCTGATAAAGGTACGGTTTTGATAGAGGGTGAGGATGTTTTTGCGTTGAATGAAAAGCAACTTAGTGATTTCAGGAACAGACATATTGGATTTGTCTTTCAATTTCATCATTTATTGCCTGAGTTTACAGCCTTGGAGAATGTTTGTATTCCAGGATTTATCGCTGGTCAGGACAAGAAATCTGTTGAGAAGCGCGCTTTGGATTTACTAGATATTTTAGGAGTTTCACATCGTGCCAACCATAAGCCATCCGCGATGTCTGGTGGTGAACAACAACGCGTTTCGGTAGCTCGAGCACTGATCAACAATCCTACTTTGATTTTGGCGGATGAGCCATCAGGTAACCTTGACTCTGAAAATGCAACTGCGCTGCATCAGTTGTTTTTCGACCTACGCGAGAAGATGCAACAAACCTTTATCATAGTTACTCACAACGAGGAGTTGGCAAGAATATCTGATCGTACTATTCATATGCGAGACGGCTTAATCTATTAATATGCAAAAGCTTTTAATAACCTTTGGTACCAGGCCTTTGGCGCAGAGGATTTCCAAAATGCTCCAGGACAAATTTGAGATTCTTTTTTCTACTTCTGAGGAAGTGCCTAGTTTTTTGGCTTCCAATTATCTTAAGATTCCGACAGGAGTAAATCCTACATATGCCCATGAGATATTGAAATTGAGCCTTGACAGGCAGGTTGATCATGTGCTACCTTTAGGTATTTCGGAAATTCAAACTATTTCAGAGGCAAAGATTTTATTTGAGGAATATGGGATTCAATTGCTCTGTCCAGATAGGGAAACCTTAGAAGAGGTTGTTGTCTTGGAAAACCCGAATTCTTCTGTTGAGCTTTCCTTATTCTTTAATGGAAAAAGCTTGAATAATACAAAAGATTTTGATGGTGGTATTAGTGGATTGTATGCTGTTTCAGATGAAGGCGATGATGTAGCTTTATGTACGATTTAATATGATTGATATTTCTAAAATTCCATTAGATAAGAAACTTTATTTATTCGAAGTCGATGATGTCCTAATTCCTAAGAAGGATTATCTGTTACAAATCTATTATTTGTTTGCTCAATTTGTTGAGTTTACTGAAGGTAAGACAATGGCTACAGATATGGTTTCTTTTATGAAGAATGTTTATCTTGAGAAGGGTGAGGATGCGGTCTATGAATTGACTTCGGAGCGGTTCGGATTTAGCAATGATTATAAGGAGAATTTTGAGCGTTTGATGGTAAATGGGCATCTTCCACTAAAGCTTTACCTTTTCAACGAAATAAAATTATTGTTTGCATCTATATTGGAAAGAGGTTCTTCAATTGCGATTTTAACAAAAGGCAACCCTGCTTTGCAATTGAATAAAGTAAAACATATTGACTGGCAAGGATTTGATAAGAATGTTAAAATCTATTTTATCGATGAGTTAAGTTTTCGAAATATTGAGCCATTTAGCTATATTGCTTCAGAAAATCAAATAACCGAGAGTGATTTGATTTTCATTCAAGACAACTAGCTAAATTATGATGAAAAGATTTATTGCCTTTGCCTTTCTTGCTACACTTATCTTTTGTGTAGGCTGTAAAAAAGATTCTGTAAAACCAGAAGAAGATGATGGTCGCGACCCTGCTAAAGAGATTTTGTTGAGGGATTCCACGTATTTTTATTCTCTTTTATTTTCGCTTTGGGAGGATAAATTGCCTCAGCCAAAGGCTGGTAGTGATAATAAGGCAGATCTTAAAGCATTTACGGGTTCCTTTCAGTCTTCCGAGGAAGTATTTGCGGCCTTAAGAAAATATGCACCTGATGACCGTTTCAGTTTTGTGGATCGAGCAGGAACTGTGAGTGAAGAAATACAGCAAGGAGTTTATAAGGAAACTGGTATTACCCCGATTTATATTTCTGTAACAGATCAGAACAACAACACTCAGACGAATCTTTACGTTAAGGTAGTTCAGAAGGGTTCACCAGCAGAGAAAGCTGGTTTAATTCGTGGGATGAAGATTTTAAGTATCAATGGTGATTCCAAGATTGACTACGATACCGACGAAAAACAAGATTTCAAGAACTTTTATAAAGTTATGACTGGCGAGGGTGCTCTTGAATTAGTTGTACAAGCACCTGGAGAAACTGCCACTAAAAAAATAACAGTATCGGCAGCAGCATACAACATCGATCCAATATTGATCAAAAAAATCTTTACTGTCAATGGCAAAAAAGTGGGATACCTATTTTATACCTCTTTTGTCAATGTTTTCAGTAACTCTAAACCAAATGCTTATTATGATGCGATGTTGGATGCTTTCAAAGAGTTTGAAACGGCAAACATCAATGAATTGGTTGTAGACTTAAGGTACAATGGTGGTGGCTCTACAAGTTCAGCAGAGTTTATGGCGAATTTAATTGCGCCTGTTTCAGCCGGGAAAGGTAAGATGTATGACTATAAGGTAAATAAAAACCTTGCTGAGGCTGGTTGGAATGATAATTCGAATCCTGAAGCGCCGTTTCAATCTGTGAACTTTAATAAGACCAATAGCTTGAATTTATCGAGAGTTTATTTCTTGGGTACGACTAGTACGGCATCCGCGAGTGAATTGGTGATCAATGTTCTGAAACCTTATATGACTGTAGAACTAATTACGACTAATGGAAGAGGAACATACGGTAAACCTGTTGGCTTTTTTGGATGGCCAACTGTCAATGGGTATGCTGATTTATATATTACTTCTTTCCAAATGAACAATAAGGATGGTTATGGTGATTATTTCAGTGGATTGACTGGTCAGAAGAAAGATGCTAGAGATGGTTTCTTGACTCAACTGGGTGATGAAAGCGAGAGTTTGCTTGCTGCAGCATTAGATCATATTGCTACAGGTTCATATTCTGCAAGGGCTTCTGCACGGAGGTCAAAAACAGGTTTAGATGTTATTCAAACGCCACAACAACCTGAGATGAAATCTTACAGAAACAACATGTACAAGTTTTCTAAAGATAAGATGCCATCATTGCCCATTAAGGATTAATCTTTTTGTTCAATTTTGAGTCAATTATTGGAATCAAATTTGTATAATTCGAGATTACTTAATAATTCAGATGAAAAACATATTACTGGGAAAGATAATAATCCTTGCAACCGTTATCTTATTTGTTGGTTGTAAAAAGGACCTTAAAGATATAGACCCACCACCGAGACCCGGTGGTGATGGGACTAGGACTGCTGCTCAACAAGTTCTGGACAGTGTATATTCCAAATACAAGTATTTGTCTTATTGGGAATCATCCATTGAGGTGGCTAATCCAATTTCGACCTTGACAGATAAATATGATGATGCAGATGCGTTATTGGGATATTTAATGAGTCAGACTCCGAAGAAGACAAATTATATCTATCATCTAGATTATAATGGTCCAATGGATAGGTTTTCATGGATTGAAGATTTGAGTTCAGGCTCTGATGCTTCATCACGTGCAGATGTGGCGGATGGTTATGGTCTTTATATGGCCTTTGATGGTGATAGGCAGGATAGCTTATTTGTGATGTTTGTTGAGGGTGGTTCACCTGGGGAGCGAGCTGGCATAAAAAGAGGGGATAGGGTATTAGAGATGGAAGGTGATAAAAATATGGTTTATGCTAATCAATCGAAAGTGGATGAATACATCGAAAGAAAAACCTTAAATATTACTGTCCAAAGTATAAATGGCACAAAGAAAACTCATAACCTTAATTATGAGACCTACGACATTCAACCCTTTATGTTAGGAAAGGTTTTCACTGATAATAGCACTAAAGTAGGTTATATTGCATTGTCATCCTTTGAAGAGCTGAGGTCTGGTGGTTCGGACTCCAAGATGAAAAAAGGAATTGATTCTACATTCACTGTATTTGGAGCTCAACAGGTCAAAAAGCTCATTGTAGATTTACGCTATAATGGTGGTGGTTATGTAAGTTCAGCGATCTATCTATTGAATAAAATCATCAACAGCAGTGGTGATAAAAAAGTCATGTTCAAATATGATGTGAATAAAAACCTGGAGAGAGAGCGGAATGAAGGTAGTACAGAATTTGTCAATGAGATCTTTGAAAGGAATAATAATGGTCTAGAAGTGACCGATGTTGTTTTTCTAGTAAGCGACTATACCGCCTCTGCGAGTGAGATCGTTATCTCAGCATTAATGCCATATATGAAAGTTCAGTTGGTAGGATATGAGAAATCGACCTATGGCAAGCCAGTGGGTTTCTTTAGGGAGGATATTTCAGATGATGTTGGTCTATGGGCAGCCTCATTTAAGATCATCAATGCGCAAGGTTTTACGGATTATTGGGATGGTATTACCGCTAATTTCCAGGCTAACGACAATATTCATAAGCTACTTGGAGATCCTTCAGAAGATATGACACAAAAAGGACTTTCGTTGTTGGGTGCATCAAATGCGAAGGCATCTGCAAGGGTTACGTCAAGCGTGAAAACAAATCGGAGCCAGATTCGGGAATTGAATAAAATCCCTCGCCGCAATATGATAAAGGATTAATAAATCATTTTATAATTATTAACTTTGATGCATGGCAGGCAATAAACCCACGACTATCAAGGAAATCGCAAGGAAGCTTAAAATTTCCCCTTCTACTGTTTCACGAGCATTGAATGACCATCCAAGTATTGGTTTGGTTACGACGATGCGTGTTAAGAAAATGGCGGAGGAGATGGCTTATGAGCCTAACCAAACTGCCATATTTTTTAAACAGCGGAAGACATTTACCATTGGGGTAATTTTGCCAAAATTATCTGAGCCATTTTTCTCGGAAGCAATTTCTGCTATTGAAAATGTGGCTGAAGAGAGAAAATATACGGTACTATTGGGTCAATCCCTGGATGACGAAAATAGGGAGCTGAATATTATCCAAACTTTTAAAAAACATCGTGTCGATGGTATCTTAATTTCTATGAGCAAGAATACCGGCGATACGGACTTTTTAGATATCCTTGCCAAAACAGAAATTCCTATTGTGTTTTTTGACTGTGTGCCGGATATGCCCAATGTGCATAAAGTCTACAGTGATCTAGCGTCAGGAATGATCGAAGCGATTGATGCTTTTGTGGACCGAGGTCATCAAAAGATAGCCTTGATCAATGGTCCTGAATCTCTATTGGCTTCGAAGGAAAGAGCTGAGGCTTTTAAAGTAGCTATGGACAAAAATGGGATAGAATATGATGCTAGTTATGTTGTGAATACTGATTTAACAGAAGCAGGGAACGAGGAAGCCATGGAAAAGATTTGCACCTTGGTAGACCGTCCATCAGCATTGATTTCATTCAATGATTTTGTGACTTTGGATTTAATCCGTTATGCGAAACAACGTGGCATTATTCTAAATCAAGATATGTTTTTTATCAGTTATGCCAACTATCCTTTGTGGAAGTATATGGATAATCCGCCTATGGGTAGTATCGAACAATATCCAGAAAAACAAGCACATAAAGCTGCTGAAATATTGTTCGATATTATAGATAAGAAAGAATATACCGATACTGCACAAGAAGTGGTATATCCCTCAAAATTAGTCCTTAAATAATTCTCTAGTTGATTTGTAGGCTATAGGTAATTTCAATTCCGCCATTAGCCAACATATCATGCACTGAGCAATATTTCTTTACAGCCAATTCAGCTGCTCTTTCTGCTTTTGCAGGATCGATTTCACCTTTTAATTTAAAAGCTATGTGAATCTTAGTGAAGATATTTGGGATCTCTTCACGACGTTCTCCCTGTACCTCTACATCAATATCTTGTATATCCTGGCGTTGCTTTTGCAAGATTGTAGTTAAGTCGAATACACTGCAGGAACCCAATGCCATCAATACCAATTCCATAGGTCTCACACCCTTTCCTTCGCCACCAATGGATTCCGGTCCATCAATATTCACCTTTACTGAAGACAACTCGCTAGATGCTTCAAAATGTACTCCTTGATTCTGTCTTTTTAAATGAACTTTCATGTTTTTTGATTTATGGTGTAAAGGTAGGGAATAGACATTAGACAAAAGACAAAAGACAATAGAAATGGTATGTCTTTTATAAATAACCCCTGTCTTTAAGTCTGTTGTCTTATGTCTTATGTCTAATAAAAAAGAAAACCCTCTTAGAGGGTTTTCTTTTTTATTAATATTAATTCGGAAACTTAACTCCTCGGTATTGACTGACGTCAATTTTGCCGATTTTGGAGTTGTATTTAGCGTTTATAGCGTCGATAAATACGTTAGCTACGATTGCATTTCCCATTGGGGTTAGGTGGACGCCATCTAGTGAGAAGGCATTACCAGTTATAAATGCTGCTGAGATATGTACACCATTATAGTTGTATCCTGATTTTACTTTGTTTAAGAACGTATATACGTCAGCTACAGCTAGGTCATTTGCTCCAGCAATTGCTTTGATTTTTTCGTTGAAAGCTTTTACTCTGTTCGATACTTCTACCACTTCATCTTTGTCCAATACATAGTTATCGGCAATTGGATTCCTAGGATCAATACCGTATGGAAATCCGGCTTCATTTGGTTGTCCCAATAGGGCAGTCGGGAAAGTCAACATAAATAAATCAGCATCTGTTGCTACTCTTGGTCCTTTTTTCGTTGCGATATATACATTTTTTGCTTGACCTTGAGTTGCAGCTTCAACGGCAGCATTTAAGCGAGCTGTTGTTAAGGTATTCAACACTGGGATGGCGGTAACATCAGGGATTGTTGCTACGACACCTTTAGCTCCAGTTCCAACAAGTGCTTTCACAAATGCATTATACGCAGATTCGAATGTTGGGAGATCTAATAATTTTTTTGTTGGATCCTCAGTTGCGGCAGCACCATTTGTAGCATAACCAAGCACATCGTTATTTCCTAACCAAAAGGTAAAGAAGGTATGCTCGTGACTGGCAGCATATTCTACATATTTCAAGGTTGCTGGTGTTCCTTCAGGTAAAAGACGTTCGAAATATGGGTTTCCCATAACTGTTCCGACATAAGGAGCCATAGACATATCAAGGCGCATTCCAGGTACACCTAAGTTTTGGATAGGATCTGTGTATTTGGTGTACAATGGTTTTCCCTCAGGATTTAGTCCTCTTACGGCTAATTTATCTGTAACAGGTTCCATCACTGGGTTGCCATTTGTATCAAATCCACCGAATTTAATGTAACCAGAACCATTTTCTTGGTCTTGGCTAAAGAATGGGGAAGTAAATTCTCCACCACCAACTTCTTTTAACTGTTCAGCGATTAAATTTGGGAATGCTACTTTTTGTCCTTCAAGGTATAATCCATTATCTGCATATCCAGAAGTCAAGGAGTTACCTACTGCGATAAATTTTGAGAAGTCGGCAGTACCTTTACTTGGTTCAAATTCATCCAATGAGGGAGCACATGAGCTTGCAAGTCCTATTAATGCAAGTCCAATATATAGTTTGAAATTCTTTTTCATTGTTTTCATAATTTAAGTCCTACCAATAATAAGATACAGAAATACCTGGTGCATGTATATTAGTTTCATACGCACCTCTTAATTGCGTTTCAGCATTTGTGGTTGTTCTCTTCAATATTTTTTGGAATACATATGCTGCGGACATTTGCCAATTAGGGTTGAATTTATAGGTTAAACCACCAGCGGCCATTACACGGTTATTATCTGGAGTTTCAGGATATACATATTTTGCTTGCACAGGAGTATAAACATAACCAGCACCTAATCGAAGATCTAATTTATCATTTACTTCGTAGTTGATACCTGCTTTTCCAGAGAATGCATTTTGATATCTTTTTTCAGAACGGGTATCCTGTAACACTGGCGTGTTGTTTTCATAATCGAACACCAATTCTTTGTAAATGCTGTAATTGATTAAAGATCCATCAATAGCTGCATCGACTTTTTCAGAAAGTGGGAATGTGATACCTACGTTGAATGAAGATGGCAAAGGCAATTCAGCGTCAAATTTACCATTCGGGAAATTCGCTGCCAAAGAAGATGGCACTTCAAAAGTAGCGTCACCACCTTCTAGTTTAGTAACGACCTTCGAACGGTAATTTACAGAAAGAGCAAATGTTTCATCCAAAGTATAGTGTACACCTAAGTTGTATCCCATTCCAGTTCCAGTACCTTTAAGAGTTGCTTGTCCATTTCTTCCATCTGGATAAAAAACAGGCAATGCTCTTCCAAGATCTACAAGACCGATGTTGTATACAAATCCACCACCGACGCTGAACTGTTCTGTTAATTTAAAACTAACTGTTGGTTGGATATAGATTGCTCGCATGGAAAGGTGAGTCAAGGAAAATCTTCCTGGCCATTCAGTTCCCCAATCCACAGATCCTCCAAAAGGGGTATATACTCCGATCCCTGCTTTCCACCAAGAGCCTTTAGGTCCGAAAGTGGCATAAGCTCCGAAGGGGGGAGAGATTTGAAATCTGGTGTTATGTACGTCTGGACTTCCTGCTTCTTGGAATTGAGATCTGTACATGATGGCGCTACCACCTATTTGTACCCCATTGTTTTCCATTTTTACCAAAGCGCCCGGGTTGTATACGATTGAAGTTTCATCGATAAAAAGTGCGGACCCTGCGCCCGCCATACCCACTGCTTTTTGGCTTTGGGTATTAACTTGAGAACCCTGAGCAAATAAAAGGGAAGGGGAAGCTAATAACAAACTGAGTAATAATCGTTTCATAGTAATTATTGATTAGCGTTTTTCAAAAACTATTTGATATGCTAACATAGTAAAATTTTGTTAATTAATATAAAATTTTTGTCAATTATTAATAAATAAAGGACAATTGTTTTTAATCAAAACATAAATGAGGTATATTGGTTTTGAATATAAACATATATAAAAAACTATTTATGGCTCAAGTATCATTTAAAGGTAATGCAGTGCATACCAGCGGAGAATTACCTAAAGTAGGTGAGACAGCTCCAGATTTTACACTTACAGCTGGCGATTTGTCACAAAAATCATTGAAAGATTTTGCAGGAAAGAAAGTTATCCTAAATATATTTCCAAGTATTGATACCGGAACATGTGCCATGTCAGTACGTCAATTTAACGAGAAGGCTTCAGGCTTAGACAATACAGTTGTATTGTGTATTTCTAAGGATCTTCCATTTGCTCAAAGTCGTTTTTGTGCGGCCGAAGGTTTAGAAAACGTGATTACTTTATCGGATTTTAAAGATGAATCCTTCGCGAATGCTTATGGTGTGAAATTCACTGATGGACCATTGACAGGATTGTTAAGCCGTTCAGTGGTGGTGGTTGACGAAAATGGCAAAGTGAAATATACAGAGCAAATCGCAGAAACTACAGAAGAACCTAACTATGAAGCAGCTTTAGCGGCGGTTTAGAGGAATTAGATTTGGGATTTGAGATGTGAGATATGAGATATATATAGTTTAATACCTATATCCTCACATGTCATTTCCCAAATCCCATATCTCATATCTCATATCTGATATCTATTTATATTTTGCAGAAGCATCCAATGCTTGTAAGATATCTTGAATGATATCATTTTGGTCTTCAATACCTATAGACAGTCTAATAGTTCCAGGTCTGATTCCTAATTTTTCTCTTTCTTCTTCTGTAAGTTTTGAGTGTGTTGTAGAAGCAGGATGGGTTGCAATACTGCGGGAATCACCAAGGTTTGAAGTATATAAAATCATTTTTAGGGCATCCAAAAATTGGAATGCTCTTTCTTTTCCGCCTTTAACTTCAATTGTAACAATACCACCTCCAGCTTTCATTTGTTTTTTAGCTAATTCATATTGAGGGTGGGAAGGAAGAAAAGGATATTTTACATCTAGTATTTCTTTATTTTTTTCTAATTCTTGAGCTAGTGCTAACGCATTTGAACAGTGTCTGTCCATTCTCAATCCTAGTGTTTCTATACTTTTTGAAAGCACCCAAGCATTGAATGGTGACATTGCTGGACCTGTATGACGAATCAAGAACATCATTTTTTCAATCAGTTCTTCTTTTCCAACTACTACACCGCCTAATACACGGCCTTGACCATCCATGTATTTTGTTGCTGAATGGATTGATAGGTCAAAACCATAAGGTAATGGTTTCTGCAGATAAGGTGTTGCGAAACAATTGTCTATGGCAAAAATGATGTTCGGATATTTTTTCTTCAATCCACCTAACCATTCTAGATCTACTAGTTCCAGGCCTGGGTTTGAAGGAGATTCTAAAAAGATGAACTTGGTATTAGGTTGTATTGCTTTTTCCCATTCTTCTTGATTAATAGCATCGACATAAGTTGTCGTGACGCCCCAACGAGGGAATAGCTGAGTAAACAATTGATGTGTTGATCCAAATATTGCCCTTGAAGATACGATATGGTCACCTTGTTGCATAAAAGCGGCGAAAGTAGCAAATATAGCTCCCATTCCAGAGGCGAAAGCAAGACCTGCTTCAGCATCCTCTAGAAGGCAAACTTTGTTGATAAATTCTGTGGTATTCGGGTTTGCATAGCGCGAGTAAACCATTGCTTCCTCTTCGTCTGCAAATACAGCGCGTCCTTGTTCGGCACTGTCAAAGATGAAACTTGAAGTCAGGTATAATGGAACCGAATGTTCTCTAAGTGAAGAACGTTGGGCTTGTTCACGTATTATTTTGGATTGTTCGTTATTCATGATCAGCAAATTTATTCACTTTTCAATAAAAAGCACTAAGTCAACCAGATAATTTTCGGGTTTTTCGTATTTATCTATAAAATTAAATGATTTTTCTACGTGGGATGAATTTTTCGAATGTTGTAAAGAAAATGGTGAAATGTTGGATTTTCTTGTTGAATCTTTACATATTTCTGTATCTTGAGAATTTATTAAGCTCAATTTATGAAAAGATCTAAACTTCTATCTTTAGCATTATTATGCCCTTTACTAACAATTGCACAGACAGAACCTGCTCCATATGGAGTTTTACCTAGCGAACGCCAATTAAAATGGCATGAGATGGAAATGTACACTTTAATTCACTTCACTCCGACGACCTTCCAAAATAAGGAATGGGGTTTTGGAGATGCAGATCCTAAGATTTTCAATCCTGGCAAATTCGATCCGAATCAGATTGCGAAAGCTGCTGCTTCAGGAGGATTTAAAGGTTTGATTTCAGTTGCCAAACATCATGATGGATTTTGTTTATGGCCAACTAAAACTACTACATACAGCGTTGCCAGTTCACCATGGAAAGATGGGAAGGGTGATATGGTAAAAGATTTTATGCAAGCTTCCCACGATCATGGTCTTGAATTTGGAGTTTATCTATCTGCTTGGGATAGAAATGACACGAGATATGGTACTAAAGCATATGCTGACGCCTATAGAGAGCAATTGACCGAATTGATGACGAATTATGGGGAGTTATTCACCTCTTGGCATGATGGGGCCAATGGTGGTGATGGCTATTACGGTGGCAAAAACGAAAAACGTACTATTGACCGTTCGACTTATTATGAGTGGCATGAAAAGACATGGCCGATCGTTCGGAAGTTACAGCCGATGGCAATGATTTTTTCTGATGTTGGTCCGGATATGAGATGGGTAGGCAATGAGCATGGTTTTGCGGCAGAGACCAGTTGGGCGACACTTACGCCAAAGAGCATTGAACCTGGAAAACCGCCAGTACCTGGAGAGGTTGACAATTCTAATTTACCAACCGGCACTAGGGGTGGGGAGTTTTGGATTCCTGCAGAATGTGATGTTCCTCAACGTCCAGGATGGTTTTACCATGAGGACCAAAATGATAAAGTTAAGACACCAAATCAATTGTTTGAAATCTACTTGAAATCAGTAGGTCGAGGTGGTAACATGAACCTTGGTTTGGCACCTATGCCAAATGGTATGCTACATGACAATGATGTGAAATCGTTAGCGGCATTTGGAGAGAAGGTCAAAGCAACATTTTCGGACAATTTAGCAGCAGGTGCTACCGCGAAAGCAAGTAATGTACGAGAAAACAATGCATTGTTCTCAGAAAAAAACCTTTTTGACAATGACCGTTATAGCTATTATGCTTCAGATGACAATGTTTTAAATCCAAGTATTGAAATTACTTTGGCACATGATCAAGAATTCGATTTGATCAGGTTAAGGGAAAACATCAAATTGGGTCAGCGAATTGACAGTGTTCAAGTGGATGTTTGGGCAAATGGATTGTGGAAACCATTGGCATCAGCAACAAGTATTGGTGCTAATAGGTTGATCAAATTAGCAGAGCCAGTTCGGGCAACAAAACTGAGAGTTCATCTTTATGCACCTGTTGCTCCAACATTGAGTGATTTTGCATTGTTTAAAGAAGCAAAATCAGATTTTAAATTTGACCAATCAGACCGCAAGAAAATAGCAAAAGATCAGCTTAACATAATTAGTGGAGATAAACATTCGAAAAAAGCAGTAGATAACGATGATAAAACTGTTTGGGAGACAATTCTCAGCAGTCAGAAATTCGTAGAAATTAGGTTGCCAAAAACGGAGTTGATTACAGGTATGAGTTATATGCCTAGACAGGACCGCAAGATTAAAGGTGTTCCATCGAAATATGAAATTCAAACTAGTATTGATGGTAAAGAATGGAAAACCGTTGCATCTGGGGAATTTTCGAATATTAGAGCGAATGCTACTGAGCAAAGTATAACTTTTGATACTGCACAGGAAGCTCACTACATCAGATTTATTCCTAATGAAGTACTAAGCGAGGACAAGGAGTTTTCGGTGGCAGAGTTTGATGTTTATTTAAAATAATAATGAGAAAGATTTTAGGGATATTTTGTTGCCTACTCGTTGGGAAGTTACAAGGTCAGGATTTGAAGTTGTGGTATGATCGTCCCGGAGAAAAATGGGAAGAAACCCTTCCATTGGGAAATGGACTGATTGGTATGATGCCTAATGGTAGTATTAACGATGAGTCTATTGTGTTAAATGAAATCTCGATGTGGTCTGGATCACCTCAAGATGCTAATAACTACAACGCGAAGAATTCTGTTTTGGATATTCAGCGCTTGTTGTTTGAAGGAAAGAATGATGAGGCTGAAGCACTGGTCAATAAGAATTTTGTTTGTGTAGGAGCTGGTTCAGGTCAAGGTGACGGGGCGAATGTTCCTTATGGAAGCTTTCAAAACTTTGGGTTTATGAACTTTTTGTTTTTTCATGAAGGCGAAACCAAAGACTACAAGCGGTGGCTAGACATAAGTAATGCAACTGCTGGAACAAGTTTTACCAACAATGGCACAAAGTTTTTAAGGGAATATTTTACTTCTTTTGACAATAATGTAGGAGTTGTTAGGCTATCTGCTGATAAGAAAAAGTCTATTGAATTTGCGATGCATTTCTATCGTGAAGAGAACATCGAAGAGTATAAAGTCAATGGAAATGAAATCACGATTTCAGGTTCACTCCCTGATGGCAAGGGCGGAAAAGGCATTCAATTTGCGGCCAAATTTAAGGTTCTTACGAAAGGGGGGACCTTAATGGATCATGACAATGAAATAATCGTGAAAGGTGCAAATGAAGCTATTGTATTATTTTCAGCCTCTACGAGCTACTATGGGCATGATCCTAAAGAAGTAGTTTCAACAGAAATTAAAAAGGTGGAAAAGATGAATTTTTCTGCTTTGAAACAATCCCATCATCGTAAATATAAACCATTATTTGAGCGAGTTTCCCTAGAAATTACGGATTCATTATCTAAGTCTGATATTCCTACGGATAAGCGTTTATCTGCATTTTATAATGATCCAGGACAGGACAATGGTTTGGCAACATTATATTACCAATTCGGGAGATACTTAACTCTTTCAAGTTCAGCGCCAGGTGTTTCAAAAGCTTTGCCACCCAATTTACAAGGGCTATGGGCACACCAAATACAAACTCCTTGGAATGGAGATTATCATTTGAACATCAATGCTCAAATGAACCATTGGGGAGTTGAGGTGAATAATCTATCCGAATATCATAAACCTTTTATAGAGATGATAAAAAACATTTCCAAGGAAGGTGTTAAAACTGCCAAGGCATATTACGATGCTCCAGGATGGGTAGTTTATATGATGAATAATATTTGGGGATATACGGCACCAGGCGAGCATGCTTCATGGGGATCCAGTACTGCTTCTGGATGGTTGTGCAATCATCTTTGGGAGCATTACCAATTTACTAAGGATGAAAATTACCTGAAGGAAATTTATCCCGTACTCAAGGATGCTGCGGTATTTTATAAGGCTACCATGGTGAAGGATCCTAAGACAGGTTGGTTAGTTACCTCGCCTTCTGTATCACCAGAAAACGGATTTAAACTACCAAATGGAAAAAGAGCAGCAGTAGTAATGGGACCTACAATCGATAATCAGATTGTGCGAGAGTTATACGGATCTGTTATTGCGGCAAATGAAATCTTAAGTTTAAATGATGACTTTGCGAAGCAATTAGAAGTTGATCTTACCTCTTTGCCTCCTGCAGTAGTGGTTAGTAAATCAGGTAGAGTGATGGAATGGCTCGAAGACTATGAGGAAACAGAACCTCAGCATAGACATGTTTCACATTTATATGGATTGTATCCGGCGAATTTCATTTCACCAGTTACGAGTCCGGAATGGGCTGATGCGGCAAAGAAAACGTTGGCAATAAGGGGTGATGAGGGAACAGGATGGTCTAGGGCATGGAAGATTTTGTTTTGGGCAAGATTACATGATGGCGATCATTCTCTTGAAATCTTAAGGCAGTTGTTGCAGCCTGCATTTGAACAAAGCACTACTTATGGGGGAGCTGGAGCAGGAACTTATCCAAATCTTTTTTGTGCTCATCCACCATTTCAGATTGATGGAAATTTTGGGGGTTCAGCGGGTATAGCGGAGATGCTAATTCAGAGTCATGATGGTTATATTCACTTACTGCCAGCTTTGCCTCAAGCTTGGAAGGATGGAAATGTAAAGGGTCTCAAAGCTAGAGGAAATTACACCGTAGATTTTGAATGGAAAAATGGAAAAGTTACAAAGTACAGTGTAATTGGAAAAAAAGGAGAAAAGGTAAATTTATTAGTCAATGGTGAAAAAAAAGTCCAGACACTTTAGAACCTAAAGGCATTTAAAATTAGTACGTTATCAATTGGATAGGTTTGTATCTGATTGATTTATAAGGAGATAATTAACTTTAAGATTATCTCCTTTTTATTTTTAATTCATTCATAAATATTAATTTATTATAAATTATTTTAACTAAATAAATATTTATGAACACTTTAAATTTTGTTTCCAGATGCTTACTGTTATTAATCAGTATTTCATTTTCACTTATTTCTTGCAAAAAAAATCATTCCATTGTTGACCGTGGCGAGGGTCCTGTGAGACAAGTTATCTTTAATTTTGAAGATTTTAAAAAAGAGATCAAACCTTTTAATTCTCCTATCATTACCAAATCCACTTCAACTTCGGGAGCTGTGACTGAAAATCCTGAGCGTCTTGAACTCCTTATGTTTGGGGATTTTAATGGACCGGGAATTTTTCCGAACTATTTGCGTGAAGGCATAAAATTCAGATGGGGAACTCACTTTTTGCCATTAATAAAGAAAGTTAATAGGCCATTGTCCTTAAACGCATTCGGCGATAGTGTTTTGACCTTTAAGGGTACTAATTTAGGATTTTTCTTTTTTTTGGATACTACGTCAATTGGGAAATTAGGCAGGATTGAATTTGATGTATCCACGAATAAAATAGGCAAGGATACGATTTATTTTGTACTGGGAGAGAACAAACCAAATAGTTATTATAAAGGAAGAGATCACTTTGAGTTAATAGTTAATTCAGATGATGTTCCTAAAAATGGATTGCGAACTTTTTCTTTAGATATTCAAGGAAGAAATGATATACTAAGATCGAACCTTGTTAAAGGAGAATTTCAATTTACATTATATCGAGATAATTTTGAATATTTTTATTTCTTAGATAATTTTAGATTTTATGGGAGAACAAATAATTCTATTAACCCCAATAAACCCAAAAACTTCAATCTGAATTATTTTATTTTTAATCAGGAGAATGGTAATCTTGTGAATTTAGGCCATTTTATTCCAAACAGCTCTACTAATAACCTATTGCTTGATTTACCAGAAGGCAAGTATTATTCGACTTTGTTTTACAGTGAATTAAATGAACCCTTATCCTATCCGAGAGAAGTTAAGCATATTCGAGATTTTTATATTGGAACCTCATTCAAAGATAAGTTTGCTCGGACATTTGCTGTGCTAGACTCCTTTGAATTGAAGGAAAGTATAGAGAAAAAAGTCAATTTTCAACGCGCCTATAGTATGGTTACCTTGGATTTTACAGATCTAAAGGATTTATCTGAAATCAAAAAAATTATTGTTAAACCTATGATGGCGCCGATTAGATGGAGTCCCTTTAACCCAAATCTGGAAATTTTCATCCCCAAATCGGAAGATAATGTCATTGAATTCGTTCAAAATTTTCACATCCATAAAGAAATATCATTTAATCAATTTATAGGCATGAGGTCTGATGAAATGCCTTTGCATTATGAATTTGAAGTTTGGGATGATACCAAAATGGTTAGGAAGTTTAGGCTAAATGCTGCGGTGAAAAATAATGTCAAGTTAATTTTCAAAGGTGATCTCTATCCGAGTGGAATGGTTAACAAAATATTTGAGATCATAATAGATGAGGAATGGGATGATACTAAGATTGTTGAATTTAAATAATGCTGGATGAGGTTTAAAAAAAGTTAAACTTAACGACACCTTTTTAATTTCTTAATACTAGTATTTTATTATTGTTATATGGCTTATTTGCTGGCACTAACTGTCACCCAGGTATTAATAGTGATTCTATATCTAAAGATTAGAACCATCCGCGATGAAAGAGGAGAGATGATAAGATTTCTCTTGTTGACAGGGGCAGTTATCTTAATGGTTAAATATTTTGTTCCGGTATTGAATTCACACATCGGGATTTTATTTACTGCTACAAGTAGTTTGTGTTTGGTTTCCATAACCTCTTTATATCTTAGGAATATAGCGCTAGAAACCCGAACATCAATCTATCTATTTTTATTAGCTCTTTTCCCTTTTATATTATTTTATGTGTTCTATCTGTTGTTCAATATCTATTCTTCTCAAATTACTGATGGGATGATTTATGATTATTTGGACTTTTTTTATCAGAAGTCAAGAACAATTTTGTTTTTCATATCCGTAGTATATGATTTATTTATACTATGGCCTTGGAGAAGGAAGGTTGGGAATTTAGTAAATTCTATTGATGGACAGTTAGCATTTTACTTCTTTTCAGCTAAGATCTTAACATTAGGTATTATTCTCAGCCGTGGTCTTTTCATCGATTCAGATCTATTTTTTGAGTTTCTTGATGGTCTATTTACAGTAATGATATTTTTGGGGATCATATATTACCGATATTATCATGTCCTCAATATTTATTTTGGATACTTGTTCAAGACAAATGCTATGGTAAAGCAGTATGAAGAAGAACAATCTCAATTGAAACAGACTGAGCTGATATTTTATATCAGTGCGATAGACCAATTAATTGATCAAGAAAATCTCTTTAAAAATCCGGATTTAAAGCTTTCAGATTTTAAGAAATTCATGCCGATATCTGAGCTTGACTTTAAAAATTTGTCGAAAAAATATTTAAACGGAAGTTTTGAAAACTATCTGAACAACAAGCGGATAAATTATTTTTTAGACCGTTTAAATAGTGTAAATCATGATTCTGAACGAATAATTAGCCTCTTACATGATGCTGGGTTTAGGAATGACCACGAATTCAACAAGTTTTTCAAAAAACAGATGGGATGTAGCGTTTGGAAATATGCTGAGACCAAAAGGATGTTAATGTATGAATCTGGTTTAAGTTCAACATTAAAATAATTATATTAAACTAACCCTCCATTTATAAAAAAACCTGTCTTGATTTCTCAAGGCAGGTTATCTTTTTATTTAAAAAATGAGTTATACTAATTCCTTCAACAAATTTGTCATACTGACTAAATTTCCGATAATATTTTCTAGCTCACTAATATTTACTCTTTCTTGTTGCATACTGTCGCGATGACGAATGGTCACCATGTTATCTTCCAATGTTTGATGATCCACAGTAATACAGAATGGAGTACCTATTGCATCTTGACGGCGATAGCGTTTTCCGATTGAATCTTTTTCATCATATTGGATATTGTAATCCAATTTTAATTTAGCCATGATTTCTCTTGCTTTCTCTGGAAGACCATCTTTCTTAGTTAAAGGAAGAATTGCTGCTTTTACTGGAGCAATTGCAGGATGGAATTTTAATACAACACGAGAATCTTGTTTTTCATCAGTCGACAAATCCTCTTGAACCAAGCTATTGGCTAAAACTGTTAAGAAGAGACGGTCTAAACCAATTGAAGTTTCGATTACGTAAGGAATATAGCTTTGATTGATTTCAGGGTCAAAATATTGCATTTTCTTACCTGAAAATTCCTGATGTTGTTTCAAGTCAAAATCTGTACGTGAATGGATTCCTTCGACTTCTTTAAATCCGAATGGGAATTCGTATTCAATATCCACAGCTGCATTTGCATAGTGAGCTAATTTAACGTGGTCATGATAACGATATTTATTTTGGTCAGCTCCTAATGCCAAGTGCCATTTCAAACGGTTTTCTTTCCATTTTTGGTACCATTCTAAATCAGTTCCAGGACGTACAAAGAATTGCATTTCCATTTGTTCAAATTCGCGCATACGCATGATAAATTGACGTGCTATCACTTCATTACGGAATGCTTTACCAATTTGAGCAATACCAAAAGGGATTTTCATTCTTCCAGTTTTTTGAACATTCAAGAAGTTCACGAAAATACCTTGAGCTGTTTCAGGACGAAGGTACACTTGCTCAGCACCATCTGCCATTGCTCCCATTTGGGTAGCAAACATCAAATTGAATTGACGGACATCAGTCCAGTTCTTTGTTCCTGAAATTGGACAAACGATATTATGCTCTTCGATGATTGTTTTTAAGCGTACAAGGTCATCTGCATTCAAAGCATCATCAAGGTCCTTTTGTAATTGTGCTGCTTTTTCAGTTTTGCCATCTTTTTCATAGCGGTCAATCTTATCTTCAATTAATTGATCTGCACGGTATCTTTTTTTAGAATCCTTGTTGTCAATCATTGGGTCATTGAAACCATCTACGTGGCCTGATGCTTTCCATGTTGTTGGATGCATAAATATTGCTGCATCAATCCCAACAATATTTTCATTTAATTGAACCATGGATTTCCACCAATATGTTTTTAGGTTCATTTTCAATTCAGAACCTAATTGACCATAATCATAGACGGCGCTTAATCCGTCGTAAATTTCACTTGAAGGGAAAACAAATCCATACTCCTTTGCATGTGAAATAATATTCTTGAAAAAATCGTCTGTTTGCTTGCTCATAGGGGGCAAATATAATGTATTCGGGCGACTTATTTCGCCATTAAGTCTCTAATTTGTTGACTGGCGTTTTTATTGTCTACTTTTTTAATAATGTGCTGAATTATACCATTCTCATCAATGATAAAAGTTGTTCTGGCGGTTCCCATATACTTCTTTCCATACATGTTCTTTTCCACCCAAACTCCATAGTCTTCCACGATCTTTTTATCCTCATCGGAAAGTAGAGTAAATGGAAGTTCAAATTTCGAGATGAATTTTTGATGGGACTGCTCACTGTCGATACTTACACCAATCACTTCGTATCCATCTTTCAAAAGACTTTGGTAATTATCTCTGAAATTACAAGCCTCAGTGGTACAACCAGGAGTATTATCCTTTGGATAAAAATATAGAATGATCTTTTTTCCTTTGAAGTCTGAAAGTTTTACCTCTTCACCATGTTGATTTTTCCCTTTGAACTGTGGGGCTTTATCCCCAACCTTTAATTCTGCCATAATATTCCAATTTTATCTAGTGAATGTTGCTTGATAGACTTTCTCATTGTCTTTCCAGTCTTTTACAACAAATTTAAATGTATGTTGGCCTTTACTCAATGATGGTTCAAACCTATGCCATACATGTCGGTTTTTGGAATCATATTCCATCAAAACCCACTTATCATCAATATAGGCATTAAATGACTGTATCCCTGAGAAATTGTCTGAAATTGTAAAGTCGATTTTTGATTGTCCGCTAACGTTTTTGCCATTACTGAAATTCCTAGGTGTAATCGTAGGAGCAACAGTATCTACTGTGACATAAAATGAACCGAATATTTTCGTATTTACCATAACCCATCCATTTTCAAATTTGCCTCCTACCGAACCACCTTGAACCGAAGCTAATAGAGCCTTGCTTTCCAAATGACTCGGTAAAATTGTTGGTTTTATACTTAATTTATAGGTCGAGAACAAAGGAGTCAGATTGTTTTGAACATGATGCACCGATGAATAACTGTTTGGTCTTGCAGCACTTTTGGAGTAAATAAAGTCTACATCGCTATACAAAGAACCTTTTGGAATTTCGACTTTAACCTCATCAGCGCTAAATGAATTGTCTTTTGCATATTGGAAAAGCTCTCCTTTAATTGGGTTTTTCTTTGCTGCATATGATGGGTTGTTCCTTACTTTAAAGTCCAGCTCACTACAATTACCATGAACATCTTTGACAACATATTTTACATCGTGAATTTTGTCATCATTAAGTTCCATTATTCCTTGATTATTTAGATTTTTGAAAATCTGAATTGGATTTCCTGGATCCTTAAAGCTTTTTTGGACCTTCGCTTTTGATCTTTTAAAATGAGGAAAATCTATATAAGAATGGATTGCACTAGAAGTGTTGAAGTCCAATTCTTCAAATAATACAGTAGATACCGATTTGCCATCTAAGAATAGCTCGATTGAATACACTCCATTCTGAAATCCTCCAGCACGATGTCTGTCAATTGTGTTTATTCCCAGGCCAAATTTCCCATTTACAGAAATTGGCGCTCCGGAAGCTAATGCATATCTTCCGGATTCCAATGCCTTCAATTGTTGATACCTTCTGCCGGTATTCTCATTGAACAAGGGTTCTTCGAGATCATAAACCATTATGCCGTTTATTGTTGGAGCAAATTTATCGGTAAAATGAAGACCGAATAATTGAGGGTTTAATGGATGTTGTGATTTTGTGTCACGGATTTCAAAATGTAAATGTGGGCCTGCAGAACCTCCTGTATTCCCTGCATTTCCAATAAATTGGCCTTTAGTCAGTTTTACCTGACCCTGTTTTAATTCCATGTCAACATCAAATCTCTGTTGTTTATATTGTTCAGCCCTAATGATTTTCGTCAATACATCATTAAAGCTGTCCATGTGCAAATAAACACTGGTAAATCCATTAGGATGATTGATGTATACTGAGTTTCCACCGCCTCCAATTTGTACTCTAACACGTGAAACATATCCTTCAGCAGCGGCATGCAGAGGAAGCCCAATCTTTTGCTGAGTTCTGTAGTCATCGCCAGCATGAAAATGGGTAGAACGTAATTCTCCAAATGTTCCTGAAGCATCAGGTGCTATATTTAATGGATTGCGAAAATATCCTTGTGGATAGTTTCTTGATGTTATGATGTCTTTATTTTGGGCATATAGGTTGCCTATTAGGGAAGCAGCAATTAATATTGAAAGTGATATTTTCTTCATTTTATTTTATTTGGCAAGTAAACATGGATTTTTCCTCCAAAAATCCTTCCAATTTATCCCCAATTTTTACCGGCCCGACACCTGCTGGTGTACCTGTAAAGATCAGGTCGCCCTTTCTCAAAGTAATGTACTGTGAAACAAAGGTGATTAAGCTGTCAAAATCAAAAATCATGTCTTTCGTATTCCCTATTTGAACTGTTTCATTATTTTTTTGTAATGAAAAGTTTAAGTTTTGTAGATCATCAAATTCTTCTTTGAAAATCATATTGCTGATTATAGCAGAGTGGTCGAATGCTTTTGCCAATTCCCAAGGCAAGCCTTTCGATTTAAGATCCGATTGGAGGTCCCTTGCCGTAAAATCAATTCCTAACCCGATGGAATCATAATACTTGTGAGCGAATTTTTTAGAAACATGTTTACCTTCATTACAAATTCTTAATACCACCTCTACTTCATAGTGAATATCCTTACTGAACTCTGGATAATAAAAGTCTTTATTGTCTTTCAAAACCGCTGTGTCTGGTTTTAAAAAGATAACAGGTTTTTCGGGTACAGGGTTGTTTAGTTCCTTGGCGTGGTCAATATAATTTCTGCCTACAGCAATTATTTTCATAAATATTGAGTTTTTGTGCTCACAGCAATTTTATGAGCATAGCAAACTTAAGAAAAGAGCCATTGTATATCAAGTTATGGCAAATAAACCACAATGAAATTACAAGTTACGTCTACTAATGTTAAGTATTTCGGATTTAACATAGGCTTAATATTAATATGGTTAATTTTGCATTATGAATAATGTAAATGCGGTTCTATTTGATTTGGATGGAACATTAATTGATTCTGAATATTTTTATTTCAGTAATTGGGCGCCGATTTTAGAAAATGATTACGGTCTAAAGATTGACTTCGATGAATGGATATCTAATTTTGCTGGACATACCCTAAGTAGAAATGTTCAGATGCTGAACAATGACTATAAGTTGAATGTTGATGAGGAAGATATGTGGTTTGCTACTCGTTCAAGATATGCCAAAGCCAATATGAAAAATATCCGATTGATGCCACATGCAAAGGACATCCTTGATGCAGTAAAAGATTCTGGAAAAGAACTGGGATTAGTGACATCAAGTTTTCAATCAACCGTCGAAACTGTAT
Source organism: Sphingobacterium sp. 1.A.5 (assembly GCF_002734235.1). Classification (NCBI taxonomy): domain Bacteria; kingdom Pseudomonadati; phylum Bacteroidota; class Sphingobacteriia; order Sphingobacteriales; family Sphingobacteriaceae; genus Sphingobacterium; species Sphingobacterium sp. 1.A.5. The sequence continues at coordinate 28,045 of NZ_PEBA01000005.1, forward strand.
TGGGCGAACATAAACTTTTGAAATATTTTAAGTTCTTTGTTACTCGTGAACTTGTAGAAAATCCAAAGCCAAATCCTGAGCCTTATTTGTTGGCTGTTAATAAATTGATGATTCCGAAGGAAGAAATCGTAGTGGTTGAAGATACGAGTACTGGCTGTACAGCTGCTAAAGAGGCGGGTCTATATTGTATTGCAGTAACCAAGCAAGAAGTAGAAAAGAAGAGGTTGACGCATGCTGACCAAGTTTTAAACGATTTAGCAGAAGTAAAAAAATCGTTGCTTTCTATGAATTAAGCTAATATCTATCTGTTAAATTTGTAATTTAGGAAACTAGATTATAAACCTATGGACAGACGGACAGCTTTAAAGCAAATGTTTATAATCGCGGGCGGTATGATGATTGCTACTTCCTGCGATTTTAGTTCAAAAGCAACCAGTATACAATTAAACAACGTTAAACTTGATTCAGATGATGAACTTTTCTTGTCTGAACTTGTCGAAACTATCATTCCCAAAACGGATAGTTCTGGTGGAAAGGACCTGAACCTGCACTTATTTGTGATGAAAATGCTGGATGATTGCACCAGTCCAGAAGATCAAAAGAAATTTCTAGAGGGCCTCAAGACGGCCGAAAAAATAAAAGGAAAATCTGCCGCTGAGCAAATTGCTTATTTGAAAGCTCTTCCTCAAGATGATGTTTTCTTTAATATTCTGAAAAGAAGAACAATTCAGGGCTATAAAAACTCTGAATATGTCATGAAGAATAAATTAGTTTATGAATTAGTGCCAGGAAGATACAATGGTGCTTTTAAGATAGTAGGATAATGGCAAATTTGAATATTGATTCTGAGAAAAATCGCACGTATGATGCCATTGTCATTGGCTCAGGAATTTCTGGAGGCTGGTCTGCAAAAGAACTCTGTGAAAAAGGATTAAAAACGCTCGTTCTTGAACGAGGTAGAGATGTAAAACATATCAAAGATTATCCCACTACCAATCTTTATCCTTGGGAATTTGAACATCGCAATGAATTGCCCTATGCTGTAAAGCAAGAAAATCCTATTGTAACCAGGTGCTATGCTTTCCATGAAGATGCGGCACATTTTTTTGTGAAGGACAAAGAACATCCCTATGTGCAAGAAAAACCATTTGATTGGATCAGGGGATATCAGGTGGGTGGTAAGTCATTATTGTGGGCAAGACAGACTCAACGCTGGTCAGATTTTGATTTTGAAGGTCCTGCACGCGATGGATTTGCAGTCGATTGGCCCATCCGTTATAAAGATATCAAACCGTGGTATGATCACGTAGAACGTTTCGCTGGAATCTCAGGCAATAAAGATGGTCTGCCTGAGTTGCCTGACGGAGAATTTCTGCCTGGCTACCCTTTGAATATTGTCGAGAAATATTTTAAAGAACAAGTGGAAACTAAATTCCCGGGGCGGAAAGTTATCTCGGCGAGATGTGCACATCTTTCAAAACCCAATCAAATCCACTTAGACCAAGGAAGGGTTCAATGTCAAAACAGAACGTTGTGCCAGAGAGGTTGTCCGTTTGGGGGATATTTCAGTTCAAATGCCTCAACCTTGCCTTGGGCAGCAAAAACCGGAAATCTAACCATGAGACCGAATTCTGTTGTTCATTCAGTTTTATATGATGAAGACAAAGGAAAAGCAGTGGGAGTGAAGGTAATCGACAGGGAAACTAAAGAAGAAATTGATTTCTATGCTAAGGTTATCTTTGTTAATGCTGCAGCATTGAATTCTACCTTAATTCTTTTGAATTCTAAGTCCAATAGGTTTCAAAATGGGCTAGGAAATGATTCTGGCACCTTGGGTAAATATGTTGCTTTCCACAATTATAGCGCAAGGATAAGTGCTGAGTACGAAGGCTTCTTGGATTATAAAACCGATGGTAGAAATCCTGCCGGAGGAGGTTATATTCCAAGATTTAGAAATCTTCATAAACAAGAGACCGATTTCTTGAGAGGTTATGCAGCTGGGTTCGGCGCTTATCGTTCTTCGTGGGCAGATGAATCTGGCTTAGGGGAGGATCTTAAAAATTCTATTCTATCTCCAAAATTTGGAAATTGGGGCGTAGGCTCGCACATGATGGGAGAAACAATTCCTAAGGAGTCAAATTTTGTTGCTCTTGATGCCACTCAAAAAGATGAATGGGGCATACCTCTATTAAAGATTTCGGTGGATTATGACGACAATGATGCCAAGATGAAAAAGGACTATCTGGATACTATGGAAGAGATGTTCACACAGGCTGGATTCAAAAATATCCGTCGAAATGAAAGCTCTCAAGCTCCTGGATTGGATATCCATGAAATGGGTGGGGCAAGAATGGGGCTGGACCCAAAAACCTCGGTTCTGAATAGTTGGAATCAAATTCATGCATGTCCTAATGTTTTCGTGACGGATGGAGCAAGTATGACATCCACATCAACTCAAAATCCTTCTTTGACCTATATGGCATTCTCGGCAAGAGCTGTAGACCATGCTGTAAATGAGCTGAAAAAAGGAAATATTTAATATGAAATAATAGTCCATTGAATAAATTATTTTATTCAATGGATTTTAATAATAAGAACCATCCTAGGTTCTGTCAACCTGCTGGAACCCTGTTCCTTTTATAATTATCAAAAAACCGTGATCATGAAAAGACTTTTCATCTTTATATTCTTTTGTATTTTATGTACAACTCAGTTATTTTCCCAATCACTAAAATCCGAGAAAGGATTTGCTGACAAGGCAAAAATAACATTGGATTCCATCTATAAACATTTTGGAATTAAGGGAGAGAAGTTGCTACGTGAGAATTATCCATATGATGAAAGTTACAAAGCCAGTTATTTAGCAGGACCTGAACAGGCTTCAAAAGGAAATGCTTATTCATACCTATGGCCATTCTCAGGTTCATTATCTGCCCAAGTTGCACGGTACGAAATCAATATGGATAAATCTATTTTGAAAGATATTAGGTCTACTGTATTGCCTGGCCTCCAACATTATTACGATAAAAGATCTCCATACGGATATGCTTCATATGTAAGTTCGGCTCCGCAATCAGATCGCTTTTATGATGATAATGTTTGGTTAGGTATAGATTTCGCAGATCTTTACCTAAATACCAAAGACAAATCTTTCTTAGCAAAATCCGAAGAGATATGGAAATTTGTGGAAAGTGGTATGGATGATAAATTAGGTGGTGGCATCTATTGGTGTGAACAGAAGAAAGAATCCAAAAATACTTGTTCCAATGCTCCTGCAGTAGTTTATCTATTGAAGCTCTACCAAGCGACCAACAAAAAAGAATATTTGGACAAAGCTATTTCTCTTTACCAATGGACAAAGGAAAATTTGGAAGACAAAGAAGATCATCTGTATTACGATAATATCAGTTTATCTGGAAAGGTGAACAAAACAAAGTTTCCTTATAATTCGGGTCAAATGTTACAATCTGCAGTTTTGCTGCACAAAATTACTAATGAACAAAAATACCTAAATGATGCGCTAGCCATTGCTGCATCAGGATATAATTATTTCTTTCATTCTTCTGAAAATTCATCTAAAGATTTCAAGTTACTGAAGAATTCAGATGCATGGTTCATAGCAGTGATGTTACGGGGATATGTGGAGCTATTTCATGTTGACAAAAATCCACTTTATCTGAATAATTTCATTGATAATCTGAACTATGCGTGGACGGATTTAAGAGATGAAAATGGTCTATTTCAAAAGGACTGGTCTGGTCAAAAAACGACTAATAAGAAATGGTTATTAGATCAGCTTGCAATGGTTGAGATGTATGCTCGAATAGCTTCGGTTTTATAACATAATTAGCTTAATTGTTTTAGCTACACTTCTAATAATTTTTACTAAACTTTCTCACTTAGCTAAAGTTTTTTAACATATTTTTTCTAATTTACATCAATCTAGTTGTAAACGGGATAATATTTGCTTTAATTTTTCGTTATGTAATTTGTGTTATTGCAGAATAATTCTGTTTTCACATCTAGCTAAAACGTTTTATTGTAAAATATTAGTTTATAGACCTTTTAAAATTATTTATTCATTAACGTTAATTAACATGCCAAACATTTACAGTTCAAAAATGTATCGGAAAGGCTTTGTCAGAGGGAGTATTTTATGCTTTGCTCTGATGGCTTGCAGCTATGGATATGCTGCTTCGGTACCTTACTCTGAAGAGACGTCAATTGAGAGGGTTGAGTTTCAGCAAACAGTTACGGGGACGGTGAAAAATGGTGCTACTGGAGAAGCTCTTTCCGGAGTAACCATTCGTGTAAAAGGAAAAGATGCAGCAGCACAAACCGACGATGCTGGTAACTTCAGCATTGCTGCCGAAAATGGGGACGTGCTACAAGTGAGTTTCATCGGTTTTACAGCACAAGAATTCCCGGTAACTTCAGCAACAGCTAATGTGGTTTTGACACCCGATTCAGAATCACTTGATGAGGTCGTAGTTGTAGGATACGGTACGCAAAAGCGTAAAGAAATTACTTCTGCAGTAGCTTCAGTAAAAGAAAAAGATTTCAACCGTGGGGGAATGAGAAACCCAATGGAATTAGTACAAGGTAAAGTGGCTGGTTTGAATATTACCAGAGCTCAAGGTAGTAACCCAAACTCTGGAACTAATATCCAATTGCGTGGTATGGCTTCTTTAAAAGGAACTAATAGTCCTTTGGTCGTAATCGACGGTATACCAGGTGGTAGCCTAGATCTAATCAAACAAGGTGATATCGAATCGATTGATGTATTGAAGGATGGTTCTGCAGCAGCTATTTATGGTACCCGTGGTAATGGTGGTGTAATTTTGGTAACTACCAAAAAAGGAAAAGCCGGAAAACCACAGTTTGAATATTTAACCTATGGCCAAACAGAGATTGTAAATAGAAGGCCAACAATGTTGGATGCTGCACAATTCCGTGAAAAGGTTGTCCAAGGAATGAACAGACCTAAATTGGATCTCGGAGCCACAACAGATTTGTATGATGAACTAATCAATAAAGATAATTTCTCTCACTTCCATAATTTTATTGCAAGTGGTGGTGGAGAAAACTCGACCTACCGTGCTTCCTTTAATTATGAACAAGCAAAAGGTATAGCTAAAGAAAACGGCAGAGATCAATTTGGTGGTCGTATTAATTTTACACAAACTGGTTTCAATGATAAATTGACCATGTCAGCAAACATTGCTGCAAACTTTAATAAGGCAAATTTATTAGGTGGTAAAAAAGCGGATGATAGTGAGAACGTTCCGGATTTTGAGCAAGCAGTTCAAAGAAATCCAACGGCTCCAATCATGAATCCTGATGGAACCTACTACCAAACTCAAGAATTTAACAACTACAATCCAATCAGTCGTTTTGCTTACCGCTTGGATGATAGAAATCAACAGACTTTCTCCGGTGATGCACGTTTGAAATATCAAATCATCGATGAATTAAGCGTTTCAGCGTTCGGTTCCTACGTACGTGATAACTGGAATGGCCGTCAATACCGTTCAAGGTTAGATTGGGATCAAAGACCTGAATCAAATTATCAAGGTACAGGGTATGCCTACAAAAGAAATGAACTGAGCTGGACCAAGACTTTTGAAAGTACCATTGACTACAACAAAACTTTTAATGACAACCATACGATTACAGGATTACTAGGTTATAGTTACCAATACTCAACCTTAGAATATTTTGATATGTCAAATAGTGGTTTTACCACTGATGGATTTTTGGATTGGAATTTTGGGTCAGGTACGGCAATCACCAATGATAAATTACCTAGACCAGGGTTGAACTCATTTAAAGATGATAATACATTAGTTGCATTTTTTGGACGTGTAAATTATAACTATGCTGACAAATACTTTTTGACAGCGATTTTACGTCGTGAGGGTTCATCAAGGTTTGGTGCTAATAACAAATGGGGTAACTTCCCAGCGGTTTCTGCAGGTTGGACCATCACCAATGAAGACTTCTTCACCAATAAAGAAGTTGTCAATGATTTAAAACTTCGTGTGGGTTACGGTGTTACTGGTAACCAGGGTATCCCTAACTACCTATCATTAATTACATTAGGTACAGGTGGTGTTTATCCTCAAGATGGTGTTTATTACCAAACATATGGTGTGAATACAAACCCGAACCCTGATTTGAAATGGGAGCAAAAAGCAGAAACAAACATTGGTTTGGACTTTGGCTTGTTCAACAACAGATTAACTGGTGCGATTGACGTTTATCAAAGGAACACCAAAGATTTACTTTATCAATACAACGCACAGTTACCTTCATACGTTCAATCAAGTATTTGGTACAATGTAGGTTCAGTAGTAAACAAAGGGGTTGAAATTCAATTAACAGGTACTCCGATTGTTAAAGATGACTTTACTTGGCAAGTTGATTTCACAGCTAACTACCAAAAAAATAAGTTGACGAAACTTTCAAGTGATATTTTCCAAAGTAACTGGTTAGAATTTGGAGGTCTTCCTTCACCAGGAAACTTAGGTAATGCAGTAAGACTTGAAGAAGGTGGTGAAGTGGGTTCATTCTATGGTAAGCGCTATGCTGGATTGGATGAAGAAGGCAAGTGGTTATTCTACAAAGCGGATGGTTCAACAGCGCCAGCAAGTGAAATCAACAATGATGACCTAACTTATATCGGGAATGGTATTCCTAAATACCAAGCATCATTAGGAAATAGATTCAGCTACAAAGGACTTGATTTAACGGTATTCCTGAGAGGTAAATTTAAATACGACATCTTGAACACTGCGGATATGTTCTTTGGAAATCAAAAATGGTTGCCAAACAACGTTTTGGAATCTGCCTTCGGAAAGCATGCTGATCTAAAAGATGATCCTCAATACTCTGACTATTACCTTGAAAATGGATCTTTCGTGAAAATTGACAATGTGACTTTAGGTTACAACTTCAATATGAAGAATGATTACTTAAGAAATATGTATGTGTATCTAACGGTTCGAAACTTAGCAACATTTACTAAGTATTCAGGAATTGATCCGGAATTGCAAGATACAGGATTTAATGGTGCAATTGATTCAAGAGGGTTCTATCCAAGAACGCAATCTTGGTCTTTAGGACTTAATATTGGTTTTTAAGGGAGAAGAAACATGAAATTATTTAATAAAAAAGCAATACGATTTACAGTAGCAACGATGATTGCTACGGCAAGTCTTTCCAGCTGTACCAATTTGGATGAGAATCTGTACAGCACCTTAGAGAAAGATAGTTTCTATAAGAATAAACTGGAAGTCATGCAGGCTGCCTTGCGCCCAATGACTCATATGCAGGCATGGTTGGCTCCAACTGGTAACTCAGGTTTTTATTATCATTCTGAACTGTCAGCAGACCAAGTTGCTTGGCCTCAAAAAGGACGCCATGGTTATGATGGGGGAGACCACTTCCGCATGCATTACCATACCTGGACAGCTACAGAAAACAGAGGGAAAACTTCTTGGGATTTAATGTGGACTGGTATAGGATATATCAATGGTGCTATTGCAGATATCGAATCCTTGGACATCAATGCTATTGATATGACTGAGGAAGAAAGAAATCAAGTTATTGCCCAGTTAAAGGTACTCCGTGCTTATCATTATATGAGAGCAATTGATCTTTGGGGAAATATTCCGATTTCAGTGGAAGTGGCCGATAAACCTTTAAACCCTGAAACAAAACCTCGAAAAGAAGTTTTTGAATTTATTAAAACAGAATTGGAGGCTGAGGTTCCTAAATTACCTAACCTAGATGCTCAAACAATAGGTCAAGTAAATAAAGCTGCGGGCTATGCTATGCTTTCAGAGCTTTATCTGAACGCTCAGAAATGGGCTGGGACCCCAATGTGGGATCAAGCAATCGCTGCCGCTGACAATGTTATCAAAGGTACTGGTGGGGGTATTGGTGGAGCACCTAAACTGTCAGCTGATATTAATTCAGTTTTTAGTAATACAAACAGTGCAAATCCTGAATCTCTATTCCAATTTCAATTTAGTAGAAAAGGTGGTTTCACATTTGACTGGGGTGGTTTCTATATGGGATATGACTATATGAAAGAAACCTTGGACGTTGGGTATGGAGGTTGGAATGCATTTGTAGTAATACCTACCGCATTCGATGCCTTTGGTGCAAAAGATCTTCGTAAAAAAGATTGGTTTCTATTTGGTCCTCAATATAAATATGGAACTAAAACTCCAGTGTTAGGAACAGAAGAATATGCGAAACAACCATTAGTTTTTGTTAACTCTATCCGTAGAGAAAGTGAAGGTGATAAAACTTCACAAGGATCTATGGCTCAAGGTGAAGAAAACTCAGGTGCTCGCTTTAATAAATACAAGTCGGGACGTCTTTCAGATGATAATTACCAAGAGAATGATTATATCATCTATCGTTTGACTGAAGTAATTTTCAATAAAGCAGAAGCCATTATGCGTAAAAACGGTGGCTCAGCGAACCAAGAAGCTGTTGACTTGATCAATTCCTCAAGAAAACGCTCGTTTGCAGCTGCTGATTGGGAAGCTAATAAATACACCACAGCAAAATTGACGCTGGATGAACTATTAGCAGAACGTGGTCGCGAGTTTATCTTTGAAGGTAAACGTAGAACAGACCTTATTCGCTTTGGAAAATTCACTACAGCGGCTTGGTGGGATCATAAACCTACCGGAGATCCGAATAAAGAATTGTTCCCAATTCCTCAACAACAGATTGCAATTAATCCAAACCTGCAGCAAAACCCAGGATACTAAGGATTTATCTTTGTTATATTTTACGGGTGTGTGCATTTATGTACATGCCCGTTTTTATTATTTAGACCATGTACTAATGGATAGATATTAAAAAAGCCCTCCAAGATTTATCCTGGAAGGCTTTCTATAACAAAGAGTATTTTTATTAGATCTCTACTGTAGCATCCAATAGGAAATCTTCATTTTTCAAATGAACGATCTCTGTTGCTTTTTCGTAGTTCGTAGATTTTTTCGAGAAGAAATCGTGTTGAGTAGTTTCTGTATTCAAACCATTCAATACGATAGGATTCACTTGTTTTACTTCAAAGATTGGCTCAAAACCTAGGTTCATCAAAGCCTTGTTGCCGTTATAACGAACGTATTCTTTTACCTCAGCTGTTAAACCAACCACAGTGTACAATTCTTCTGTGTACTTGATTTCGTTCTCGTACAGGTCATTTAATAGCTCCAGGAAGCGTTGTTTTACTTCTGCTTTGTTGGACAGTCTAGCAAACACTTCTTGGCCGATAAGCCCTACAAATACACCATGGATAGATTCATCTGCAATGATCTTTTTGATAATATCAGCCGAAGCTACCATTTGTCCTTGACCACACAACCATAAAGGCAAGAAAAATCCAGAATAGAATAAGAATGACTCTAACAATACAGATGCACCCAAAGCCATGAATAATTCTTCATCAGATACATTTTCTTTATCAATAGCACGGTAGTACTTATCGATTGTAGAGGCTTTGTATTGAAGGAATTTATTTTGTGATACCCATCCGAATACATCGTTGATTTCATTTGTTGTTGAAACGGTTGTAAAGATGGTTGAATATGATTTAGCGTGGATAGCTTCCATCATACACATGTATGAAAGAACTGCTTTGTTTTGCAAAGAGCTGATATGATCGATGATCTTTGGCATCCCTGTATGGCTTTGTAGGGTATCCAAAAGTGTCAGTCCACCTAAAGCTTTTTTATAACACTCTTTCATGTCCCAGCTCAAGCCTTTCCAGCTGTCAATATCTTTTGAAGGAATATATTCCGTATCGATCCAGAATTGTCTGATATTCTGTTCCCAGAACATCAACGCATAATCGTTGTCTGGAGTGTTCCAGTTTACCGCTGTAAATTGTTTACTCATTGCTATTCTTTGTTTCTTTTAGTTAAAGAAGCTGAACTGGATATTTCTCAATTCCCAGTTCAGCTTCTCTGAATTATATGTCTTTTTCTAAAGGTTCTGTATTATGCAGAGCATGAAATACATTCCTCAATTGTGGATTTACGAGTACGGGTATAGTATAGGGATTTCAATCCTAACTTATGTGCGTAAATGTAGTACTTCGCAAGATCGCGTGTTGAATCTTTTGAGTTGGTGTGAAGGATAGTTGATACACCTTGGTCAATGTGACGTTGGATAACAGAAACTAATTTCAACACTTTCATCTGATCCATGTCGTATGCAGATTTGAAGTAGAAGTAGTTGTCATTTGTCAAGTATGGCATAGGGTAGTAGGTAGTACTATCACCATATTCTCTAACTTCGATAATGTCTACGATTGGCATTACAGATGCAGTTGCATTCATAATGTAAGAAGTAGATTGATTTGGAGCAATTGCCAAACGGTATGCATGGTAAACGCCATGCTCAGCTACTTGTGCTTTCAAGTTTTCCCAATCTTGAACAGTAGGGATATGGATTCCTTCGAATAGTTCTTTTACTTTTTCAGTTTTAGGAGCATATTCTTGTAAGATATACTTGTCGAAGTAAGTTCCATCAGCGTAAGCTGATTTTTCGAATCCTACGAAAGTTTTTTGGCGTTCTTTTGCAATTTCCATGGAAGCTTCTATTGAATAGTAGTTCATGGTCATGAAGAAGATGTTTGCAAAATCCAATGCCTCAGTAGATTCGTACATGATAAAGCTTTTCGCTAAATAACCATGTAAGTTCATTGCTCCCAAACCTACCGAATGTAATTCACGGTTAGCTTTAGCAATAGAAGGAACCATTTCAATGTTCGTTACATCAGAAACAACAGTAAGGGCTCTCATTGCAGTTTTCACTGTTTCTTTGATGCGTTTGTTGTCCATCACTGTAGCGATGTTCAATGAACCTAAGTTACAAGAGATACCGTAACGGATAGTGTCTTCTTTACCGTAAATGTTGATGTCAGATACTTCTGATACTTGCATGATCTCTGTACATAGGTTAGAGAATTTTACTTTACCTATTCCATTCAATGCATGCGCACGGTTTGTGTTTTCTTTAAAGAAGATATAAGGATACCCTGACTCTTTTTGTGTTTGAGCGATTTTCACCAATAGGTGACGGGCATTGATTTTTTTCTTTTTAACGTTCGGGTTGGTGATCAATTCATCGTACATCACGTCCATGTCTATCTCATCCAAGTATTGACCATACTCTTGCATTACGGTGTGAGGGTAAATCAAATAACATGGTTCATCTTTCTCTGCCAATTCCATGAATTTATCAGGAACGATAATACCGATAGATAACGATTTGATACGAACTTTCTCATCCACGTTGATTTTTTTACAATCCAAGAATTCTTCGATATCAGAGTGGAATATGTTTAAGTATACTGCACCAGCACCAGGGCGTTGACCTAATTGATTTGCATAGGAGAATGTGTCTTCCATGATCTTCATGATAGGCAATACCCCACCAGCACGGCCATCTACACCTTTAATTGCTTCACCACGAGCACGGATTTTCGAGATATTGAATGAAACACCACCACCAATGGAGGATAGCTTCATCGCTGAATCAACAGCATAGCCAATACCATTCAAGTTATCACCAATTTCATCCAAGAAACAAGAAACTAATTCACCGGAACGTTTTTTTCCAGCGTTCAAGAAAGTCGGGGTAGCGGGCTGATATTCTTGATTAATCATGATCTCGGCATATTCGATAGCTTTCTGTACGCCTTCTTCTCTTGCCAAGAACAAGGCAACAGCAACAACGCGGTCTTCATAGCGTTCCAAGAATTTCTCGCCAGAGTCATCACGCAATGCGTAGCTCTGGAAAAACTTGAAAGCAGCCATGAACGATTGGAAACGGAACTTCTTGGCAAATACATAGTTGTATACCTCTTCCATTTGCTCAAAAGTAAACCATTGATAGAAATCGATGTAATAATCGTTTTCAATCAAATAGTCAACTTTCTCCTTCAATGTGTAGAAGAAGACAGTGTTCTTGTTTACATATTCAAGGAAATAAGCCCTTACAGCTTCCTTATCCTTGTGCAAGCTGAACTCGTCATCATGTTTGATCATGATTTCGTTGTTAAGCAATATCCAGTTTTTCGCTACCTCGTTTGCTATCATAGTACTGATTTTTTATGATGTCAATAAATTGATTAATATCTTCCATTGTTCCTGAAAGTTCGAATTTCATCGCCGTTGGGATGTCGAATATTTCAGATAATTTGTCCGCTGCCACCGCGAAATTTCTTCCCCAGTTGCGGTTTCCACTTGATGTAACCGAATGGATAAGATGGCTCTGCTCTCTCATGAAAGCATCAGTTTTTTCAGAAACCTTACCAAAATTGGTCGTATAGGTCACTAAATGGCCCGACTCTTGAATCTCCATTCCTTCTTGGATACGGATAGCAGTCCAGCCTGTAATCTGAACAACTTTATTGATAAAGCGCTCAACATTACCTGTTCGTGAATCATAGTATAAATAAATCATAATTTATCTAGTTTATGATTGTCTTACAATGCGATTTGATCCAACTCCGCAGGATTGAATCCTATGATACGATTTTTGATTTCATCGTTCTCCAATACGATAACGGTAGGTACTGTGCGAACTTTAAACCTAACAGCTAATTCCGGCTCATCGAAAGGATTAACTGTTTCGTAAGAGATGCCCTTGTTGTCAAGGTATGCCGATACTTGTGCGCATGGTGCACAGTCATTTTTTTCGAATTTAATGATTCTTGCCATGGTATGTTATGTTTAAAAAGAATTATAGCTTATTTAAGCCTTGGTCTTTATGATAATTAAAAAAACGTTCTGAAATGAGAAGGTTATTTTCTCAAGTAGAACAAATATCCCTTATTTTTCTTCCAGGCGGTAACGATACTTTTCCACATCGATTCACAAAATCAACCTAAAACACCCGTGGCACTATTCGATATTTAGTAAAGCGCTGTTTTACAGGTTGGTAACTATGTTGATAACTTTGACTACTGCTTTTAATAGTAAATTTTGACACGTAATTCGATCCTGTTTTTATTGTAAAATTAACCGCTTTTTTTTGTTATTCTTAACCAAAAACGTTATATAGTTTTTAACGTATTGATAAATAAAATTTTAATCTGTTCTTTGAACAAAAATTGATGCAACTTTATCAACAATTGTTAAGAACGCAATAAGAATCAACCCTTAAAACCACCGTTTTTAAAATCGAAAATTAAAAATAAATCTTATCGAAATCATATGGAACTGCAAATCAGGAAAGCGCGAGAATCTGAAATTAATACACTTCTCGAATTCGAACAAGGCATCGTTGAGGCTGAAAGACCATTTGATAATTCCCTAAAGGCAGGAGAAATTCACTATTATGACTTAATTGAACTGATTAGATCAGATAAAGCAGAGGTATTGCTGGCAGTCATTAATGATGAAATTGTAGGCTCAGTTTATGCCAAAATCCTAAAAGCAAAACCATATCAGAAATTTGAAGAATATTCGTATTTAGGATTTATGTACGTCAAACCAGCATACCGTGGACATGGAATCAATCAAAAGATTTTAAACAATCTGATTGAGTGGTCCAAAGAAAAAGGATTGACAGAAGTTAAATTGGATGTATACGACGAAAACGAAATTGCTAAAAAAGCATATTTGAAAGCTGGGTTTAAACCAAACTTATTGGAAATGCGATTCGAGATTTAAAAAAATGGGTGCCGTAAAAACACGGTCACCCATTTTTAATCTCTTATGTTTACGGATTCTTTCTACTTATCCGCTTTCACATCCATTGCCAAGCCATAGTTGCCCCATACTAAATGGATTTTACCATTCTTATCGGCAGTGATTTTCATTCGCTCAACATTGTCTGAATTTTGTTCATTGTCAACAACCACCCTTAAGGCATCTTCTTTTTCATCATACTTGGTTCCCCATTGTTTCCAAGTCTTGTTGAAAATCATGGTTGTTTGGTTTTCACCAGGAATCGAATATAAGCTGTATTTTCCTGCTGGAAGTTTTTGCCCATTCACCGTAACGTTTTTATCAAACTCTACTGTAGTAGCCTCATTAGCTCCTGTTCTCCAAACTTTCCCTACTTCTGCTAAATCAACACCCAGTTGTCTCCCCCTAAGCGAAGGGCTGCTGTAGTGAATATCAATAGTCACTCCATCGTCGGTAGTAACCTTTGAACTGTCCGCTGGGCTAGGTTTCTGTTTCTGGTCTTGCGCCTGAGCAAATGAAAAAGTCAATATCATGGTCAAGGCCAATAGAATTGTAGTTGCTTTCATAGTGTCTAAAATTTTGGTTTATAACTTATTAATAAACTGAAAATAATGAAAATTGTTGTGTTTTTTATTTTTAATTGTTCCATAACTGAAAAGTATCTAACTGAAATGAACATAATTTTAAGAGAACATTATCATTTATTTACACTTCTTAACACAACAAACAATTAATTTAGACAATAAGATCTTTTGATAAAAAAGGCAAAGTTATTTAGTTTAGGAATCTAGGACAACTATTGAAGCGGATGGCGGGAAACATCTACCTTAATGATAGCTGTCCTTTTTTTATTTGTTTTGTAACAAAATGGTCAAAAAAGAGTTAATATCCGTTAAATAAAAAAGCAACGACCATATGATATAATAGCCGTTGCATCTACTTTATTTTGGAGGGTTAGTTGCGTTTTTATACTAAATACTCAAATAAAGTCTGGTCTTTATTCACTTCGATGAAGTCAAATTTATAAGACTTTAATCTTTCTATAAATGTAATATAGTCATTTGGATCGTTTAATTCAATTCCAATTAATGCTGGACCTCTTTCACGCTCAGTCTTTTTGATGTATTCAAACCTTGTGATATCATCTTTGGGGCCTAAAACCTCGGTTACCAAAAGCTTCAATGCTCCCGGTCTTTGTGGAAAACGAACAATGAAATAATGTTTAAACCCTTCATACAATAATGATAGCTCTTTGATTTCGCTCATGCGATCAATATCATTGTTTCCTCCAGACACTACGCAAACTACTTTTTTACCTTTGATCTCCTCCTTGTGAAAATCCAAAGCAGCAATAGACAATGCCCCAGCAGGTTCCGCAACTATAGCATCCTTATTGTACAATTCTAAAATCGTCGTACAGATTTTCCCTTCAGGGATTGACTTTACACTATCTAATAATTGAGAACTGATATCATAGGTCAATGCACCGATCTTCTTGACAGCTGCACCATCTACAAACTTGTTGATATGCTCTAGTTCAATAGGACCACCATTCTGTAATGCCGCTTGCATCGAAGGAGCCCCTTCAGGTTCAACTCCATAACACTTGACATTTGGAGCGTGCTTCTTCATATGGTAACTTAGACCAGAAGATAGACCACCACCACCAATAGGGATAAAGACTGCATCTACATCAGGCAGGTCTTCCAAGATCTCTACCGCAACTGTGCCTTGACCCTCAATAACTTTGAGGTCATCAAATGGTGGAATGAAGGTCATACCATGATCTTTAGCATATTCCAAAGCACCTTTCTGGCAATCATCAAATGTATCGCCAACTAAGATGATTTCAATATTGCCATTCCCCCACATCTCAGTTTGGGTAATTTTCTGTCTTGGAGTTGGACCAGGCATAAAGATTACGCCGTGGATGTTTAGTTTTTTGCAAGATAGGGCAACACCCTGCGCATGATTCCCTGCGCTCGCACATACAACTCCTTTTGACCTCTCTTCCTCAGATAAGCTCAATATCTTATTGAATGCTCCGCGTAGTTTGTAAGATCTTACAACTTGCAGATCTTCTCTCTTTAAGTAAACATCAGCTCCGTATTTCTCCGAGAGATGTAAATTATATTGTAATGGTGTACGAGTAACCACATCCTTGATGCGCTCTTTTGCAGCAACAGAATCTATGGTTATCGTTGATAGGTCCAAACTCATTCTTTTTCCATTCGGTGTTTAGGTGATTTAAAAAAGGCTGGAAAACCAGCCTTTATCTTAGTTTTCTTGTACCAATATCAACAGATCCGCATCTACAATTTCTTTCTTGGCATCTGCCATAACTAAAAATCTTTGATAGCAATCTGCTAATTTATCTTTGTCTAGGTTATAGCCCAAACGTTCTAAGTGATGTTTCAAAGCATGACGTCCTGAACGAGCAGTCAAAATAATATCTGCTTCAGCTAATCCAACATCCTCAGGACGTATAATCTCATAGTTTTCTCGGTGTTTCAAGAAACCGTCTTGATGGATACCAGAACTATGTGCAAAAGCATTGCGTCCTACGATTGCTTTATTTGGTTGGACCGGCATATTCATCATCTCGCTTACTTTTCTCGAAAGATAAGTGAACATTTTACTGTCGATGTTCGATGATAAACCTCCAAAAGCTTGATTGTGAACTTTTAGAATCATAGCTACCTCTTCCAAAGAAGTGTTACCAGCACGTTCACCAATTCCGTTGATCGTACATTCAACTTGACGAGCACCATTTTGTACTGCAGCAATAGAGTTGGCTGTTGCCAAACCTAAATCATTGTGGCAATGCGCCGAAATAATAGCTTGGTCTATATTGCTGACATTCTCTTTTAGATATTTGATTTTAGCGCCATATTGGTCAGGTAAGCAATATCCATTGGTGTCAGGAATATTGACTACTGTAGCACCAGCTGCGATAACTGCTTCAATCATCTGTGCTAAGAAAGCTAGATCAGCACGACCAGCATCTTCAGCATAAAACTCTACATCTTCAACGTATTTCTTAGCATGTTTAACAGCAGCAACTGCACGCTCAAGAATCTCCTCACGTGTACTGTTGAATTTATATTTGATATGCATATCCGAAGAACCAATTCCAGTATGGATACGGGGTCTCTTAGCATGTTTTAATGCATCTGCAGCAACATCGATATCATTCATGTTAGCACGGGTCAGTGCACAGATGATCACATCATTTACAGCTTTGGATAGCTCAACTACTGATTGGAAATCTCCAGGACTAGATACAGGAAATCCTGCTTCAATAATATCTACCCCTAAGCGTTCCAAATCTTTAGCAATTTCGATTTTCTCTGGAGTTGTCAATTGACAACCTGGCACTTGTTCACCGTCACGTAATGTTGTATCGAATATGTATAAGTGATTAGGATCGTGTAACATATTGTCTCAATTTATGTTTAAACCTTGATTAATTTCTACTTTAAAAACTCTAATACCTTAGCACCCATTTCTTTGGTACCCAATATTTTGTCTGCTGGAGTTTCCGCATTGGCAATATCGCCAGTTCTCCAACCTGCTTTCAGTGTATCTGCAACTGCCTGAGTAACCTCTTTTGCTTCTTCCTGTAGTCCGAAAGCAATATCTAACATCAATGCCGCTGACAAAATAGAAGCCAAAGGATTAGCTTTGTTCTGACCGGCGATATCATGTGCTGAACCATGGATAGGTTCAAAGAAACCTGTACCATCACCAACCGAGGCAGATGCTAGCATACCCATTGATCCCGCGATCTGCGAAGCTTCATCTGTTAAGATATCTCCAAAAAGGTTCGCTGTCAATACCACATCAAATTTCTTAGGGTTCTTAACCAATTGCATCGCTGCATTGTCGATGAACATATGCTCAGTCTCCACATCAGGGTATTCTTTGGCTATTTCCTGAACTACTTCTCTCCACAACCTTGATGTCTCCAATACATTTGCTTTATCAACAGAACAAAGTTTTTTGTTCCTCGTCCTTGCTGCATCAAATGCCTTACGAGCAATACGATCAACCTCGTAACGGTTGTAGTTCATCAAATCTGAAGCAAATGTGTTGTCTTCATTACGTTTTTTCTCACCAAAGTAAACATCGCCTGTCAATTCTCTGAAGAATAAAATGTCTGTTCCACGTAGAACTTCAGGCTTTAAACTGGATGCATCCAAAAGTTCATCAAACAACAAAATAGGACGAAGATTAGCATATAAGCCTAATTCCTTGCGGATTTTTAATAACCCTTGTTCAGGACGAACCTTCGCAGATGGATCATTGTCATATTTAGCATGGCCTATCGCTCCAAATAATATCGCATCAGAAGCCTTTGCTTTCTCCAACGTTTCGTCGGGTAGAGGGTTACCTGTTGCTTCAATGGCAGTATGACCCATGATTGCCTCATCAAAAATAAATTCATGATGATATTTCTCGGCAATTTTATTTAGAACTTCTTTTCCCCAAGTGGTAACTTCTTGTCCGATACCATCTCCAGGAATAATAAGAATGTTTTTCTTCATGTTTTATAAAACGTTTTCAACTTTATTTTCCAAGGCTACAACTTCGCCTTTTTCTAATACTATTCTTTTTTCAATACAGCTTGGGAGCTGACTTTCATAATGACCAACATAAATCAAAGTCTTGCCGTGTTCGCATAACTCATCGACAACATCATTGAAATATTTAGCTTGCTGTGTGTCCAATCCCTGACAAGGCTCATCCAATACCAACAAAGGTGGGTTTTTGATAATGCTCCTCGCCAACATAGCCAAACGTTGTTTGCCCAATGGCAATGTATGCAATAACTGGTCTTTATGTTCAGTCAAATCAAAAAACGACATTAACTCTTCAATCTGTTTCTTCTCATGGAATTTTACATCAATAAACCAACCAATACTGTCGTAAAACCCCGAAGCAAGAGTATGCCAGACCGTAGCGTTTTGATCAAAGTACCAATGCATCTCCGGCGAAATCATGCCGATTTTTTGTTTGATGTCCCAGATACTTTCACCAGAGCCCCTCTTTTTTCCAAATAAGGAGATATCCAAGCCATAGGACTGAGGATGATCTCCATTGATTAAACTCAATAGAGTCGATTTCCCCGAGCCATTCGGACCCTGCAATAACCACTTCTCACCAACATCAACCCTCCAGCTTACATCCTTTAAGACAACTTTGTCACCGTATCGGATGATAATGTGCTTTAAATCTGCAATGTTTTCAAAATTAATGTTGGGAGCCTGTTGCAAAAATGAAGGCAAGTTCTTCCGAACTCTTCGCTCATCCTGAAGAATCTCATCAAATGAAGAGACAATTTCTAATTGACCATCCACAACATGTGCATAGCTATTGATAGAATTAGGTAACTGTTTATCATTTGAAATGATGATCAATTGAACACCTTCACTCACCAATTCATCTAGCCATATGTTCAACTCTGCACGTGATTGTTTGTCCAGACCCGTATAAGGCTCATCAATTATCAAAAGCTGTGGTTTTAACCAAAGGGATTTGATAAGCTGAAGCTTCTTATGCTCACCACTAGAAAGCTCAATCAACTGAGAATCCATGGTGTGTCCGAAACCCATGGCAACAATCTTATCTTGAATATCCTCAAGATTTAAATTTTCTTTCTTTGCAAAATGAAGGAATTCAGCCTTTACCGTTAAGGTATCATTGCCTTGATGTCTATTATAGCGTTGTTGATAATAGAAATTTCTATCTCCTTCCAAATTGGTAAATTGATACCAATTAGACACATAAATTACTTGAGGTAGGAGAGAGCTGCTTTTATCAAATTCAACCTTTACATCTCCACTGCCTGTAACAAGACCTGCTATGGCTTTTGCAAGAGTCGTTTTCCCTGAACCACTCTTTCCTCCCAATATGTAATTTTGATGTGGTTCAATAGTCCATGTCAGATTGCTCAAAACTGTGGTTGCACCGTATGAGATCGTTAAATCTGAAATTTGGACTCTTGTCGCCATTATCTATGTTGTTCGAAAGATTCGATATCTGCTTTTTGGCTTAAGATATAGTCAATATCATCATAACCATTGATCAAGCAAGATTTTTTGTAAGGATTGATTTCAAATGTAAATTGGTCCCCTGTTTCGGCAATTGTAATCGTTTGAGCCTCTAGATCAACCAAAAGCTCTGTATCAGGGTTGGCAAATACTTTTTCAAAGATCTTCTCCAAAAATTGTTCAGGAACTGTAATCGGTAATACGCCGTTATTCAATGCATTACCTTTAAAGATATCTGCAAAAAAGGAGCTCACAACGACATCAAATCCATAATCTTGGATAGCCCAAGCAGCGTGTTCACGTGATGACCCACAGCCAAAGTTTTTACCTGCAACTAGGATTTTTCCTTGATAAGTAGGATTGTTCATCACAAAATCAGCCTTGGGCTGGTCTTGGCTGTCAAACCGCCAGTCACGGAACAAATTATTCCCAAATCCCTCACGGGTCGTTGCTTTTAAGAAACGAGCAGGAATGATTTGGTCTGTATCAATATTTTCTATCGGTAGTGGAACTACACGAGAGGATAATTTTTCAAATTTTTTCATGATTCTAATTCTTTACACCAATTCTCTAACGTCAACAATTTTACCAGTAACCGCTGCAGCCGCTGCGGTAAGTGGGCTTACCAGCATCGTGCGAGCGTTTGGTCCTTGTCTACCTTCAAAGTTTCTGTTCGAAGTAGAAACACAGTATTTTCCAGCAGGAATTTTGTCCTCATTCATCCCTAAACAAGCTGAACAGCCTGGTTCGCGTAATACAAACCCAGCCTCTTCAAAAATCTTGTCTATTCCTTCAAGCTTCGCTTGCGCCTCCACTTGCTTTGAACCCGGAACAATCCATACCTCAACATTGTCAGCTTTGTGCTTACCCTGTACAAAGGCAGCAACCTGACGTAAATCTTCAATACGAGAATTGGTACAGCTTCCGATGAATACATAGTCTACCGGCTTGCCGATAACTTGCTCGCCATCATCAAAACCCATATAATTTAATGCTTTTTGATACGATAGGCGCTCGTTTTCAGGTTGTGAACCCGTAGTAGGAATAGCCTCGGTAATGCCAATACCCATTCCAGGATTGGTACCATATGTGATCATCGGTTGAATATCTGCAGCATCAAATGTCAATACCTCATCAAATTGAGCATCTTCATCTGAGTATAATGTTTTCCAATAAGCCAACGCTTTGTCCCATTCTTCACCCTTAGGAGCAAACTCTCTACCATTGATATAATCGTATGTCGTTTGATCCGGAGCAATCAGTCCACCGCGTGCACCCATTTCAATACTCATGTTACAGATGGTCATTCTACCTTCCATGCTCAATGAACGGATAGCTTCTCCCGCATATTCAACGAAATAACCAGTACCTCCAGCAGCAGAAATTTTAGAAATGATATATAGAATGATATCTTTCGCACCAACTCCTTTACCCAATTCTCCATTCACCTCTATTTTCATGGTCTTAGGTTTTTGCTGTAACAAACATTGTGTAGCAAATACCTGCTCTACCTGTGATGTACCGATACCAAATGCAATAGCACCAAATGCACCATGCGTAGAAGTGTGGCTATCACCACATACCATCGTCTTGCCAGGAAGGGTAATACCCAATTCTGGACCTATCACGTGAACAATTCCTTGGTATGGATGACCCAAACCATATAGCTCAATGCCAAATTCCTTACAGTTTTTGGTCAGCATGTCTACTTGGTAGCGAGAAAGTTCTTCTTTGATTGGCAAGTGCTGATCTAATGTTGGGACATTGTGGTCTGCAGTTGCAACTGTTTGATTTGGACGGAATACAGGCAATCCTCTTTTGCGTAATCCATCGAACGCCTGTGGAGACGTTACTTCGTGGATCAAGTGGGTATCGATATACAAGATATCAGGAAAACCCTCTTGGCGCTTGACGACATGAGCATCCCAAATTTTTTCTACTAATGTTTTTCCCATTTTACTCTTTTATCTCTTATTGGTTTGAAATTTTAAATGGGGTAAAATATGAATTTGACAATTTTACCCCCTTTAAAGCTATCTAATTTACGAAAAATTAAACAGTTTGAATAGCTTTCATTGCAGTCATCGCTTTACGTAGTTTTCTACCAACGATTTCAACCTCATGATTTCTTAAAATTTCGTTAACCTGTACTAATTTGATGTTGTCAACCGAACCATCTTTTCCTTCATTGTAGTTTTTACCAACAACATCAGTGTCGATTTTCTTCATGAAGTCCGCCAATAATGGCTTACATGCTTGGTCAAATAAATAACATCCGTATTCTGCAGTATCAGAAATTACACGGTTCATTTCGAATAATTTCTTGCGTGCAATCGTATTTGCAATCAATGGTGTTTCGTGCAATGATTCATAATAAGCTGATTCTGGCTTAATACCTGCCTCAACCATAGTTTCAAATGCCAATTCTACACCAGCTCTCACAAAAGCAACCATCAATAAATAGTTGTCAAAATATTCTTGCTCCGAGATTTTAACATCCCCAGCCGGAGTTTTCTCAAATGCTGTCTCTCCGGTTTCTGCTCTCCATTTCAATAGATTGGCATCGCCGTTAGCCCAGTCTTCCATCATTGTTTTACTGAACTCACCAGACATGATATCATCTTGGTGCTTTTGAAACAATGGACGCATAATGTCCTTCAATTCTTCTGACAATTCAAATGCTTTGATTTTGGCAGGATTGCTCAATCGGTCCATCATGCCACTAACACCACCGTGCTTCAATGCTTCTGTAATTACTTCTACTCCGTATTGAACTAATTTTGAAGCGTAGCCTGCATCGATGCCTTTTTCTACCATTTTATCAAATGAAAGAATAGAACCCGTTTGTAACAAACCACATAGGATAGTTTGCTCACCCATCAAGTCAGATTTTACTTCTGCAACAAATGATGATTTCAATACCCCGGCACGGTCACCACCTGTTCCTGCACAGTAAGCTTTTGCTTCTGCCCATCCCTTGCCTTGAGGGTCGTTCTCTGGATGTACAGCAATTAGCGTAGGTACACCAAAACCTCTTAAGTACTCAGCGCGAACCTCAGAACCTGGACATTTTGGAGCTACCATGATGACAGTAAGGTCAGGACGGATTTGCATCCCTTCCTCAACAATGTTGAACCCGTGTGAGTAGGATAGGGTAGCACCTTGTTTCATCAATGGCATTACTGCATTGATTACTGATGTATGTTGTTTATCTGGTGTCAAGTTGATAACTAAATCAGCCGTTGGAATCAATTCTTCGTAAGTTCCAACTTTGAAATTGTTATCTGTTGCATTTTTCCATGAATCTCTTTTTTGTTCAATAGCTTCTTTACGTAATGCATAAGATACGTCAAGTCCGCTATCTCTCAAGTTTAAACCTTGGTTCAAGCCCTGAGCTCCACAACCTACGATTACGATTTTTTTACCCTTTAAAGCTTCAACTCCTTCATTGAACTCTGCATTGTCCATGAATTCCGCAACTCCTAACTGATCCAATTGCTCTCTAAGTGGTAATGTGTTGAAATAATTTGCCATTGTAATATTGATTAAATACTTTTTCGATTAAGGTTTCTTACTATTTGTTGTTGATTATTCTTTTTTGTGCCGTCGCATAGCCATAGTGAAGGTTGTCATGACCAACTGAAGTGATCAATACATCCTCAATACTATTTAAGCTTGCGCCGTAGGTTGCCGTTTCGTATGCGGTGACATGCTTGAAAACCCCTGCGTTATAATCTGCCTCAATTGCGGCAATTGAACGCAATGCAATCTCCTTTAAGTCATCCACTTCTTCTTGGCTAACATAATATGTGGGCTTTGTGCCTTTTGCATAGGCATCTACATATTTCACCCAATTTACTCCTTCGCGAATACCAGTTCGGGTATAGCTCAGGGTTTGTGTACTCACCACGATGTGACCGAAGTTCCAAATGATGTTGTTGTTGAACCCTTCGGGAATCTCATTCAGTTGATCTAATGTAAGTTCATCAATC
The DNA here is from genome assembly GCF_002734235.1 of Sphingobacterium sp. 1.A.5. Classification (NCBI taxonomy): domain Bacteria; kingdom Pseudomonadati; phylum Bacteroidota; class Sphingobacteriia; order Sphingobacteriales; family Sphingobacteriaceae; genus Sphingobacterium; species Sphingobacterium sp. 1.A.5. Next base: position 51,814 of record NZ_PEBA01000005.1, read on the forward strand.
AAACGAATGAACGCCTTACGGCCATCGATAATGAATTTAAATACTTTATCCATTTTTAATATTATGATTACATCGTGAAGACGTCGTCCCTTTGATCCAGATATTCGTTCTCAACGATATCAGTTCCTGGTTCGTTGATCTCAAATTGCTTAAGTTTGGTATGGAATCCAGCGCTGTCTTTTATGATAGCAATACGAGCTCCTCTTACAAATTCAATCAAACTGTATTTTCCAAGTTCCTCAGTCAATCTGTCGATTTCCTCACGGTGACCCGCAGTTTCAAAAACGATATAATCATTACGGATAACAACGACATTTGCTCCATATTGACGCAATAAACGCTCAACCAATACTTTCTCAGCAATTGCTTCCGCAGGGACTTTATATAAAGCTTGCTCTTGCCAAATCAATTCATCATTCGTGTTGAAATACGCCTTCAAAACCTCAACTTGCTTCTCAATTTGACGGCATAATTTGCGTACTACTTCTTCCGACTCTGTAATTAAGATCGTAAAACGATGGATCCCATCAACCTCAGAAGGTGAAGTATTCAAACTCTCGATATTTATTTTACGTCTTGAAAATATCCCAGATATACGACCTATCATCCCGATAGAGTTTTCCGTATAGATGGTTATGGTATATTCTTGTTTTTCCATGATTACTTCAATCTAATTTCTGACACACTCGTACCTTGCGCTACCATAGGGAATACATTGTTTTCTTTACCTACCATTACTTCTAATAGGTAAGAACCATCATGATCCAACATGGTCTTTAAGGCATCCTTAAGATCCTTACGCTCACAAATTTTATTTCCATCGATATAATACCCTTTGGCTACCGCAACGAAATCTGGACTGGTGATATTCACAAAGGAATATCTCTTATCATGGAACAACTGCTGCCATTGACGTACCATTCCCAAGAACTCGTTGTTTAAGATCAAAATTTTAACCTTTGCGCCAAATTGCATAATGGTTCCCAACTCTTGGATCGTCATTTGAATTCCTCCATCACCAATAATCGCTACAACATCACGCTCAGGAGCACCATACCAAGCACCAATTGCCGCTGGTAACCCGAATCCCATTGTTCCTAAACCTCCAGATGTCACACTTGATTTGGATGAATTATATTTAGCATATCGACATGCAACCATTTGATGTTGACCAACGTCGGTTACAATAACCGCATCTCCGCCAGATAATTCATTCAAAACTTTGATTACTTCACCCATCGTCAAAATATCTGAGGTAGGGTTCAGTTCATCATGAATGACTTCTTTGATCTCATCTTTTTCCAATTCTCTAAACTGATTCAACCATTCTGCATGATCTCCTTTGTTTATCAATTCTGTCAATAACGGAAGAGTTTCTTTACAGTCACCCCAAACAGGAACATGTGCTTTCACATTCTTGTCAATCTCTGCAGGGTCAATATCTAAATGGATTACTTTTGCTTGTTTCGCATACTTATCCAAACGACCCGTAACGCGGTCATCAAAACGCATCCCTATTGCTATTAAAACATCACACTCATTGGTCATGACGTTTGGAGCATAATTTCCATGCATCCCCAACATACCCACATGCAATGGATGATCTGTAGGCAATGCACTCAAACCCATCACGGTTGCTGCTGAAGGTATACCAGCCTTTTCAATAAATTCTTTGAATTCTTGTTCTGCTTTACCCAAAATAACACCTTGCCCAAATAAAACGAATGGTTTTTTGGCCTCGTTTATTGCTTTTGCAGCTTCCTCAACATATTCCTTGCGAACGATAGGGGCAGGTCGGTAACTACGAACATGGTTACAAGACTCATATCCTAAATAATCGAATAATTGAAGCTGAGCATTTTTAGTGATATCAATCAATACCGGTCCTGGCCTTCCTGTTTTTGCAATATAAAATGCCTTAGCCAATACACTAGGGATCTCATTTGCATCTGTAACTTGGTAGTTCCATTTGGTTACCGGCGTAGTAATATTAATGACATCAGTTTCTTGAAAAGCATCGGTTCCGAGCAGTGATGCAAAGACCTGTCCTGTGATACAGACAATAGGATTACTGTCGATCATTGCGTCCGCCAAACCTGTGACCAGGTTAGTTGCTCCAGGACCGCTGGTTGCAAAAGCTACACCTACACGCCCTGACGTACGTGCATATCCTTGCGCAGCATGAATTCCACCCTGTTCGTGACGTACCAAAATATGCTTTAATTGATCAGTGTAATCATACAATGCATCATAGATCGGCATAATAGCACCCCCTGGATACCCGAATACGGTATCCACCCCCTCGTGGATTAAGGCCTCCATAACAGCTTGTGACCCGCTAATCTGCGTTCCCGCCGCTTTCTTTGTGGCTTCCTTTGTTTCCGTTTTTTCAAGTGTACTCATCTTCTTAGATTTTAGACATAAGACATAAGACATAAGAATTTAATAATTCTAATAATTCTAATAATCAGTGTCTTATCTTTATGCTTTATTTGTTTTTCTTCCTATTCTCTTAATCAATATTTGAACAATAAACTGGATTAAATGAACCCCAGATTTATTTTAAATAGTAATCTTTCCGATTACACCTAAACTTATTCTGTTGTCTGTTGTCTACTGTCTATTGTCTTCCTACAAATCCGTCACACAACCCTGTGATGCGTTGGCAACTGATTTTGCGTACTTGTATAGAACTCCTTTTTTAACCTTTAAGGCTGGTTGTTGCCATGCCGCTTTGCGGTTAGCGATTTCTTCGTCAGATACTTTCAGGTTGATGCTGTTGTTGACAGCGTCAATCTCGATGATATCATCATCCTGTACCAATCCGATCAATCCTCCTTCATAAGCTTCTGGAGTAATGTGTCCGACTACGAAGCCATGCGTCCCCCCTGAAAAACGACCATCCGTGATAAGGGCTACCGAGCTTCCTAAGCCAGCACCAATGATCAAAGAAGTAGGCTTCAACATCTCAGGCATCCCCGGAGCTCCCTTAGGACCTTCGTTCTTGATCACAACAACATCACCTTTCTTGATTCTGCCAGTTTCTAGTCCTTTTACCAAATCATGCTCACCATCGAAAACCCTAGCTGGACCAGTGAATTTTTCACCTTCTTTACCTGAAATCTTAGCAACTGAACCTTGCTCAGCAAGGTTACCATATAGGATCTGTAGGTGACCCGTAGCTTTGATAGGATCATCCAACTTGTGGATGATAGGTTGATTGTACTCAATGATCGATTTTACGTTTTCCAAGTTTTCAGCAACAGTTTTTCCAGTTACTGTTAAACAATCTCCATGCAATAAGCCTTCATCCAATAAATATTTCATTACTGCAGGGATTCCACCATATTGGTGTAGGTCTTGCATCAAGAATTTACCAGATGGCTTAAAGTCAGCCAAAACAGGAGTCTCATCAGACATGCGTTGGAAATCATCAGGTGTAATGTCAACATCAACAGATTTTCCCATTGCAATAAAATGCAAAACAGCATTGGTAGAACCGCCAAGGATGACAATCACACGCATGGCATTCTCAAATGCTTTACGTGTCATCACATCAGATGGCTTAATGTCTTTCTCAAGGATAATGCGCATGTATTTGCCCACATCCAGACATTCTTGTTTTTTCTCCTCCGATACCGCAGGATTTGATGATGAATAAGGTAAACTCATACCCATAGCTTCAATTGCTGAAGCCATTGTATTTGCAGTATACATACCACCACATGCGCCAGCCCCTGGACATGTATGACGGATTACACCATCATAGTCCTCATCGGAGATTGTTCCCGCTATCTTCTTGCCCAAAGCTTCAAATGCAGAAACGATATTCAATTCTTCACCTTTATAATGTCCCGGAGCAATAGTTCCACCATAAACCATAATAGATGGTCTATTCAATCTTCCCATCGCCATAATCGCTCCTGGCATATTTTTGTCACATCCCGGAATAGCAACAACACCGTCATAATATTGACCGCCGCAGATCGTTTCGATACTGTCAGCAATAACATCACGAGAAACCAAAGAATAACGCATTCCGTCAGTTCCGTTGCTCATCCCATCACTCACACCAATAGTCCCAAAAGTTAATCCGACCAGCTCATTGTCCCAAATACCTTTCTTGACCACTTGTGCCAAGTCATTAAGGTGCATGTTACACGTGTTACCGTCGTAGCCCATACTCGCAATTCCCACTTGCGCCTTTTCCATATCTGCATCGGTCAGACCGATACCATATAACATGGCTTTCGCAGCTGGTTGTGTCTCATCTTGTGTAAAGATGCGGCTGTACTTGTTGATTCCCTTTTGGTTATCAGATGATGACTTCATAATTCTCTTGCTCTAATACTAAGTTTTTATATTTTCGTTGGATAGATGCGCCGATGCTGTCTTCCCATTCTTCGGCAAATACAACATCGTCTACTTGTTTAATTCCTATTATTCCTGCAGCTGTACCACTTAAAAATGCACTGTCTGCCTCATAAATATCTTTAATGGTAATTCGCTTCTCGATAATGTCAAAATTCAAATCCTTGCAGATATCGATGACCGTATTTCTTGTAATCCCTGGGAATATATTGCCCAATGGAGGAGTGTAGATCTTGAAATCCTTTTCAATAAATAGATTCTCTGAAGAAGCTTGAGCTATGAAACCGTCCTGGTCTAATAGCAATGCTTCGTCATATCCTTTTTGAATGGCGTCACTCGTCGCCAAGATAGAATTGATATATTGACCCGATACTTTCGCTTCAATAGGAAAGGATTTAGGATTAGGTCGCTCAATTCTTGAAATATTAACCTTTAATAAGTTCTGCCCCAAGTATGGACCCCACTCCCAAGCTGCAATCATAATATTAGCTTTGTCGGAAGCAGTCAAGTGCATATTCGACCCAGAATAAATCAAAGGACGGATATAAGCAGCCCTTAAATTGTTGGCCTCTAAAAGTTCATAAGATTTCTCAATCAACTCTCGGTTGTCCCATTGATAAGGAAGGCCGATAGCCTTACATGATTCTTTCAATCGTTCGAAATGCTCCTCTGCTTTAAAGATTCGGGTACCATTATGTGTACTATATGCACGCAGTCCTTCGAAAGCGCCATACCCATAATGCAAAGACTGACCGAACATATCAACTCCGGCATTGTTCGCCTTTACAAATTCCCCATTCAAATAGATTAGCGTGTCTTGATTATAATACTCCATAATGCCCTGATGAATTTTGTATAATACTCCCTCAAAAAAATCCCACTAGGGAATCCCTTTTTTCTGTTTTGTTAAGTTAGCTCGAAATAAAATTCTTTACAATAGCCAGTAAAATTTTTTTAATAAAGTTTTTTATTTCGATAAATCTATTTTCAAAAAATAATATTTTATCAAATAGCTGTATTTTGGTCTTTTAATTTTGTTGTCTGTAGACTAAAATTAAAATTGGTATATTTTCACTTTTTTAAATTTTTTCGTTAAGAGTCCGAAATTCTTCCTGAAATGGCCTTTGTAACAAAAAAAGTTGCAAAAAAATAGCCCTTAGAACTTGAAGTTTTAAGGGCTACATTATCTTTTATTTTATCTATCTATTCTTCGGCAATTCCTTCTGCTAAAACGATGATATTGTTGTCCTTTACTTCTACGACACCACCTTTAATAATAATGACTTGCTCGTCATTATTATTCTTAATAATGACTTTACCATCTTCTAGCGTAGACACAATAGCCGCGTGGTCCTTCAGAATCTGAAAAGAACCCGCCGATCCAGGAACTGTAACAGCTGTTACATCACCCTCGTATGCTAATTTGTCTGGAGTTATGATTGTTAATTTCATTTGAATTGAGATGTGGGATGTGAGATTTGAGATTTGAGATCATGTCTTAAAATATGAGACTTGTTGCGATTAGCAAAAAGTCTCATATCTCATATCTCATATCTGACATTAAACTGCTTCTGCTAATAGTTTTTTACCTTTTTCGATAGCGTCATCAATAGAACCTACTAAGTTGAAAGATGCTTCTGGGTATTCATCAACTTCACCATCGATGATCATGTTGAATCCTTTGATAGTGTCTTTGATGTCTACTAAACAACCTTTCAAACCTGTAAATTGCTCCGCTACGTGGAAAGGTTGTGATAAGAAACGTTGTACACGACGTGCGCGGTGTACTGTCAATTTATCTTCTTCAGATAACTCGTCCATACCTAAGATGGCGATAATATCTTGAAGTTCTTTATAACGTTGAAGAATCTCTTTTACGCGTTGTGCTGTATTGTAGTGCTCATCACCTAAAACTGCAGGAGAAAGGATACGTGAAGTTGAATCCAATGGATCCACCGCAGGATAAATACCTAACTCTGAAATCTTACGTGACAATACTGTAGTTGCATCTAAGTGGGCGAAAGTTGTTGCCGGAGCAGGGTCAGTCAAGTCATCCGCAGGTACGTATACCGCTTGTACTGAAGTGATTGAACCATTCTTAGTTGAAGTAATACGCTCTTGCATCAAACCCATCTCTGTTGCTAATGTAGGTTGGTAACCTACCGCTGATGGCATACGTCCTAATAACGCGGAAACCTCAGAACCCGCTTGGGTAAAACGGAAGATGTTATCAATGAAGAATAAGATATCACGTCCTTGGCCTTCACCATCTCCATCACGGAAGTATTCCGCAATAGTTAATCCTGATAAAGCAACACGAGCACGTGCACCTGGAGGCTCATTCATCTGACCGAAAACAAATGTACATTTAGACTCTTTCATCAACTCTAAATCTACAGTTTCCAAAGGCCACTCGCCTTTTTCCATGCCTTCCATGAATGCATCACCATATTTAATAATGCCTGATTCCAACATCTCACGAAGTAAGTCGTTTCCTTCACGAGTACGCTCGCCAACACCTGCAAATACCGATAAACCACCGTGACCTTTTGCAATGTTGTTGATCAACTCCTGAATTAATACCGTCTTACCAACACCAGCACCACCAAATAATCCAATCTTTCCACCTTTTGCATAAGGCTCTAATAAATCGATTACTTTGATACCTGTGAATAATACCTCTGTCTCTGTTGATAAATCTTCAAACTTTGGAGGTACGTTGTGAATAGGACGACCATTATCTTTCTCCAAAGATTGAATACCGTCAATTGGATCTCCAACAACGTTGAATACACGACCTTTGATTCCTTCACCAATAGGCATCTTGATAGGAGCACCAGTGTCAACTACCTTCATGCCACGAATCAAACCTTCGGTAGCATCCATTGCAATTGTACGAACTCGTTCCTCACCTAAGTGTTGTTGAACCTCTAATATAATGCGTTGACCATTGTCTTTCTCAATGTACAAAGCATCATAAATCTTAGGAAGATTTTCATTGTCGGCAAAGTTGACGTCAACTACTGGGCCGATAATCTGCGCTATTTTACCAATATTGGGCATATTATAGGGACTAAAATTTATTAATCAATTTAAATACAGAACTTTTACATCCTCTATTTCGGAATGCAAAAATAAGTTTTATCTTATTAAAACCAAAAGGGATATCAATATTTAATTTCAATTTTTTTATTTAATGTTTCAGCATGCCTCTTTTGTTACTATTTTATGCCAAAATTTATCCTTTTTTAGTACAATAATAACTCATTGTCACTTTTTGTTATCTTTAGGGAAGTCCACTAACTCAAGCACTTCTTTGAAGAATTCATTATGTCGAAAACAACCCATCAAGTCAAAGTCAAGATCCTAAATAATTCCGAAAGCTTTATCGGAGATTCATTATATCTATCTGGAACTTTCAATAATTGGGAGGAACAGGTATATGTTGGAAAAATCCCTGAAAAAGGAGAACATATTGTATTCGATCTTGGAGAGATAAAGTCTGGAGACCTGGAGCTTAAACTGAGCAGAGGGGATTGGAATACCCTGTCATCCACAAAAGATGGCAAATTAGAACCAGCCTTTGTGGAAAAAATCCAAAAAGACACTGAAATTGATCTTACAATTGAAGCCTGGCGTGACCAATTCCCAAAATCAACAGCTTCAAAACAGGTCAATATATTAGACGATCATTTCTTCTTCCCTGAATTGAATGTATACAGAAAAGTAATGATTTATCTCCCAAAAGGATATTCATCAACTGACGATAAATTTCCTGTAATCTACATGCATGATGGACAGCATTTATTCGATGAGGCAATCTCCATCGATAAATCAGGTCCCGTAGAATGGATGGTGGATGAAACACTCGATGAAGCAGACAAACCATCAATTGTTATTGCTATTGACCACGCCAAAACTTATGAACTTCGTCAACAGGAATATTTGGTCACAGCAGGACATGGTTCTGAAAAAGCGCTAGGCTGGGCATATTTGGAAGATATCGTAAAAACATTAAAACCATTTGTAGACAAAAACTACCGGACATTGTCTGATCCTGCAAATACTGCCATGGTAGGTAGTTCTATTGGCGGTTTATTAACCCTATATGCCGGATTAAAATATCCATCCGTTTTTGGAACATTAGCATCATTCTCACCATCCATATGGATGGATGAAGAAAATCTGTATGAATACGCAACTAAGAAATTGAAGGAAAAAACCGAAGAACGTAGAAAACAAGATTTCTATTTCTATATAGGCGACAAGGAACGAAGATTCAGAATGATGGATTCAAGTAATAATATGAAACTTGATCTAGAAAAATACTTTGCCTGGATGGAGGAACATTTTGACGGAAAATTACAGTTAGTGATTGAAAATGAAGGAAAACACGGTGCCATATATTGGCAGGAGGCATTCAGAAAATTCTACGATTATTGGCAAAATAGAAAATAACAAATTTATTACCTGCTTAATACCTTTTTATTTTTCAGCTAATTAGTTAGTTTAGTGCCGAACTAACACCTAATTGTATGAAATATTGGATTATTGCGCTGCTCTGCTGCGGTATGCCGTTTTTTGTAAATGCTCAATGGAACTACCCCAATTATGAAGCATTGAAGAAACAAATTCAAGAGGTAGCTGCTAATAAACTCGTTGAAAAAACTACCGTCGGTAAAAGCTATGCTGCTGAAGATATTCCGCTTCTGAAAATCCAAAACGATAAAACTGCGAAACCAACTTTGTTGATCGTAGCAGGAATTGATGGGAAACACCCGGCTGGAGTTATTAACTCCTTGAATGTTGCAAAACATATCCTTGCATTACCTGCAGATCAATTAAACCAGATCCTAGCAAATAAATCAATCTGGATTATACCTGTTTTAAATGTAGATGCCTATAAAAGAAATTCTACTGCAGCCTCATTGACCTCTGGAAACGCCAGAACAATCGACAATGACCGCGATGGAAGAATCGATGAAGATCCTGAAGCCGACTTAAATAAGGATGGTGTGATCTCTCAAATGAGAATAAAATCTCCAGCAGGTCCTTATAAAGAACATGCAAGTAATCCAGATTACTTGATGTTGGCGGAAAGAAATAAAGGCGAATCTGGTTCTTTTGAACTTTATAGTGAAGGTCGTGACTTGGATCAAGACGGTAAATTCTCAGAAGATGACAAGTCCGGAGTTAATATTGATAAAAACTTTACTTTCGATTACCCATTCTTTGAACCCGAAACAGGTGACTATGCAGCATCTGAACCGGAAACTCGTGCAATCATTGATCTGATTTTCGATAACCCACAAATTGCCGCTGTCCTGCATTTTGGTCTCCAAAACAACCTGTCTGTGCCTGAACAATTTGATCAAAGGAAAGCCTCCGAAAGAATTGTGAAATCGTGGACCAACAATGACGCGCAAGTATCCGCATTTGTAAGTAAAATCTATAATGATGCTGTGAAACCTCTTGGCGAAGCTCCTAAGATGCAGCAAGGAAAAGGAAATTTCTCCCCAACAGTTTATTATCATACCGGAAAATTCAGCTTCGTGACTCCATCATGGTGGATCCCAACAACATCTGACTCCAGTAAAAACCCGATAAATAAAGATACGGCCCCTAAAAATCCTGGAAACAAGAACTCTGATAGATTTGTAAATTGGGTGAAAAATCAAGGCGTTCAAGGCGCAATCCTGTCTTGGACAAAAGTAAATCATCCCGATTTCCCCAATCAAGAAGTCGAAGTTGGTGGATTGGTCGAAAGATTTGAAAACAACCCTCCAATTGCCATGCTAGAAAATGCTGGTAAAATGCATGCCGATTTTGTAGTCGAATTGACCCGCTCGCTGGCATCCTTGGAATTCTCAGCACCTAAAGTAACTAACCTTGGCGATGATATCTATAGAATCGAAGTGAAAGTCTTCAATACCGGAGCGATGCCTGTATATCCAGAAATTGCAGATAAAATAAAGCATGTCTCCAAAATGAAGTCTATAATGGAATTGCAGAAAAATCAATCCTTCCTGAGTGGCAAGAGGTTGCAACTATACCCAACACTACAGGCCGGTGCATCAACCACGTTCTCTTGGTTAGTCAAAGGTAAAGGCAAAATAAAACTCATCGTAGGATGCCCAACAGCCGGAGAGAAAACATTAGATATTAACCTATAAAATTTGCTAAGAAATGAGATTATCCTATAAAATATTATCCCTTGCCTTAGCACTTAGTGTTTCGGCAGTTTTTGCTCAAAAGAAAAACGAGGATGCAGGCAAAGAAATTTCAGGACTGAGAGCCATTGGTTCGCCCTCAAATCCTAAAGTCCCAATGAATTGGAGCCGCTATCATGACCTCAAACAAATGGAACAGTTCTACAAAGACCTGCAAAAAGCTTATCCAGATCTTGTCAAATATGAATCTATCGGCAAAAGTTATGAAGGACGGGATATATTCGTGTTGACAGTTACTGATTTCCGTGAAGGAAAAGCGGACCGAAAACCAGCCATGTGGATCGATGGTAATATACATGCCAATGAGCTGCAAGGTTCTGAAATATCCATGTATACCGCTTGGTGCTTGGTCGAAAATTTCAATAATGTTCCTTTTATCAAGGAATTGCTGAAAGACAAAGTATTCTATATTGCCCCAACTATTAACCCTGATTCTCGAGAATACTTTATTTACAACCCCAATACGATGCATTCCTCAAGAACAGGTCGAAGACCATTTGACAATGATGGTGATGGGTTGGTAGCGGAGGACTTATACGATGATTTGGATGGTGACGGCGAAATTGTCATGATGCGACGCAAGTCTAAAACAGGAAGATTCAAAATCGATCCCGATAATCCCAATCGTATGATCATGGCCAAACCCGGAGAAGTAGGCGAATATGAAATGTTGGGATTCGAAGGAATTGACAACGATGGCGACGGACTCGTAAATGAAGACATCACGGGAACTTATGACCCTAACCGCGATTGGGGATGGAATTGGCAACCAAATTATGTACAGGGCGGAGCATTATATTATCCTGGAACTTTGCCTGAAACTCAAGCAGTCAAGAATTTTATCTACTCCCATCCCAACATAGCAGGTGCTCAATCTTATCACAATTATGGTGGTATGATCTTGCGCGGACCAGGTGCGGCTGACGATGAGAAATTCTATTCTAGAAAAGATGTACAAGTATATGATGCCCTCGGCAAAACCGGTGAGAAAATGCTGCCAGGCTATGATTATATCGTGATACACAAAGATCTCTATACTGTATTTGGTGGAGAAATCGACTTCCTGGCACTTACACGTGGGATCTTCACTTTCTCGAATGAGTTGATGACAACCTACAAACTTTTTAATGAAAAAAGCGAAGGAGGTCTAAGACAGAGCGATGAATACTATGAATTTGATAGATTGCTGATGTTTGGCGATGCTTATGTGCCTTGGAAAGAATACGATCATCCGCAATATGGAAAAATTGAAATCGGAGGAGCCAAGAAAAATTATACGAGAAATCACCCCGGCTTCTTATTGATGGAAGAAGCGCATAGAAATGCTGCTTTTACCATTTATCATGCCTATCACATGCCTAAACTTGAAGTCCTTGAGTCAAACATCAAATCCTTGGGTGGTAACCTATATGAAGTGAATGCAACGGTATGGAACAGTAGGATAGTCCCTACGCATTCTGACCATGATGTGAATTTCAAGATTGAAAGACCAAATCATATCCGTTTGGAAGGTGCACAAGTAGTAACAGGAATGCAAGTCTTGAACAGTGACTTCAATGAAACCAAAGAACAGAAGTTCAAACCTCAGCAAATCGAAATTCCAACCATCGACGGAATGAGCGCTGTAAAAGTTAGATGGATCGTAAAAGGCAATCCAAATTCAGCAAAAGTCATTATCGACAGCCCTAAAGGTGGGTACCTCGAATATCCGCTTAAAGACTCAGAAAACAAATCCTAAACATAGCAACAATTTAAAAATCGATTAATAACCAAAGCAGTAATCTCAGGATTGCTGCTTTTTTTGTTCCAGTGATTTATTACCCTCATAAATAAAAACACCAATTCCCTAATAAAACCTGTCTTTTCCTCAACCAGCCTCCCAAGATCAAAATTCTCACATCTCAAATCATACATCTCATATCTCACATCTCACATCTCATTCTCCTTCTACTCTCGTTCGTCTCTTGTTCGGACTTCGTTCGGACCTTGTTCGGAGCTTCTTCGGAAAACACCCGAACAAGGTCCGAACGAGGTCCGAACGAAAGAGGACGGAGAGTGGAACAAGGTACGACTGAGATAGGAAGGAGAGTCTAAAAATCTTATAGAATCTTCCCGATATCTTTCATCAAGATTTTCTGCCTCATTTCATCTTCCAACTCATCAAAAGATTCCTTGGCAAAAGGGGATGAAAGCGTACCCTCTTCGATTTTGTAGATATAATCGCAAGAGTCTTTAAGCGTAGAAAAGATATGCGAAGAGATGATTACGGTCTTCCCAAGGTCTTTTAACTTTTTAAGTATAGCGCTGAAGATGATAGAACTTTCTAGATCAATCCCATTGAAGGGTTCGTCAAAAATGAAGTATTCATTCTTTTGAAGAAGAACAGCAGTAATTGCTAATTTCTTTTTCATACCTGTTGTATAGTTGGAGACATATTCTTTTAGGGGAAGTTGAAAGATATTTCGTTCGGTTAAGTTGTCCACTTTTACTTTTCGGGCATCTGTCAACAGATAGATATGTTCTTCTCCAGTTATTTTTGGGAGGTAATATGGTTCAGAGGTCAGAAAACCCAGCTTACCTTTCAGGTTTTGTTCATCTGACTGAATACGGCCTTCATAATCTTCAAGTTCAGCTAGGCAACGGAAAAGTGTGGTTTTCCCAGCGCCATTATCACCCACGATTCCATAAATCTTCCCTGAATCAAATCGAATATTGATATTGCTCAAAACCTGTTTAGAACCATAGGATTTTGATAGATTAATGATTTCAATCATGATATTTTCTTAAGGTTTGCAATGGCTTTAAAATAATAATAGGGTATAATTGCTAAGATTAAGGGGTAGAAAGCTAAACATAAAGCTAATATAATGCCTTCTGAAATCCCAACTTTTTCGGGATATGCAGCATACTTTAAACTGATGGTAAAAGGAATCAACAAAATGCCTAATCCCCATACAAGGATTGGCTTGTATAATTCTGAAGGAAAGAAAAGTATTTGGAGGAGTAACAATGGAATCAACAAAATGCTTAATTGGATAATTCCTCGTTTAATTTTATACCATATAAATTCTACGGGTTTCCGGTTCTGGTTCCAAAAAAACATATATGGTTCAGGTTCCTGATAATAAAATGCACTGCATAGACAGAGGACAAACATACTAACCAACGCGAGGTTCTGATTGTTGTAGATCAATCCGATAAGCGCAATACTATACAATAAAACAATTAAAAGCCAAGTGCTTCGAAAGCCAATTATAAATTCAAATGGTTTTCTGGTAAATGGAGTTGGAATTCTATTGGACCAAATGCTGTTTGTGGAAATAAAAACAAATAATACGCAAAGTGCCAAAAGTATTCCCACCAAAAGGTAATTACCTGAGATGGTTAGGACAATTATGGTCCCAAGGCTGACAGAAAAATTTTCCAATAACCGAATGAAATGAAAGTCTTTTGTTTCGAATGTATTTCTTAAAAACTCATTTCTATTAAATTCCGAAAGAGCAAACAACCATTGAAAGTTCAATAAACTAACTAAATAAACTCCCCAGCTTGGAGATAAGGAAATAAAATAGAAGAGGGAGATATAAAACGCTAAAATAACAGGTGCCAGAAGATATTTGTTGAAGCCAAATTCTTCGAAACTTCTAGAGATTATCCGATATTGAAGTTTAAAATAATTATTTAGCATAATAAATGGTCCAAATTATCAATCAATTAGTACCTATTATACATTTATTGTTACAACTCCGCAAAAAAAATAGGTTCGTCACCGAACCTACTTCTATATCATTCCTTTTATTAAAGCTTTAGCCATACCAAAGTAGCCCTTTCTAAGCACTATGCCATGTCTTATGTCTTATGTCTAACGTCTAATGTCTAATGTCTAAAGACTTATGTCTAACCTCTCTCTCACGTTTTCTATCTCACATCCCACATCCCACATCTCATATCTCCTTTACGAATTCCTTTTCAACTGTTCATCCAATAATTGGCGTTTCAATTGTTGTTCTCTTTCCATAGATTTCTTTCTTAAAGATTGAAGTTCTTCTTGAAGTTCATCTACAGTATGTTTACTTTCATCGGTATCCACTTTAGCTTTTCTAAATGCTGCTAATATTGCGAATAAGGCTATTGCAAGGACCACAATGATGATCCAAACCATCATATGGTAAGAACTCTTAGAGAACTGAATTCCTAAAAAGGAGATGCTATCTGTTTTTTGTTGTTCTTGTTCAAGTGCTGCACTCAAGTTTTTTACAGAATCTTGAAGTCCAGTAATACTACCGGCGCTTGATGAAGCATCGCCCTTCAATTCTGAAATTTGCTTTTTGTAAGTGCTTAATGAATCCTTAACATTCTGGCGGATAATGTCGAGGTTTGTTTTTCGAATAATCTTAAAATCCTTGTCTTGATTACGTGATTGTAAGTTTAAGTACACAAACTGGCTGTCAAGAGGCGATGTTTTAAGTTTTTGTTGTAAGGTCTGAGCGGATAAAGAAGGGCTCAGAACCCAAAATAGTAGAATAAAAGATAATAATCTCATAGTAATAAGGTGTATTTCTTGCTTTACATGTCAAGTTTAGCAATTTAATTAGAATTACAAAAGAAATATTGGAAATTGATGCCAGATTACCAATTTGCACTTAAGGGTTTAACCAAAGGTTAATAATTATTTATTATTATGCTTATACAACCTTCCATTTTATAATATCTAATTCATCTCTAAATCCTTTTAAGCATTTTTAATTATGCTGACCATTTTCTATGAACTATTGAAAAATTCATCAATGTTGTTTCTAGAATAGTAAAAGTTGCTAATTCATAGAGGATTAAGATAATTTCGTTATTTTTATCATGATTATAAACTTTAGGCCATTCATAAAATATTCACCGACGAATATTTTATCAAATCATTGATTTATAAATGATTATTTGGTTTCTATAAGATCTTTAAAATTTATTTATTCCCATTAGGGAGCTAACGCAAGAATAAGATATGATTGATAAAACAGTATCTAATGCGCAAGAAGCTATTGAAGGTGTTCAAGATGGGATGACCATTTCCTTGGGTGGTTTTGGCTTGTGCGGGATTCCTGAAAACCTAATTTCTGCACTGTTGGATAAAGGCGTCAAAGACCTTACCTGTATCAGCAACAATGCTGGGGTCGATGATTTTGGACTTGGACTGCTATTGCAGAAAAAACAAGTAAAAAAAATGATCGCTTCTTACGTAGGTGAAAATGCCGAGTTTGAAAGACAGATGTTAAGTGGAGAACTCGAAGTAGAGCTGGTTCCTCAGGGTACATTAGCCACACGCTTGATGGCCGGAGGGTATGGATTACCGGTGATATATACCCCCGCAGGAGTAGGGACAGAAGTCGCAGAAGGTAAAGAAGTAAGAAAATTCACCTTCCATGGTGTTGAAAAAGATTATCTGATGGAATATGCATTTGAGCCCGATTTTGCATTTGTGAAAGCTTGGAAAGGTGATAAAGCAGGGAATCTTGTCTATCGAGGTACTGCACAAAACTTTAACCATGCCGTTGCAATGTGTGGCAAGATCACCATTGCCGAGGTGGAAGAATTGGTTGAACCAGGTGAACTGGACCCTAATTATATACATACACCGGGCATCTTCGTCAATAAGATCTTCCAAGGGGAGAAATATGAAAAAAGAATTGAACAAAGGACAGTAAGAAATAAAGATAATAATGAGTAAAAAAGTATATATCGTTGCAGCTAAGCGTACACCAATGGGAAGTTTTGGTTCTTCCTTAGCCTCAGTTTCTGCAACAGAATTGGGTGCCAAAGCAATTAAAGCAGTATTGGAAGAAGTGAAATTAGAACTTCACCAAGTGGATGAGGTTTATATGGGCTCTGTATTACAGGCAAATTTAGGGCAAGCACCTGCAAGGCAAGCATCAAAATATGCAGGACTTCCTGACAGCGTACCTGCAACAACCATAAACAAGGTATGCGCTAGTGGAATGAAAGCCATATCCATCGGGGTACAACAGATATTACTGGGAGATGCAGAAGTCGTAGTCGCTGGAGGGATGGAAAGTATGAGCAATGTGCCTTTCTACGATGCTGCGGTAAGGTGGGGAGCAAAGTATGGCGACCAGAAACTATTTGATGGTATTCAGAAAGATGGACTGACAGACGTTTATTCTGATCAAGCCATGGGAAATTGCGGTGAATTATGTGCCGAAAAATATAATATCAGCAGAGCTGATCAAGATGAATATGCTATCCAATCTTACACGAGAAGTAAAATAGCTTGGGAAAGTGGAAAATTTAAGAATGAAGTGGTTCCTGTAGAGGTGAAATCTCGCAAAGGTTCTGTAATGGTGGATGAGGATGAAGAGTTTAAGAATATCAACTTTGAAAAAGTGAGTCAATTGCGTCCCGCATTTAAAGCTGATGGTACCATTACGGCTGCAAATGCTTCAACACTGAGTGATGGCGCTGCAGCAGTCATATTAATGAGCGAAGAAAAAGTCAATGAATTGGGGTTGAAACCTTTGGCACAGGTTGTCGGCTATGCTGATGCAGAACAATCGCCTGAATGGTTTACCACAACACCAGCCGCAGCAACTGAAAAATTATTGCAGAAGGTAGGAATTACAATTGACGATATTGATTACTTCGAATTTAATGAAGCATTCTCGTTAGTAGCTTTGGCAAATGCTAAATTATTGGATATTTCGGAAGATCAAATCAACGTCTATGGTGGTGCAGTAGCATTGGGCCACCCGCTAGGTTGTTCGGGTGCCCGGATAATTGTGACTTTAATCAATGTTTTACATCAAGAAGGAGGCGAATTAGGCTTAGCAGCAATCTGTAATGGAGGCGGTGGAGCAAGCGCTATGCTTCTAAAGAAATGTTAACCTATGTTGGATAAATACGGAATAGCAAAAAGGATTGCTAAGGAAATAAAGGACGGTTATTACGTGAACTTAGGAATTGGTATTCCAACCCTAGTAGCAAATTACATCCCTGAGAATATCAATGTTGTTTTGCAAAGTGAAAACGGCTTATTGGGCATGGGACCATTTCCTTTTGAAGGTGAAGAAGATGCTGATTATATCAACGCCGGAAAACAGACCATCACGACCTTGCCAGGTTCAGCTTTCTTTGATTCGGCAATGAGCTTTGGAATGATCAGGTCTCGAAAAATTGACTTGACCATTTTGGGAGCAATGGAAGTTTCTGAAAATGGCGATATCGCCAACTGGAAAATTCCAGGAAAAATGGTTAAAGGAATGGGTGGAGCAATGGACCTCGTAGCCAGTGCCGAAAATATTATCGTCGCCATGCAACATGTAAACAAAGCCGGTGAATCCAAACTGTTACCTAATTGTACACTACCCCTGACAGGTGTTAAATGTGTCAAAAAAATAGTAACAGAACTCGGGGTTTTTGAAATTATGCCGGAAGGCGGGTTCAAAGTCCTCGAACTGCATGATGACGTATCTCTGGATATGGTGAAACAGAGTACAGCAGGAAAGTTGTTTTATTAAGGCCCTGGTTGGTGTCCCCACCAACCAGCAAGATAAATGCATGATAATTCCCTAAAAATAGTTTCCCGAGCTAAAGCTCGGGAATGACACACATGCCCGGAGCATGAGGGCGAATTTTGGAGGAAAATTTCTGCGGCGAGCCGCAGAAATTTTCCTCCAAAATTCGCCCATTATTCTATAAGAGAGCCGTGTCATTCTCCCGCTTTAGTGGGAGAAACTATTTATTCCCCTGATATCAAATATTAGTAACACGTCCTAGTTGGAGGCTCAACTTCGCCCAAGTTGGTGTCCCCACTTCGCCGTGGCAGGTGTCCCCACCTGCCACTAAAATAAACAGCTGGTTGGTGGAGACACCAACCAGGGCGGGGTAGGGGCCCCCGACCACGGCTACTTACCCTACCACGGCTACTTACCCTGCTACCGCGACTTACCCTACCACGGCTACTTACCCTACCACGGCTACTTACCCTGCCAAGTCAACTAAGCCCATCAGAATGATTTTATCTAGCCATGACAGTCCATAACAGTTATGCGAAAGATTTAAAATATCTTCGAAATAACTTATAAACCTAAATCAATTTTTAAGATCAAGTATGAATGCACTAGCAGGAGTAATATTTCATTTTATTGGAGGATTTGCATCGGGGAGTTTCTATGTCCCCTATAAAAAAGTGAAAGGCTGGTCATGGGAATCCATGTGGATTTTGGGAGGATTATTTTCTTGGATAATAGTACCTCCGATTGCAGCATGGCTTACCATTCCCAACTTTGCAGATATCATCAGCAATACGGACTCCAGCATATTGGGTTATACCTTTTTATTCGGAATACTCTGGGGGATCGGAGGATTGACCTATGGTCTGGGGGTACGATATTTGGGTGTTTCTTTAGGAAGCAGTGTGATTTTGGGATTGAGTATGGTCTTCGGATCCCTGATGCCTGCAGTTTATTATTTTTTCAATAAAGCCGAAGGAAAGCACGGAATAGATTACTTCTTTACAGATAAGGCGGGCATTTGCGTGATGATTGGACTGTTGGTCTGCGTGATAGGGATCTATTTATGTGGAAAGGCCGGTGTGCTGAAAGAGAAGAGCTTGGGTACCTTATCCAGCGAGGCAAAATCAGACTATAACTTTGGATTGGGGATTGTGGTAGCCATAGTTTCAGGCGTACTGAGTGCTTGTTTCAATTTTGGAATAGAATCGGGAAAACCAATGGCCGATGTGGCAAACAACCTTTGGAAAGCCGCTAATCCAAACCAAGGTGAATTCTTGTACCAAAACAATGTAACCTACATTGTCATACTATGGGGAGGATTTACAACGAACTTTTTATGGTGCTTATACCTTCTTATAAAGAATCATTCATTCTCTGATTATACAAAATCCAGTGCGCCACTAGCTAAGAACTTCTTGTTATGCGCTATAGCGGGCACAACATGGTATTTGCAGTTCTTCTTTTATGGAATGGGTGAAAGTAGGTTGGGTAATGGCGCCAGCTCATGGATATTGCATATGGCATTTATAATCTTGATTTCCAATGCTTGGGGAATTGCCCTGAAGGAATGGAAGGGAGTTAGCAAGCCTACATACACAGCTATTATTGCAGGAATTGCTACAATCATTATTTCGATATGCATTGTGGGATTTGCAAAAACATTAGAATAGATAATAGAATAGTAAACTAAAAAATATATAACAGTGAGAACATACAAACACGTTAATTATTTATGGGACGATGAGTACGCTCAACAGCTTGCGGGTGACGAAGTGGCTCTGTTATTATACCGTTCCAACATTTTGGGGTCTGATCTAAGGATTACCAATTATGGTGGTGGAAATACTTCTTGTAAGGTTATGGACAAAGATCCATTGACTGGTGAAGAGGTGGAGGTCATGTGGATTAAAGGTTCTGGAGGTGACATTGGCACGCTGAAGAAATCTGGACTTGCCGCACTATATGTGGATCGGTTGCGAGATTTGGAAAAAGTGTACCGCGGAATCGAACATGAAGATGAAATGGTTGAACTGTTCAATCACTGTATCTTTGACCTTGCTTCTAAAGCACCTTCAATCGACACGCCTTTGCATGGTTTTCTACCATTTAAGCATATAGACCATCTACATCCAGATGCAGCAATCGCCATTGCTGCAGCAAAAGATGGAAAGAAGATAACACAAGAATTATTCAATGGTAGTATCGGCTGGGTAGAGTGGCAAAAGCCAGGATTTGATCTGGGATTACAATTAAGGGAGTGCCTAGAACAAAACCCTGGAATCCGTGGGATAATGTTGGGATCACATGGATTATTTACCTGGGGCGATACTGCCAAAGAATGCTACATCAATTCACTCGACGTGATTGAAACTTGTGCAAACTACCTTGAAGAAAATTATGGCAAAAACAGAGCTATTTTTGGTGGACAGAAAATCGAAAGCCTCGATCCTAAAGAAAGACAAGTTCAAGCAGCTAAAATAGCGCCAGTCCTTAGAGGATTTTGTTCTAGCGAACGCCATATGGTCGGCCATTTTACCGATGACCATCGTGTATTGGAATACATCAATTCCAATGACCTTGAGAAATTGGCACCGCTCGGAACAAGTTGCCCTGACCATTTCTTGAGAACAAAAATCCAACCTTTAATCTTGAACTTGGATAAAAATGATGACTTAAGTGATGTAACAGCACTTAAAGAAAAACTAGCACCTTTGTTTGAAGACTATAGAGCAATGTATACAGAATATTATGAAAACTGTAAACATCCGAATAGTCCGGCCATTCGTGATAGAAATCCAGTTATCATCATCTATCCTGGAGTAGGGATGTTCGCTTTTGCGAAAGACAAACAAACAGCGAGGGTAGCCGCGGAGTTCTACACCAATGCCATCAATGTAATGAAAGGCTCAGAGGCGGTAAGTGAATATACTTCATTGCCAAGACAAGAAGCTTTCAATATTGAGTATTGGTTATTGGAGGAGGCGAAATTACAGCGTATGCCAAAACCGAAGTCATTATCAGGAAGAATTGCATTGGTGACAGGGAGTGCTGGAGGAATAGGAAAAGCAATTGCCAAAAAATTTGCTGAAGAAGGTGCAGTCATTGTATTGAATGATTTGAATGCAGAACGTTTGGCAGGTACGAAAAAAGAATTTGAGGAGGCTTTTGGAAATGATAATGTAGTATCAGTACCTTTAGATGTAACCAACGAAGAACAAATCAGGGTAGCATTTGAAAAAGCATGCTTAAACTATGCAGGTGTTGATATCGTCGTGAATAATGCGGGATTATCGATTTCAAAAAGTATAGAAGATCATACTGAGAAAGATTTAAATCTATTGTACGATGTTTTGGTGAAAGGACAATTTTATGTCACGCAACAGGCTGTACGTGTTATGAAATCCCAAGGAATTGGAGGCGACATCGTGAATATCGTTAGCAAGAATGGATTGGTTAGTGGTCCAAACAATGCGGGGTACGGAAGTGCTAAAGCTGCTCAATTACACTTGAGTAGACTGAATGCTGCTGAATTGGGAGTTGATAAAATCCGAGTGAACGTGGTAAATCCTGATGCGGTGATATCCGACAGTAATATCTGGGCCGGAGGATGGGCTGAAGGCCGTGCAAAAGCTTATGGCGTTTCGGTTGAAGAGCTACCTGCTTTTTACGCAAAACGTACTTTGCTCAATGAGGTAATCCTACCTGAAGATATTGCAAATGCTTGTTTTGCTTTTGTTGGTGGATTGTTGAAAAAATCTACAGGTAATGTTCTGAATGTGGATGGCGGAGTTGCCATGTCATTTGTCAGATAATTATAACTAGAATAAGCCTAAAGCAGAAACGATGAGAATTGAGAGAGAACAAATTAAACAACATAATCAAGGATTGGAAGCCAAGCATCAGCGGGCTTTCCAATTCTTAAAAGAAGATATTGCAGGAATTGAAGAGGTTGTTTCAAAATTGGAGCAATTTCAGATTGCTATTCCAAGCTGGGCATTGGGAACTGGTGGTACGCGATTCGGCAGATTCAGTGGTCGAGGAGAACCGGGTACCTTGGAGGAAAAGATTGAGGACGTTGGTCTGTTGCATGCTTTGAATAGATCGAGTGGTGCCATATCATTACATATTCCTTGGGATATCCCTAAGGATGCTGACAAAATCAAAGATTTGGCAGCATCCCTTGACCTTAAATTTGATGCCGTAAATTCCAATACATTTCAAGACCAAAAGGATCAAGAATTAAGCTATAAACATGGTTCTTTGCACCATGTAGATCCCAAGGTAAGGAAACAAGCAGTTGACCATAACAAAGAAGTTATTGACCACGGTATTGCATTGGGTTCTAAAGCTTTGACAGTCTGGTTAGCAGATGGTTCTTCCTTTCCAGGGCAGCTGAATTTCCGTGAAGCATTCCAAAATACATTGGAAAGTTTAAAGGAAATCTATGCACATCTTCCAGAAGATTGGAAATTATTTGTCGAATACAAAGCATTTGAGCCCTTTTTCTATTCCATGACCATTGGTGATTGGGGACAATCTTTATTATTGGCGAGTAAATTAGGACCAAAAGCTTATACCTTAGTGGATTTAGGTCACCACCTTCCGAATGCAAATATTGAACAGATAGTTTCTTTATTATTAATGGAAGGAAAACTTGGTGGATTCCACTTCAACGATAGTAAATATGCGGATGATGATTTGACAGCAGGGTCAATCAAACCTTATCAGTTGTTTTTGATTTTCAATGAATTGGTTGAGGGAATGGATAATCGAGGCATGGACCATGTGACCGATTTAGGTTGGATGATAGATGCTTCCCATAACTTAAAAGATCCTTTGGTGGACTTATTGCAATCTGTTGAAGCGATCATGATTGCTTATGCACAGGCATTATTGGTGGACCGAAAAGCTCTTAAAGAAGCACAAAAAAACAATGATATCGTAAAAGCTCAGAATATTTTGCAGAATGCATTCCGCACAGATGTTAGACCTATTGTTGCTGAGGCGAGATTACGTGCAGGAGCAGCTTTGGATCCTTTGCAGTTATTCGATGAATTAGCTGTGAGAAAACAATTGGTAAAGGAAAGAGGTGAAAACTCAGTGGCAACTGGCTTATAGAAGGTGAGCATGGGACAAAAAGAACGTATACCTGTTGTTGCAATTTTTGATGTGGGCAAGACAAACAAAAAGTTGTTCTTGTTTGACGAACACTATAAAATTGTATTTGAAAAATCCGCTAGATTTTTAGAAACAGTGGATGAAGATGGTGATCCATGCGAAAACTTGGAAAGTTTAAGATTGTCAGTATTCGACTCTTTACATGAAATTTTCCGAAAGACTGAATACGATGTAAAGGCTATCAATTTCACTTCCTATGGCGCAAGTTTCGTACTGATCCGGGAAGATGGTCAGCCTTTGACTCCACTATACAATTACCTAAAAGAATATCCAAAAGATTTAAAGGACGAACTTCATAATCGATATGCCGGTCTTGAACAATTCAGTTTGGATACCGCATCGCCTGATTTAGGAAGTTTAAATTCAGGCTTACAATTATACAGAATAAAACATCAAAAGCCAGAAATTTTTGCTGAGACCAAATCTGCCCTACATTTACCACAATATCTCAGCTTTTTACTTTCTGGGAAAATGTATTCTGATAAAACAAGTATAGGTTGTCATACAGCCTTATGGGATTATCATACACAAGATTATCACCAATGGGTAAAGGATAACGGAATTGAGGAAAAGCTAGCACCAATCGTTCAGGCGGATGAAGTTTTTGCAGCTAATTTCCCTGGGAGTACATTCAAGATTGGTTGCGGTTTGCATGATTCGTCTTCAGCATTAATCCCTTATCTTTTGAATTTTCATGAACCCTTTGTTTTGATCTCTACAGGCACATGGTGCATTTCTTTAAATCCGTTTAATTATAGGCCATTGACCAAAGACGAACTCGAACAAGATTGTCTTTTTTATCTATCCTATAAAGGAGATCCGGTCAAAGCATCTCGGTTATTTGCAGGTCATGAACATGATGTGCAAACAAAAAGAATTGCAGACCATTTCGGCATTACAACAGCCAAATTTCGGAATATGGAAATCGATTGGAAATTAGTAGATGAACTGAACAATAAATCGATTTCAAATGATTTGGATGCCTTTGCAAATATAGATCTTAATGAGTTTGCTAATTATACAGAAGCTTATCATTCTTTGATGCTACATTTGGTTAAAGCACAAGTGAAATCGACCAACTTGATCATGAATGAAGGAAAAATTACTCGAGTTTTTGTAGATGGAGGATTCAGTAAAAATTCAATCTACATGAACCTGTTGGCAAAGGAATATCCAGAAGTTGAAGTATATGCTGCATCCATGGCGCAAGCAACAGCAGTTGGTGCTGCATTGGTCATCCATGAGCATTGGAATTCCTTACCTATCCCTAATGATTTGATAGAATTGAGGTTCTTTAGAACCTAATTGATAAAATTTTCATTTTCAATTTTTCATTTTATAGTTTAATAATTAATGAAAAACGATCAGCATGGCATGTTGGTCGTTTTTTTCGTTACACGAATTCGTTAAAGATTTTATTTAAGTTAATTGTTTTAGCTAGCGTTTTTTGTTGAATATTTACGGGTTTCTTATAATTAATTGGAAATCAGGATGGCACAGGATGCGGAATTGTGCATGTATCGGTACTTTTATCTCAGAAAAACAAATTATAAACCGACCCAAATTAAAACCAAGGTCAAAATCATATTACTAATAAATTTCTTATTGATATTAACATCTCTTTAGTCGAGAAATATTAGCCTTCATTTCTGTTTAAGGAAAATTGATATCAAGTGATGAATATTAAATATTACCTATAAACTAAACCTAAGACTATGAAAGGAACATTATTTTGGAAAAGTATTTTGTTCAAGTCGTTATCCATTCTTCTGATTTTATTTATTTCAGTTCATGTTTTATGGGCCCAATCAGGGTTTAAAATTGAAGGGACGATTCGTGATGCAGAAACCAAGGAAGTCTTGCCGGGAGTTACCATTCGTTTTGTAAACAGCAATATCGCTACTTCCAGTGATGATCAAGGCCGTTTCGAACTCGACCTGCCCAATAGCGGAAAATTAAATTTCAGCTTAATTGGATACCAACAGCAAGAAACGGAAGTGAATGCGGCTAGAAATCTAACCATTGATTTGTTGAAACAAGGTGAAGATATTGATGAAGTTGTTGTGGTAGCATATGGTCAACAAAAGAAATTATCAGTTACGGGAGCTGTATCTTCAGTTAGCAGCGAAGATCTGAAGAAAACGCCTTCAGCAAGTTTGGCTGTCGCTCTTGCAGGTAAACTTCCTGGTCTATCTTCTGTGCAACGTGGTGGTGGACAACCTGGGCGTGATGATGCAACCATGTTTCTTCGTGGGGCTGCAACAACAAATGGACAAGCGCCACTCATCTTAATCGATGGGGTGCCTAGGGATAATATCCGAACGCTAGATGCCAATGAGGTAGAAACAGTGACGGTTTTGAAAGATGCTTCTGCAACCGCCGTTTTTGGAGTAAGAGGTGCCAATGGGGTAATCTTAATTACAACCAAAAGAGGTAAAGTAGGTAAGATAGAATTGAATGCCAGCCTTGATCAAAGTTGGACATCTTTTACAAGAGAACCTGAACGATTAACATCCTTAGAATATTTGAACCTGAGAAATCAGGCATCCCTAAATGATGGTTTGGAAGCACCATTTTCAGCTGATATCATCGGTAAATATGAAAATCCATTGGCGGGTCTCGATCGCAATGATCCAGATTACAATACTAAAGCAATGGTCTTAAATTATATGTACCCTGACCATGATTATTACCGTGAATTTATAGCTAAAAATACACCTCAGACTCGAGTAA
The DNA here is from genome assembly GCF_002734235.1 of Sphingobacterium sp. 1.A.5. Taxonomy (NCBI): domain Bacteria; kingdom Pseudomonadati; phylum Bacteroidota; class Sphingobacteriia; order Sphingobacteriales; family Sphingobacteriaceae; genus Sphingobacterium; species Sphingobacterium sp. 1.A.5. The sequence goes on from NZ_PEBA01000005.1 coordinate 77,846, forward strand.
ATATCAACGGTAGCGGGGGTACAGACAAATTGAGCTATTTCGTTAATGGCGCATTTCTCAGACAGGGAGGTAATTTGATAACTGAGCCTAAAGAGCAGTTAGGATATGACCCTTCCTCTTGGATGCGGAGATATAACTTTAGATCTAACCTGGATTATAAAATAAGCGAATATGTAAATTCTTTCTTAAATATCGGGACGTATATTGAGCAAGTAAATATGCCTTCAGCAGGTTTGTATGGAGGAGATACCAATTGGATGATGCGTGATTTATTGTATCAGGCTCAATCAATTTTACCTATTACCCCTGGACCAGTGACTATTGGTGGATTTGGTATTGAGCCTGGCCAGATCGTTGATCCGGGATATATGGATAGATCAGCCTTTGAAATCATCAATCGAATGGGATATAGGAATGAAATCAGGTCCAATTTAAATGCTTCCTTAGGTATTGATGTCTATTTAGGAAAGTATGTTCCAGGATTAAGTGTGAAAGGTATGGTTTCATACGATACCAGAGCAACCACCGCTGCCCAAGGGTATAAAAGGGAAAGACTTTACCTGGCTGAAATAGTGCCCGCATCAAATACATTGAATTATGCCGTGAAACGTTCCGAAGAGGAACTTTTAAGTCTTGTTAAAGGTGCTGATTCCAGGTATAATATCAATTTACAAGGTTCCATTAATTATGTAAAAACATTCGCTGAGAAACACAACATCACCGGAATGATCCTCGCGCAGCGGGATAACTGGGAAACTACAGCCGGTGAAATTCCTTTTAATGTCATCGGTGTTGCAGGAAGGTTTACCTATGGATATGATGACCGCTATTTGGCAGAGATCAATATGGGGTATAATGGTTCTGAACAATTTGCTCCCAGTAAAAGATTTGGTTTCTTTCCAGCATTTTCTGTTGGATGGATTCTGAGCAATGAACCCTATATGCCAAAATACGAATGGCTTGATAATTTAAAATTCAGAGCATCCTATGGTAAAGTTGGTAATGACCAAATGGGGGGAGTTAGGTTCTTATATCAAACCAAGAATACCTTAGGAGGAGGTCCTTTGGGTAGTTTAGCCACTATACCAGGTTCGAATTCGAGTTTAGGTCAAGGAATCAATCAAGGCTTGATCGGCAATCCAAATGTTACTTGGGAGTTGGCCGAAAAGCAAAACTATGGTGTGGATTTGGGGCTGTTTAAGGAATTGACAGCTGCATTTGATTATTATATTGAAGACAGGAGCCAGATTCTTATTCAAAGACAATCTGTTCCTTCCTTTCAAGGTGTACCGCTAGGAAATATCCCTAGAGTTAATATGGGAATCGTGAACAATAAGGGATTCGAAGTAGAGTTGACTTATAGAAAAACCATTACAGACAAGTTGCACCTGAGCTTCAACGGTAATTATGGTGAAAACAGAAATGTAGTTAAGTTCATTGATGAACCTATTCGCGATGAGTCTTATGTACATCGATATCGTGGAACCGGTTATGCCATGGGACAAAATTTCGGTTATAAAATAGATTATAGCAATGGCACTGGAATGTTCAATAGCCAAGAAGAACTTGATAGTTATTTAGCAACCACGAGTTATGGGTTTGGAGTTCCCAGAGTTGGTTATTTCAAATATGAAGATTTAAATAAAGATGGTGTGGTGGATGATAAGGATCAAGTGCCGATTGGGGCTTCTACTATTCCTGGTATTACCTATGGTTTTGGAATGACCGTTTCGTTTGCAGGATTTGATGCTACGGTGTTTTTTCAAGGAGTAGGTCGCTATTCAGGAGTGTGGGGCGGTACACAGGGTGTATATGAAAACACTTACCGAGGAACCTATTTTGGATATCACAAAACTGCTTGGACTGCTGAACGATTTGCCAATGGGGAGGAAATTACCTATCCAGCGCTGAGTACTCAAAGCAACAGTAACCATGTAAACAATGACTTCTTTATCATGAATCGATCTTACATACGATTGAGGAATCTGGAATTGGCATATACGCTGCCTGCAAAATTATTGCAGCCTATTGGTGTAAATGCATTCAGAGTCTATGTAAGTGGACATAATTTATTCTTATGGGACAATCTCCCGATGAAGCATCTTGATCCAGAAAACATGGATCCAATTGGATATCCGGTGACCAAGATGGTAAATATGGGAGTTAATGTAACTTTTTAAATTTTAGAAATCATGAATTTAAGATTAAGAAAAAATATATACACGATTATATTAGCTGGTTTCCTAACAGTTGGATTGAATTCTTGTAATAAAGAACTAGATATGGCACCCGATGGTTATTTTTCCATTGATGATGTCTTTAAGGATAATATCAAGGTAGCAGCTTTCTTGAACAGCTGTTATAATCAAATTCCGGCAAAGGGTACACGTTATTTTTTCTGGATGCGTGGGCCCGTTGTTTGGAGCGATGAAGCTTGGGACACAGATGCAGAATCTGAACCGACCTTGATGTCTGGAAGAGTGTACAATGGTGATGCTTCAGCTGCCTTTCATCCAATGACCAACATTAGCGCTGATGCAGGAAACGGAGACTATTGGAACCGCTATTGGGCAGGAATTAGAAATTGTTCCGTATTTATCAAGAATATCGACGCGGCAACTGTTAATAGTGAAACAGACCGTAAAAGATGGAAAGCTGAAGCCCATTTGTTAAGAGCATACTATTATCACGAATTATTGAAATGGTTTGGTTCTGCGTTACCTATCATGAGGGAGCCAATGGAATTTGATGCTGACTTTTCAGGAGTTGAAAAACCAACTTACTATGATTTGGTCAAATTTATCATGGAAGATTGTGATGTCGCATTGGCAACCTCCGAGTTGCCATGGACCATTACCGACCAAGGTGAGCAACATCGAATTACCAAGTCTGTGGCAGAAGCCATAAAATCCAAAGTGATCTTATATGCAGCAAGCCCTCAGAATAATGCTGGACAAAATTATTGGGAACAAGCATATACTGTTAATAAGCAATCATTAGCAAACCTGCGAGCAAATGGATATGAGCTTTATAATAAAGTTAACTATCCTCAGACCTATCTTTCTGCAACAGCATTTATAGGTCCAACGGTGAATGAGAAAGCATCATTATACAATGAATATTTTACTCAGGGAATGCAATTTTCAGGTACTCGAATCGATAAGGAAACAATTTGGCAAAGTAGAGACGGACAGGGCAATATTTGGAATATTGATGGAATAGGGGCGCAAGATGGTTATAAAACAGGTACCTGTCCGAGTCAAGAAATTGTTGATGCTTTTGAAACCATTGATGGTGAACCAATTTTGGATTTAGCCAATCCATATCTTGATGAAAAGCATCTTCAACCGAATTATAACAAAAATAACAAAACCTACAATCCCAATGACCCCTATGCAAATAGAGATCCTAGGTTTTATGCCAACATCTATTATAATGGATCGAAGCGTTATGCCTTTTGGAATTTCGCGGAAGTAGCGGAATCGCCTGAGAATTTCCCGGCAGGTATGGGAAACCGCACCAGGATTATCGCAACCTACCAAGGAGAACCACAGACTGGTATTGACAGAACGGTTCGAAAAGCTACAAGGACAGGTTATTTTCAACGTAAATTCTTGCATCCTAATTCAAGTACCAATAACCCTATCGGAGGTGCTAACGCAAAATTGTTCAGACTGGGAGAAGTGATTCTAAACTTTGCGGAGGCGGCAGCAGAGGCCGGTCATCTGGAAGAAGCTAGAACTGCCGTTAATGAAATCCGTGCAAGGGTAGGGATGCCAGAAATACCAGCAGGACTGAGCAAAGAAAATCTAATATTAAGAGTAAGACATGAACGAAGAGTGGAATTGGCATTTGAGGAACAGCGGTTTTTTGATGTCAGAAGATGGACAAAACCTGGGGAAAATCTTGCTAAAACCGATAAATGGATTACTGCAATGAACATAACAAGAAATGCAGATGGAACTTATGCCTATGCTAGAAGAGTGGTAAGAGACGTGGAAAGAAGAAACTATGCAAGCAAGTTTATTTGGTTGCCAATTCCTTTAGAAGAGGCAAATAGGTTGAATTCAATAACTGGGGTAAATTGGCAAAATCCAGGATGGTAAAATTATTTAATAAGATACGATGAAAAATTTTCGAACATATTTTAAGTTGAGCCTCCTTGTGTTTTTATGTAACATCTTACAGCTACAGGTTCTTGCACAAGAATCTACTGTAATGTTGTCGGGGAAAGTTCTTGATGAACAACAAAACCCGATCAAGGATGTTATCATTTCAAGTCAAAACAATAAAATAGGAACTTCCACAAACTGGGAAGGAACATTTGATCTTGAAATTCCGTTAAGTATTGAGGAATTAAAATTTGAAAGAATAGGCTATTCAACACAAATAGTAAATATCCAAGGAGGAGATAGCACCTTGATTGTGGTGTTAAAAACCGATAATCATCAATTGGATAAAATTATTGATCTAGGGTATAGTAACACGACCTTTGGAGACTTAACTGGGGCAGTTTCTATTGTGCAAGGTGATGTACTAGAAAGACATCCAGTTGCTAATCTGAGTCAAACATTTGCTGGACGTCTTGCTGGATTAACAACACAAGAAACGTTTTCTGAATTGTCAAGAGCGAATACCGACCTATTTGTCCGTGGAATATCCGCAGCAAGAAGTGGTGACCCTTTGGTCATGATTGATGGAATTCCTACTTCTTATAATAGTAATCAATCCTTGGAATATATCTCTCCAAATGAAATTGAATCCATTACCATACTGAAAGATGCTTCTACGCAAGCTATATATGGTATTCAGGGTGCAAATGGAGTGATAGTTGTGAAAACAAAAAGAGGGAAAAAAGGTCCTGTGGAAATTAAAGCTAGATTAGATCAATCTTTTCAACAAGTCACTACCAAACCATTAATGTACAATGCCCTCCAATATGCTGAGTTCAGCAATCAAGCCGGGGTAAATGATGGATTAGGTCCTTTCAGTCAATTTTCTGAAGATATCGTTTCACATTATCGTACAGGTGATTCTCCGGAATTATATCCTAGCAATAATTGGTATGACAAATATTTCAAAGATTTTGCTTCCATGCAAAGATTAGGTGTGAATATCACAGGCGGAAATGATAAAGTAACCTATTTTTCAAATTTGAACTTTATGCATCAAGGTGGCTATTTTAATACCGAATCTAAAGACTATGATGCTAATCCAAAAAACATTTGGGTAAATTATCGTTCCAATGTAGATATTCAATTCAATAATTATTTGAGTGGTTTTTTAAGATTAAGTGGGAATGTCAAGAGAGAACATGTGCCTGGCGGAGCATCCAATGATGCAACTTATGCAAGTATGTTTCTCATGCCTCCAACTACCTATGGACCATTGACACCAGTTATAAAAGATGAAAATGGTGTAGAGCTACCAGGTAGCGGACAAGTAATTGTCACAGATCGCGTTGATCAATCAACTTATGGAATACTTAATAGAACTGGATATTACAATCATACTGTAACCAACATCAGTTCACAATTTGGTTTGAACTTGGATATGAGTTTCTTGACTCAAGGGCTTAACCTTTCAGGTGTATTTGCCTATCAAACCAATTCTGTTGGAAGTTTAGCCACCACTCAGAATTATGAAAGATATATCCGTTCTGATAATTGGGATGAATTGGAATTTTCAAAAAAAGGAGAACAAAACAATACACCGTTAGCCTATGGTAAATCACATTCTTATTATTATCATTTAACCTATAAGGGACAGCTTGATTATTCTAGGGTTTTTGGTGATCATTCAATAAATGCTATGGCTTATGGATTGTTTCAAGACCTGACCAAAGCCAATACAAATGCCCCTGAACTGTTGCCATACAAACGTCTTAGTACTGGTGCGCAATTGGTTTACAATTACGATGACCGTTATGTCTTAAAAGGAGTGTTTGGCTATTCAGGTTCTGAACAATATGCTCGTTCACATCGGTATTTGTTTACTCCTGCGGTAGCAGCCAGCTGGATCGCGAGCAATGAATCCTTTATGGAATCAACTTCCGAGTGGTTGAGCCTTTTGAAATTTAGGGGATCTTGGGGAAAAACTGCGAATGATCAGAGTGATTTACAAAGATACGCCTACTTGGATCAGATCACGCAACAATCAGGTGGACCAATAGGTTATTTGCAATATTTAATCACCGAAAGACAAACTGGTAACCCAAATATACAAGCTGAAGTCTCTACAAAAGCAAATTTTGGTCTCGACCTCGGACTTTTTAATTCAATTACATTCTCTGCTGATATTTTCAAAGAGAAGATGGAAAATATGGTTGTAGGAGCGGTTTCTACCATTCCTTCCTATCAAGGGATTCCTCTTTCAAATTATCCAAGATTAAATCAGGGGATTTTCGAAAACAAAGGTTATGAATTGACCCTTCGATACGACAAAAGATTAAATGATAAGCTCTCATTTTATGTTGAAGGGATGTTCTCAAAAAACCATAATACAATTATTAGTTGGAACGAGGCGCAGCGTACGGAAGATTTTCAATACCGTCTCAGAGAAGAAGGATATTCATATGGTCAACAGTTTGGATACTTAGTTGACTATAGCCAAGGAAATGGATTTTTCAATTCTCAAGCTGAAATTGATGCTGCAGGTTTGGATTATGGATTTGGTGCAGTTCGGGTTGGTGACTTAAGGTATCAGGATTTGAATGCCGATGGGATCATTGATGAGAGAGACCAAGGTCCTGTTGGTGACGGTATGGTGCCAAGAATAACTTATGCATTTTCAGGAGGATTGAAATATAGTGCTTTTGACATGAACTTTATTTTCCAAGGAATCGGGGATTATTCAAGAATCATGATGGGTCCAGGGATTTGGGAAACTACGAATGGAGGCATGTATACAGCATTACATCAAAACGCTTGGACTGCTGAGCGCTATGCTAATGGAGAAACAATAACATGGCCAGCATTGTCTACAGAAAAATCAGTTAACCATGAAGCTAGCGATTTTGTCAATTTCAATAAGTCATACCTCAGATTGAGAAATCTGGAGTTGGGCTATACCTTGCAAAGAGAGTCTACCAAGAAAATAGGATTTGATCAAATCCGGATTGTACTGTCTGGACAAAACTTATTTACTTGGGATAAGATGAAAACCAAAGATTTTGGCCCTGAAGGGAGTGGATATATTACTTTCCCGGTATATAGAGTATATAGTTTTGGGGTAAATCTCATGTTGTAGAAATATAAAATAGATTATTGATTTAAGAGAACAAAAATTATGAAACTACATAAAAATATCTTTTACTCATTGCTTCTGATATGTTTTTCAACATCATGTAATAAGCAATTGGATTTACCAAGTGATGGTAGAATCAGTATGGATCAGGTATTCAGTGATTACAATAGAACGAGAGGGTATCTGAATTCTTGCTATGGACATGCCCCAGCTCCAAATATTATAAGATCATCATATAGTGATGAAGCTCAGGATGCTGATGATGTAATTGATGGTTCACAATACATCATGTGGTATGGTGGGAATATTACAACTTCTACTTTCCCCATGTATTCTCCTGACGGAGCTCCTTGGACAGGTTTGTATGAAGGAATAAGAAAGTGCAATGTCTTTTTGGAAAACATAAAGACAGCAACCGTATATGTTGGGGATGAGGAAAAGGCAGGTTGGATTGCTCAAGCTCATACTTTAAGGGCATTGTATTATTTACAGTTAATAAAACGATACGGTTCTGGACCTTTGTTTGATGCTCCATTGCCTTTGGATCATGACTTCTCTCAGGATAAAAAATCATCTTTTTCGGAGATCGTAACTTTTATTCTGAAAGATTGTGATGAGGCCTTAAAAGTTCCTGATACCAGAGATGGTTTTTCATGGGCTATCTATGATAATCAATTTGGCAAAATGTCTAGGGCAATAGCTTATGCAATCAAATCTCAAGCAGTTACTTATGCAGCTAGCCCATTATGGTCTGATGGAACCTATACATGGGAGGATGCTAAAAAAATCACGGCAGAAGCCTTAGCACAATGTCTTGCCAATGATTATGAATTGTTTGCAAATAAGCCTGAGGCAGGCATAGCCCAGAATCCCTATGCCTTATATTTTATTACTTCCTCAAATGACCAACGTGCTGTTGATAAAGAAACAATTTATCAATTGGGTGGTCAATTGCAAGTTTGGAAAAATGCTGGCTTGCCTACAAATCCGGGAATGGAACGAGCAGGGCCAAATCCTACTCAAGAATTAGTGGACAGCTATGAAATGGCAAATGGGGAACTCCCAATTTTGGGTTATGCTGATGCAAATCATCTACATCCCATTATAAATCCAGCATCTGGTTATGATCCAATGAAACCTTATGAAGGTCGAGATCCACGTTTCTATGCTTCGATTTATTATAATGGCGCTGATAGAAACCTTGCCGGCAGCTTGATTCAAACCTATGTTGGAGGAGCGGAAGGTATTTCTACCACAGATAGAAGATATACTAGAACAGGATATTATTTAAGGAAATTCAACAATCATCGTTCTGGAGCAAGTAATAATTCTGATGGCGCAGTACGATTATTCCGTCTTGCTGAGTTGTACCTGAATTTTGCTGAGGCAGCTTATCAATCTGTTGGTGCTGATGTAAAAGTGAATGATTCAAATCTAGGATTAAGTGCAAGAGAGGCTCTGAATGCTATTAGAAAAAGAGCGGGCATGCCGGATCTAAAAACCGGGATGACAAAGGAGGATTTTGAAAAAAGATATCGGAATGAACGACGTATCGAATTGGCATTTGAGGAGCATCGTTATTTTGATGTCCGCAGATGGAAAATTCTTAGTACTACCGACAAATTCGTAACGGGGATGCGGATTCAGAAAAACGGTGAATCAGAAACGTTTACCAGATTTAAACTGAGAGATCGAGGTAGTGCAGCTGACAAGTTTTTATTATATCCTATTGATCAAATAGAAGTGAACAAAATTTTCCAGTTAACTGGAGAAAATTGGCAGAACCCGGGATGGCTTGATTAGCCATCCCAAAAACCTAAACCTAATGAATAAATTTTCTTTAACAACCATCTTCCTGATTTTATTGGGAATGGGCACCTCATTTTCACAGCATGTACCTTTTGTAAGCAGCAATGACTGGGCATTTACGGATGCATTGGGCAGGAAAGTAATAAGCTCTGAAAAGGGTGCTCCAAAACGGGATAAAACCGTAGCCATGTTTTATTGGACATGGCACCAAGGAAACGACGACACTAGTTATCAAGTTAAGAATATAACCAATATCGTCCGAGAACATCCTGAAGCTATGAAGGATTATGACCATCCGGCATGGGGAACAAAAAAACCTGGTTTCTTTTTTTGGGAGGAACCTTTATTCGGATACTATAAAACAACAGACCCTTGGGTTTTGAGAAAGCATGCTGAGATGTTGGCAGACGCAGGGGTGGATGTGGTATTTTTTGACTGTACCAACGGAAGTTTGACTTGGCAAGAATCTTACGAAGCATTGTTTAAAACCTGGGATCAAGCACAAAAAGATGGGGTCAATGTACCTAAAATAGCTTTTCTGTTGCCATTCGGACCTGTACCTCATTCGGCAGTATCATTGAGACAATTGTATAAGGATGTCTATCAGCCGGGCAGATATAAAAATCTTTGGTTTATATGGAAAGGGAAGCCTGGCATTATGGCTTATCCAGATAATTTAGAAAAGAATGGAACCGACCTTGAAATTGCAAACTTCTTTACTTTCAGGCCTGGACAGCCAGATTACGTAGATGGCCCTACAAGGAAAGACCAATGGGCATGGCTTGAGAATTACCCTCAACACGGATATGCACCATTAGGCAATGGGAAATTTGAACAGGTTGCGGTAGGTGTTGCTCAAAACGCAGGACCTTCAACCAATGGGCATTGCTCAGCATTCAACCTTCCGGGAACTTATGGGAGAAGTTTTAGTATGAGAAATGGTTTTGACCCTAGAGTGGATGGTTACCTATATGGCTGGAATTTTCAGGAACAATGGGATCGAGCCTTTGAATTGGACCCAGAACTCGTATTTGTGACTGGTTGGAATGAATATATAGCTGGACAATGGTTACCAAAAGATAATTGGACAGGAGATCCTTTTTCCTTCGTTGATCAATTTGATTGGACTCACAGCCGCGATATAGAACCTAATAAGGGTTGGGGTGACAAAGGTGATGTATATTACCAACAATTGATCGACAACGTGAGGAAATTTAAAGGATTGGACCCTCCAACCAAAGTTTCTGAAGCAAAGACCATTAAAATTGGAAAAGCAAATGAATGGGATAATGTACTCCCACAGTATAAGCATTATGCAGGTAATACCATGCACAGGGACCACCGTGGAAGATACAGTGAATATTACACCAATAATACGGGTAGAAATGATATTATAGATGCTCGTGTTGCTAGAGATAAAGACAATGTCTTCTTTTATGTCGAAACAGCGGGAAAATTGAGCCCGTCCACTGATCGAAATTGGATGATGTTGTTTATTGATGTAGATAGAGATAAAAGCTCGGGTTGGAATGGTTATGATTATGTGATTAACAGAATAAATCCCAAGAATAATAAAGCTGTTATAGAGAAAAATATAGCTGGTCGATGGGAGTGGGAATCCGTTGGATCAGCTCCAATATCCATACAGAATAACCGACTTGAGATAGCTGTTTCCAGATCGCTGTTAAAATTAAAAGGCCAACCTGTAAATTTTGAATTTAAATGGAATGATAATATGCAAGAGAACGGAAATATCATGGACTTCTATGTTAATGGTGATACAGCACCTGGGGGTCGATTTAATTTTGTTTATAAAGCAGATTAGAGTTGAAGTACAAACCTAATTTTTTAACAATAAAACTTATTATGAAAAAGTCAATATTGAGTTTTTCTCTAATTTTTTCATTTACTTTTTTCTCTACTATCAGTTACGCCCAAGTCTTTACCGGAGTAGATGATTTAGGCAGAGTATTGCCTCAGCAAAATGAAGTTGGAGAAAAAAAAGCAGGAAAGCAGGTTGGAATCTTTTATTTTTTGTGGCAAGGGGATAAGGGGTCCCCAACATCTGAAAGAAATTGGGATCTGACCAAACTTTATCAGTATCACCCTGAGGTCTTCCAAGACTTTCATCATCCAAACTGGGGTGGAGGTTCTGCAGGCCCTGGAAAATATTATTTTTGGGGAGAGCCTATTTATGGGTATTATAAAGGCGACGACTATTGGGTACATCTGAAGAATATACAATTGCTGACGGATGCTCAAGTAGACTTTCTAATATTGGATGCTACCAATAGATTGACCTATGCCCCACAAGTCAGAGCCTTGCTTGCTGCATTAAAAACAGTGCGAGAACAAGGTAAAAAAGCACCTAAGCTGGTATTCTATACCAATACAGCCTCAGCTGATGCTATGCAAGAGATCTACGATACTTTTTATGCGAATACTGCCAAAGACAAAGATGAGGAAAGTTGGTTTATCTTGGATGGAAAACCGTTGATAATTGGACTAGGGAAAGATGCGAAAGGGAGAAACTATGAAGGATTTTTCACTATCCGTGAATCTCAATGGCCCAATGAACCTGAAAAAGTAGATGGATGGCCATGGATAGAGTTTCAACGGCCACAGAAAGTTTATAAAAACCATCGTGGTGAACGCGAGATTATCAATGTCTCTGCTTCGCAGCATCCCAATTTGGATGCTTCAATGGGCGGTTCTGCTTTTTATGGTGCTGCAGGAAATTGGGGACGGAGCTATAGAAAAGGACATCCCGGAAATCCTGAAAAAGATATCTTCTTTGGATATAATATCCAAGAACAGTGGGATTACGCGCTATCACAAGATGTTCCTTTTGTATTTATAACGGGATGGAATGAATGGATTGCCGGTAAATGGAGCAGATCAGATGAGAAGAAAAACCAAGCTCATTTTGTTGATCAAGCAAATGCAGAATATAGTAGGGATATTGAGCCGACATGGACCGGTGGATTGAAGGACAATTACTATATGCAAATGATCAGTAATATTTTGAGGTATAAAGGCATGGATGCCTCGAAAAAAATCAAAAACATGGATAAATTGCCGGAATTGAAAGGGTGGAGTAATATGGAAGATATCTATGTTGACTATATCGGGGATATATTGAAAAGAGACCATCCAGGAGCTCAAAGCGAGCCCACAGTTCAATATAAAAATGAATCTGGTAGAAATGATTTGAAAACCTTAAAATTTGCATCTTCACCCAAAGAAATGGGGTTTTATGTACAAACTAATAATAAGTTATCAGAAAGAAACTCCAACAATTGGATGGTATTATGGTTGAATACAGATGCAAATTACAATTCAGGTTGGTTCGGCTATGACTATCGTGTGGTTAATGGAAATCGTCTGCAGCAATTTAGCAATGGTTTCTGGAAAGAATTTGGAACCGTTGATTTTGTAACTTCTGATAATGAATTACTTATAAAAATCCCTAACTCAACCATTGGGCTGCCAGCTAAAGGCTTTAACATTGAATTCAAATGGTCTGATAATATGATGAAGGATGATCCTTTGGATTGGTATATCAATGGAGATACTGCCCCTGGTGGACGATTGAATTTAACAATTGGAGTAGAATAATTAAAAAGGCGGGTAAACCAATTGGTTACCCGCCTCCTTTTATAATAGATGTTTGGTTTCTTAACGTAAATCCACTACTTCAAACCCAGGATATTTTGCTTTGTTAAACTGAAATGCAGTATTAGCAATAGGACTATTTACATATAATGTGTTGATGGTATAGGTGTATTTTGCACCTGATTTATCAAATATAGTCACATCATGGATATGTGTGTTTTTGTTTACACGAACTTGAATTTTTGAGTAGTTACTCTTCGTATCTTCTGGAGTTAAATCAATAGCGGTTAATTTACCCGCTGAACCAGCTGATTCACTCTTAGCAGATCCAATTTTATATCCATTTTTGTAAAAAGTGAATATGTTATTAGGACCAATTGCTTGGCTGCTATTGTCAGCATCTGAGACCTGTACTTCCTTATCTTGTTTCAGTACGGACCACGTGGATTTTCCATCAGAAATTAAATCCTGAGATGGTAAAGTAATCTTATACTGATTTGCAGTTTTATTTAAAAACAATTGTCCTTTGTCAGTATAGTTTTCACCATTGCTTTGTGCTGCTTTGAATGTAAAGTCTGATTGAATGGTGCTATACCCATCATATTTTTTGGACACCTGATCCAAAATTGTTTTGGCATTTTGCCCGAATGCAAATGTTGCACTGAATAAGGCAACCAATAAATACATAAATTTCATCATCATTAATCTTTTCTTAATGTTTCCAAATACTGTTCCAATGAATACTCATCAGGATAGAGCACTTCGCGTGCCTTACTGCCTTCAAAAGGACCTACAATACCTGCAGCTTCCAATTGATCGATGATTCTTCCAGCGCGGTTATAACCTAATTTTAATTTGCGCTGAATTAATGATGTTGAGCCTTGTTGATGCATAACGATTAACCTTGCAGCTTCTTCAAACAACTGATCTCTATCGGCAAGATCGAAATCCGCTAGTCCTGAACCTTCACCATTTTCATCCACATATTCTGGCAATAGGTGGGCTGAAGGATATCCTCGCTGCGAACCGATGAAGTCAGAAATCTCATCCACTTCTGGTGTGTCTACAAAAGCACATTGGATACGGGTCAGGTCGCTACCTGTTGAAAGCAACATGTCACCTCGACCAATCAATTGATCGGCACCACCGCTGTCCAAAATTGTTCTGGAGTCAGTTTTCGAAAGAACCCTAAAGGCAAGTCGTGCAGGGAAGTTAGCTTTAATCGAACCAGTGATTACATTCACAGATGGTCTTTGGGTTGCAATGACCAAGTGAATACCAATGGCACGGGCTAATTGTGCAAGACGAGCAATCGGAGTTTCAATCTCCTTACCTGCTGTCATGATCAAATCGGCAAACTCATCAATTATAAGAACTATAAATGGTAAGAATCGATGACCCTCCTCAGGGTTTAATCTGCGATTGATAAATTTTGCATTATATTCTTTTAAATTCCTTACTTGAGCATTTTTTAATAGATCATATCGTTGATCCATCTCAATACAAAGGGAATTTAAGGTATTTACTACTTTCTTTGTATCCGTAATAATTGGTTCATCTTCATTCGGTAGTTTCGCCAAGAAATGTCTTTCAATCTTCTTAAATAAAGATAATTCTACTTTCTTAGGGTCAACCAAGACAAACTTTAATTCTGCCGGGTGTTTTTTGTAAAGTAATGAGGTAAGAATAGCATTAATACCTACTGACTTACCTTGACCGGTAGCACCAGCAACTAGTAAGTGAGGCATTTTTGCCAAATCGGCAATGAAGACTTCATTCGAAATGGTCTTTCCTAATGCAATAGGCAAATCCATATCCGATTTTTGATATTTCTCAGTCGCTAAAATGGACTTCATCGAAACCATTTCAGGACTTGAGTTTGGAACTTCAATACCGATAGTCCCCTTTCCAGGCATAGGAGCAATAATACGGATTCCTAAGGCTGCTAAGCTTAAGGCAATATCATCTTCCAAATTCTTGATCTTTGAAATACGAACCCCTGGTTTTGGGATAATCTCATATAACGTCACAGTCGGACCTATGGTCGCCTTGATATGTTCGATTTCAATACTATAGTTTCTAAGGGTCTCAACAATTTTGTTCTTGTTGGCCTCCAATTCTTGTTGATTGATCGTGATTTTGCCAGTTCCATAGTCTTTCAATAAATCCAATCCTGGATATTGATAACCTGATAGATCAAGCTTAGGATCGTATTCTCCAAATTTTTCCACCAAATCATTTGCAGAAATTGGTTTTTCTTCAATGACTTTCTCTACCGTTAATGCCGGCTCTGGCGCTACTTCTGTGCGTTTTTCAGGAACAGGAGGAGGATCGATACTCAATTCGATTTCCTTCTCTTGATTCTCAATGAAATTTGTGTTTGGCTTAATAGTATTAACATTTAAAGGAAGTGAAACCGTATTGTCCTCTTCTTCCTCTTCAGCTTTTAATTCCATTGTGCCCACTTCATCTTCCTCATCTTCAGGAATAGAGTAGGTATCTGAATCAACAGTTTGTTGGTGGTTTTGCCTTATTTTGTTGTTTACAGTCGTATAATTGGTTTCATCCTCTTCATATTCCTCATCCTCATCATCTACTTTTTTAGATTGGAACGAGAATTTAAGGTCGTAATTGTAAAGCAACACCAATGCCGTTAAAAATACGAAAACCAATAAACCGCCGGTACCAACAGTTCCGATTTGATTCTTAAGAATTTGATTGGTCCAAAATCCAAATTTCCCTTCAAGGATATGAGGTGTATTAGAAATAAAATCTTGAGCAAATCCTAAAGTTACCGATAGGATAATGATGGATATTAATGAATATAAGACCGTTTTCCAGACAGGCAGGAGAGATCTTTTATAAAGGAATTTATAGCCAATAACAAATAGGATCAGAATAAATAGAAAGGACGCTACCCCGAACCACTCATAAATAAATTGATTAGCTAATAAAGCACCAAATTTTCCCAATTTATTTTGAACAATGGGGGTGTCGATAGTTTCATCATTTATTTCTGAGGAAGTTTGCAATAAAGTGCTCCAACCACCATTACTTTGGGCAATATAACTTTGATCTGTCTGCCACGTGAATAAATAGGAAACAAATGCAACTGTAAATAATCCAGAAAGTAATAAAAGAAATAAACCTAATATTTTCAAAGCCTTTCTTTGACCTTCAGAAAAATTGAACTGGTCAAAGGACTTGGTTTTAACCCTTTTTTGATATGAAATGGTAGTGTTTTTCGCCTTCTTAGTCCCAGTCGTGCTGCTACCGTTTTTAAATGTATTTAATTTAGCCATTAATATGACGTGATTTTCGTTACTACAAACTTAAAAAAAAATGAGAGAATGTTAGTCTTCCTTGATTTGAATTCTCTTTTACTGTAGCAATAAGCTTTCCAATTTCGTTGTATCTTTGAATATAAAGAATATAATACAAGAATGAATCGATTAAATAAAAATTTGCTTGCCTCTGTATTTCTTTTCATGACAATCCTTTTTGTTGGCTGCTCAAAAGACGAGTTAAATGGTTCATCTGAAGAACTTAACCATCAAGATTTTGCAGGAATTTCCGCATTTAATGCGATCGAAGGAACTGAAAACTTACAGTTATTGGTAGATGATAAAGTCATTAACAGAACAGATGAGAATTTTCAAACTGGAGGTTATTTAAATCCTAGAACAATTTTTCCAGGAGATAGAAAATTAAGTCTTATTAGTCCGAAAGGCCATATTTATTACAAAGGGGAAATAAAAACGGTTGCATCTAAATTTTATAGCATCTTCTTTTATGGTCAGGTAAATGCTACTATAATGATTGCAGAGGATGAATTTATAAAACCTGCAAATGGAAAGCAGAAAGTGAGAGTAGTTAATTTAGTTTCGGAAGGAAATCTTAGATTAAGTTATAACTATTTGAACTCACAAGAATCCTATGATTTTAAGGAAAGAGTATTAGCTTATAAAGAATATGCATCCAATGAAAAAATAACCTTTAATTTATCTTCAACAGATGGTAAATATGAAGCTGTAAAGTTTGAGTTTGATGGTGATGACCAATCGATTAATACTATTGTATTCTATACAGATATCAATAAAGAAACCTCAAAACGAGAAATAAAATATAAAATCATAGAAAATAAATAACTTGGAAAGACATAAAAAAAGCCTGTAACATTTTTTGCTACAGGCTTTTTTTATGTTTTGAATATTGTTATTCAACAGTAATAAGATAGTAATTCTTTTTACCGCGCTGAGCAATCAAATATTTACCATTAATAAGTTGATCGGTATTAACCACCAACTCAATGTCATTTAATTTTTCACGGTTCAAAGATACACCACCACCTTGCAACATTTTCCTTGCTTCTCCTTTTGAAGAGAAAACTTGGGTTTCTACCGCTAGTAGATCCAAAATGTTGATTCCTGCGTTCAATTTTTCTTTTTCAAGTTGAAATTGAGGAACACCATCAAAAACTTCCAATACAGCTTCGTGATCAAGATTAGCTAAGAAACTTAAATCTCCATTTCCAAATAGGAATTCAGAGGTTTTAACTGCAGTCTCATAGTCTAGCTCAGAGTGTGTACGGATTGTGATATCTTGTGCTAAAGCTTTTTGGACAATTCTCAAATGTGGAGCCGCATCATGTTCAGCGATCAATGCATCAATTTCTTCTTTTGGTTTTAATGTAAAGATCTTGATCCAATTTTTTGCATCATCGTCAGTTGCATTCAACCAGAATTGATAATATTTATAAGGAGAAGTTTTCTTGGCATCTAACCATACTGCTCCTGATTCTGTTTTTCCAAATTTCTGCCCGTCTGATTTCTTGATCAACTGTGTTGTTAATCCAAAGACATTTCCTTGCTCTAAACGACGAACAATCTCACTTCCTGTTACAATGTTTCCCCATTGGTCAGAACCGCCCATCTGTACTTTACAGTTGTGGTTTTTCCAAAGATAATAGAAATCATAACCTTGAATTAATTGATAGGAGAACTCAGTGAAGGAAAGACCATTTTCGCCTTCCAAACGTTTCTTTACAGAATCTTTGGCCATCATATAATTCACGGTAATCAGCTTACCAACATCACGGATAAAATCCAAGAAACTGAATTCCTTGAACCAATCGAAGTTGTTCACCATCTTGGCATCTGTTTCACCTTCACCGAATGTTAAGAATTTGGTGAGTTGATTTTTCAACGCTGCCACATTGTGATTTAACGTAGCTTCATCAAGAAGGTTACGTTCTGCTGATTTGAATGAAGGGTCTCCAATCATCCCTGTAGCACCACCAACCAAGGCAATAGGCTTATGACCTGCGTGTTGGAAATGAATAAGAGTCATGATTTGAGTTAAATGACCAACATGTAGAGAATCGCCCGTTGGGTCGAAACCGATATAACCCGCTACTTGTTCTTTGTTTAACAATTCTTCTGTTCCTGGCATGATGTCTTGAAGCATGCCTCTCCAGCGTAGTTCTTCTACAAAGTTCATAATATACCCTTAAGATTTTTATTTAAGTTGCAAAGATACGAGATTAAACTGTATCTTTCAGATATTAATGATTAGTAATTGCGGATGAATTTTCTTTCTCATTTTTATTTTGAAAGGTTTGCTACTGTACCCGAAAGAGTATTGGGTTCGTTGCTGCCAGACTTATTGAAAAATGTAGATAAATCCTATGTCTTCCATCCCCAAAGATTCGAAGAACAACTCTTTGCTCATCCCTTGAGCATGGAAATTTCCGAAGGATGGTACCGACATGTCGAAGTAGATAAACTCTTCCATAGCAGTGAGTTTTTTATCTCACATTGCCACCATCTAAAGAGAAAATTAGACCCAGTTTTGGAAGGTACGCCTATTCGTGGAACTTTCATGGCACATATAGCCGTGGAACTTATGCTTGACCATTTGCTGATAAAACATCAGTTGGTCAATGTAGCTCGTCTCTATGAACATCTGGAAAACATTAACCGACCAATACTGAAGGGCTACCTCAAAACTATTGGTGTTGAAGACATCGATGGATTCATGGCCTTTTACGATAAGTTCTTGGAATGGCGCTATATTGCGAATTATAAAGATCTGAATGAAATATCAAAACCACTTATAAACATTTCGAAAAGAGTATGGACTTTCGATACACCCGAAGGAATTCATGAAAAATTAACCGATGTGTTGGTATCTTATTGTGATGTAGAGATGCGGGATTTTAAAGATATCTACACATATATTCATGATAACTTAATGTATTTGTCATAATTTTTTTCACTTTTGTTACTTGTCCAATAAATTAACTAAATATGGCTAATAGACTTTTCCGAAAGAAAAGCGTAGATCAGATTCTTTCAGACGCTGAACATGGCGGTTCTGGATTAGCAAAAATTTTAGGAGTACGGGATTTAGTGTCCCTTGGTATAGCTGCCATCGTGGGCGCTGGAATTTTCAGCACCATAGGTCTTGCAAGTTATAACGGCGGCCCGGCAGTGTCTCTACTCTTTGTTTTTGTTGCTTTTGCTTGTGTGTTTACAGCACTTTCATATGCGCAATTCGCCAGTACAGTACCTGTATCTGGAAGTGCTTATACCTATGCATATGTAGCATTCGGCGAATTGTTCGCATGGATCATAGGATGGGCTCTCGTCCTCGAATACGCAGTTTCCAATATGGTAGTTGCAATTTCATGGTCACAATATTTTGTTTCCATGCTCGAAGGATTTGGGATACATCTGCCCAAATGGATGACAATGGCGCCAGGATATGCCCTAGATGCGCAACAAAAATTCCTAGAAGTAGGAATAGAAAACATGGAAAAAATTGATAAAGTTGCATTAGAAGCTTATCAATCTGCTCCTAGAATTCTGGATATTCCAATTATCCTCGATATCCCTGCTGGATTGATAACATTCTTTGTTACCTGGTTGGTTTATATAGGGATCAAGGAATCTAGACGTGCCAGCAATATCATGGTATTGATCAAAATAGGGATTATTTTGGCCGTGATTATAGGCGGTATATTCTTTGTCAAGCCTGAAAACTGGGTACCTTTTGCACCGAATGGGATCGGAGGTGTGATGAGTGGGGTAGCCGCGGTATTCTTTGCATTTATTGGCTTTGACTCCATATCTACAACGGCTGAAGAATGTAAAAATCCACAACGTGATTTGCCAAAAGCAATGATTTATTGTTTGTTGATTTGTGCTGTATTGTATGTGGCCATTACATTGGTTTTAACCGGTATGGTAAATTATAAAGAACTGAATGTAAAGGATCCTTTGGCTTATGTTTTCGAGTATGTAGGGTTTGATCATATGGCCGGAATTATTTCTGTAACTTCCGTGATAGCAATTACGAGTGCATTGTTAGTCTTCCAATTGGCACAACCAAGGATTTGGATGACCATGAGTAGGGACGGACTGCTTTGGAAAAAGTTTGCAACTATCCATCCAAAATATAAAACTCCATCATTTGCAACTATAGTTACCGGTATTGTTGTCGCTATTCCAGCATTGTTTTTTAAAATGGATTTCTTTGTCGATTTAACTTCCGTAGGTACATTCTTTGCATTTATTTTAGTGTGCTGCGGAGTGCTGTATATGGATTATTCTGGTATATCAAAGAAGTCTAAATTCAAAGTTCCTTACATCAACGGTAAATATATTGTAGGCATTAGTTTGATTATAGGATTGGTTCTGGCTATTCGATTCAGTGGAGAATCTATTTCTGATTGGATGAGCATGGGATCATCGGCTATATTGCTGCATAAATCGTTGGTTATAGTGTTTTGGTTAGCTTGGTTGGTTCTGAGTGTGATGAGCTTTAAATACAATTTCTCCTTGCTGCCGGTTATGGGAATTTTGATCAACTTATATCTGATGTCAGAATTGGGAGCCAGCAACTGGATTATCTTTATCCTGTGGCTGATCGCCGGACTTGTGATCTATTTTGGTTATGGATACAAACATTCGAAGCTGAGAACAAGAGAAGATTAGTAAATTAGACATTAGAGGATAGACATTAGACATACACTAAAGGCTAGGGGCAATGTCATTAAGTTAAGGCAATTTAACAAACATGCCACACCTACGGCGTTGCTGTTTGAGGCGATTTTCATTTCTATAGATATTTCATGCCGATGGCATTTAAGAGATATTTCATGCCTCCGGCATTTTACCCCGATGGGTTTTTTGGGGTGCATGGCCTTATTTTTTTTCTTAACTTAATGACATTGGGCTAGGGGCTATAGTAAAGGAACTATAAACAATAGATTAGGGGCTAAAGAATAGCGACTATAGATTATAGCCAAGACAGAAAGGTCTTATGTCTTATGTCTAATGTCTAATGTCTATAAACATAACAGGCTCGGATTTTCCGAGCCTGTTATGTTTATTATAATCTAGTCAGTTTGACTTCTTCCGTATTCGGTATGGTTAATGGTACTCTTTCCAAAGTCACAAAACTACTGTCGAGCCCAAATCCCTTTTCCTCGGAAAGACTGAATTTCTTCAATATCTTATAGATTTCAAGGATTATCTTTTCATTCCATTTCAAGAAATGAGTTTTCGAGAATACCTTTTCAAGAACTACAAAGTTAAAGTCTCCAGGGATATTGTGTTTTTTCAGGGTTTCGTAATTGCTCGTAATATCAATTTCACCTTTTTTAACCATATCTTCTACCACCTTACGGAAAAGAAGACTGATCTTTTGTTCTTCGCGAAATCCTAAGTGAAAATCAATACGTATTAACTTTCCTGGAATCAACTGAGTTACTTTATATTCTCTTGTGTGCGGGTTGTCCATGACATCAACGTGCACCAACCAATAGACATCTGCTCTTTTTGGTTTTTTATTGATGATGGAATAGGTGATTTTCGCTTCCACCTCATTGATGTTATTGGCACTCGTTAAATAAACGAGATGTGATGAAAATAACGGTACGGTTTTATCCTCACTTAATTCAGAAAGAATAGGGAAGTAATCTCGGATATTAATGAATTTAACGAAGCTGTTTTTGATTTTTCTTGCTCCATACCAGCTGTACATCACAACAAATAGAGTCAATGCCAATAGTAAGGTTAACCAACCACCATGAGCAATTTTACTGATGTTACCCACTAAGAAAGCTAATTCGATTATAGTGTAGACAGTAGCAAAAAGTCCTATCAAGAATGGATTGATTCTCTTTCTGATCATAAACACGGTCATCAGTATCGTGGTCATGATAAAAGTTAAGTTTATGGCAAGACCGTATGCAGCTTCCATGTTGCTAGATTCCCTAAAGATTAAAATAATCAACATACAGCCCAGATATAAAATTAAGTTCACAGAAGGAACGTAAATCTGGCCTTTATGGTCACTAGGATATCTAATGGCAACTTTCGGCCAAATATTTAAACGTACTGCCTCCGCAATAAGGGTAAATGAACCTGAAATCATGGCCTGACTGGCAATAATTGCAGCTATAGTAGCAATGGTTACCCCCCAGATAATAAACCAATCTGGCATAATGGCGTAGAATGGATTGATTTCACCCATCTGTGTGCCTACATGTTCTAATAGCCATGCCCCTTGACCAAAATAGTTGAAAATCAACATCAGTTTAACAAAGATCCAACTGATTCTGATGTTTGCCTTTCCACAATGCCCCATATCTGAGTACAATGCTTCAGCACCTGTGGTACACAGAAAAATGGCACCGATAATGAACCAAGCGTTTGGATAGTTTGCCAATAGCTCATAAGCATAATACGGATTCAGTGCTTTCCAGATTTCTGGTGAATGGTGAAGATAAGAGAATCCTAAAATCCCTATCGTTGAGAACCAGATAAACATCAAGGGCCCAAATACACGCCCAACGATATTGGTCCCAAATCGTTGAATGACAAAAAGCAATGAGATGATCAGAACAACTACCGGAATAGTTGGAAAACCTGGATTCTTAATGGCTATACCTTCCACTGCTGAAGAAATGGTAATGGCAGGAGTGATCATACCATCTGCCAACAAGGTACTTCCACCGATAATAGCGGGGATGATTAGCCACTTTGCTTTTTTACGGACCAAGGAATAAAGAGAGAGGATACCACCTTCGCCCTTATTATCCGCATTAAGCGTAATAATAACGTACTTAATGGTGGTTTGAAGAGTCAGGGTCCAAAAAATACAAGATAGACCTCCATAGATCATGATTTCCTGTATTTCACCTTTGTTAAAAATTGCTTTGAAAACGTAGAGGGGAGAGGTTCCGATATCTCCGAAAATGATACCTAAACTGATTAATAAACCTGACCAGCTAAGGCGCTGAAGGTTCTGCTTATGGTCTCCTGACATATTAATTTAATGTTAGTATTCTATTATGAATTTGGGACGAAATTACAACTTTTAATGCGACAACGTATTTTCCTGTTAAAAATTGTTAAAGCATTTAAAAATCCCGCAAAAAATTTTTAAAAATAGTTACTTTTGTGATAGGATTTATGGAATTAATGTTTACATTTGATTAAACCATTACCTATTTCAAACAATCCATATAGAAACATGAAATTAGAATTAAGGAAAATATCAAAACTTGCTCTCTGCACACTATGCCTTTCTGTAGGTATGGGAAGCTTTGTGCAAGCCTCTAATTCTTCTGTTTCTTCTGAATCAACGGTAATTTCTAGTTCTGACTTTTCAGCTTTCGATAAGCTTGGTCCTAAAAAGGATGAAGACAATGATAAGCTGATCAATAATGTTAAGGTTTTTTACAACCCTATCTCTGAACAGATTTCCGTAACATTCAAGCTCGCAAAGGTAAACAATATTTCTATCAAAGTAATGGATGCTTTGGGAAATGAAGTTTTAGGTCTTCACAATGGCAGCTTAGACGCCGGAATGCAAAGCTTAAGCTTCGATACCCAAAATAAACTTGCAGATGGTTTCTATTTCGTAAGAGTATCCGGAGGATCAGAAACAATCGTTAAGAGAATTTCAATCAAGAACTAATTTTAAAAATCATAAAAATATTTAAGGCTCCATCTCGGAGCCTTTTTTTATGTTTAATTTCCACAGAACAACTTCAACATCCTCATACCACCCATTTTTCACCCTCATCTAGTCCAAGGTCTGCTGTTTATTCTTTTTACCCTTAGCATTAATTTTCATCATTTTCTTTCCCCATTTTCACCCTTAGTCTAAAGTCTTCTGTTTATCCTTTTGACATCAGTAAATTCTTATCCTATTAATCCACCTTTTTCCCTCCACATCAAGTCTAAAGTTTTCTGTTTATCCTTTTCACTCTTACCATTCAATTTTCACCCTTCTTTCCCCATTTTCACCCACATTTAGTCTTAAGTTTGCTTTTGATCCTTTTGACCCTTATCATTCAATTTTCATCCTTTTCTTTCCCCCCCCAGTCAATTCTAATGTCTTATGTCTAATGTCTTATGTCTAATCATTTGATCCCACGTTTTCTATCTCACATCTCACATCTCACATCCCATATCAGTTATAAAAAAGAAAAGCCCCGAACTCAGTCGGGGCTTTTCTTTTTTATAACTTCTTTATTTCCTATCTGAAATCTCCACGTAAGGGCGTAGAGTTTCGCCGATATAAACTTGTCTTGGACGACCGATAGGTTCTTTGTTGTCACGCATCTCTTTCCATTGAGCGATCCATCCTGGTAGACGACCTAAAGCGAACAATACAGTGAACATATCTGAGTTGAATCCTAATGCACGGTAAATAATACCTGAGTAGAAGTCAACGTTTGGATATAATTTACGGTCAATAAAGTATTGATCATTCAACGCTGCTTCTTCAAGGCGTTTAGCGATATCCAATACTGGATCTTGAACACCTAATTTTTCCAATACATCATCACATGCTTTTTTGATGATTTTAGCACGTGGGTCGAAATTCTTGTAAACACGGTGACCGAATCCCATTAAACGGAAAGGGTCATTTTTATCTTTAGCTTTCGCTAAATATTTATCAGCATCACCACCATCTTCTTTGATTGCCTCAAGCATTTCAATTACTGCTTGGTTAGCACCTCCGTGCAATGGACCCCAAAGAGCATTGATACCAGCAGAAATAGATGCATACATGTTAGCATTTGATGAACCTACCATGCGTACTGTTGATGTTGAACAGTTTTGTTCGTGGTCAGCATGTAAGATCAATAGCTTGTGCATTGCATCGATTACCAATGGATCAAATGTTTTGTCTTGATTAACTTCTCCAAAAATCATGTTCAAGAAGTTCTCAATATAACCGAAGTTGTTTTTAGGATAAACAACAGGATGACCTAAAGATTTCTTTTGGATCCATGAAACGATTGTAGGCATCTTAGCCAATAAATTGATGATCGTTTTGTTTTCCTCTTCTTCAGTTTGATTAGGATTTAAGGACTCCGGATAGAATGAAGACAATGCGCCAACTAAGCATGATAATTGACCCATTGGGTGAGACTTAGATGGAAAGCCTGCGAAGAAATTCTTCATGTCTTCGTGGATCATCATCTGAGCTCTAATATCTGAACGGAATTTTTCTAAAATTTCTTTCGTAGGAAGTTCTCCATAAATCAATAAATAGGCTACTTCTAAAAAGGTTGATTTCTCAGCTAAATCTTCAATAGCATATCCTCTATAATGAAGGATACCTTTTTCACCATCTAAAAAGGTGATGGCACTCTTGGTAGAACCAGTGTTTTTGAATCCTGGATCTAAAGTAATGTATCCAGTTGAATCTCTTAATTTTGAAATATCTAGGGCTTTTTCATCTTCCGTTCCTGTGATTACAGGCATTTCATATGTAGACCCATTTAAGTTAATAGATGCAGTTTCCGACATAATCAAATTTCTTGTATTATTTGTGTTTTATACTTTTATCGTATTCTTACAAATGTATAAAATTGATTTCTATTTTCAGAGGCGTAATATGAATAATTATGACACAAAACAGTCATTTTAAGACACATTTTGTACATTATTTATCAAACTTGTTCATTCAGGTCAAATCTTTAACCAATAGCCCTAGAATATCGAAATTTTTAAGATTTCCAATACTATTCCTCTAATTACCAGTTCCTAATCCTCCTAAAAAATGTTAAAATATTTTGAAGTCTACGAAATATTCGTAATTTAGTGATAAATACGTAGACCAATGGAAAAATTAACAATACAAGAAGAGGAAGCGATGTTGTCAATCTGGCAATTGAACGGTGGTTTTATCAGACAAATACTAGATAATTTAAAAGATAAAGAAACACCATATACAACATTGGCTTCAACTATAAGAAACCTTGAAAAGAAGGGCTATGTTAAGGCAGTGAAATATGCCAACGCAAAAAGATATGAGCCTATTGTCGTGGCCGAAGAATATAAAGCAAAATTCATGAATTCTTTCGTTGGAGACTATTTCAAAAACTCCTATAAAGAAATGGTTTCATTCTTCGTCAAAGAAGAGAAGTTAAGCCAAAAAGAACTTGAAGAAATCATGGAAATGATCAAAAACAATAAATCCTAATACAATGGAATCTCTACTAACCTATATTATCCAAGTAAACCTCTTGTTGGGGCTATTATTTTTAGGTTACCATTACCTGTTAAAGAATCTGACATTTTACAGGTTGAATAGGATATACTTTTTAGTTGGATCTTTATATGCTTTTGTATATCCATTTTTAAATTTCAAAGATTGGTTTTCAGAAAAAGTGAGCATACCTCAAGGTCTTGTCTTAGAATACATTCCTTTTGTGATTGAGTCTGATGAAAGCAAGTTTAGTATAAATGACCTTGTGGTTTACATAGCATCCTTAGGTGCGCTGTATTTCCTTTTTAAGCTGATTATTCAACTCTTTAGTCTTGCACGGATCCATTGGTATTCCAAACCGTCACAATGGCGTGAGTTTCTGTTTAGGAATGTTATCTTCCCAATAACTCCATTTTCTTTTTTCAATAAAGTCTATATACATAAAGAACAGCACCAGGAGCTGGAGCTGAATGATATTTTCAAGCATGAATATGTACACGTGAGAGGCCATCACAGTATCGATGTTCTATGGTTTGAAATAGTATTGTTAATCTGTTGGTATAATCCCTTCGTATGGCTAATGCGCAAATCCGTACGTCAAAATCTAGAATTCTTGACTGATCAACAAGTGCTGGATAAGGGTGTAGACCGGCAGGCCTATCAATACTCGTTGCTGAATGTAACCAAGCAGGGTGCTCAGGTTGGCATCAGCAATCAGTTTAACTTTAAAACCTTAAAAAAGCGCATTATGATGATGAACAAGAAAAGGTCATCCAAGTTGGAACTCAGTAAATACGTTTTCCTACTTCCAATCCTGATCATTACCGGAATCACATTCACAGTAAATCAAGCTGAGGCCAAGATTGAAACCGTAGTGATCAATATGGAAAACACCGACCTTAAACAACAAATCAAAGAGGTGTTTGTGCAGAAGCAAGTTGATTCGACAAAACCTCAACAAAAGAAAGATGAGATTATTAAAGTCAAAATCCAAAATGTAAAAGCAGATTCATCGGTTCTGGATTCTATAAGAACAATTAATATCAAAGAATATGCAGATCATGTAGGAACAGGTGTTAAATCAGAAAATGGACAAAGAGCCTCCAAATCTGTAAATATGGTTAGGTTGAGTTCAATTGACAATTTAAATCAGCCTCTGATAATTCTTGACGGAGAAAGAATGCCCGAAAAATTCAGACTTGATGCTCTGAAACCTGAACTTATCGAGAGCTTTAGTGTATTGAATGGAAAAGATGCAGAAAAGTACGGTAAGGGATCTGAAAATGGAGTACTGGTTATTGATTTGAAGAAGGAATCGATGGATAGTAAATTAAAGAATTTATCAGAAGTAGGTGAGGTTGTAGTTACAGGTCGTAAAATAGAGGATAAAACTAGGGGAAAGGTTGTAGGAATTACCTTTAAAAAAGATTCTTTGAAAGAAAAATCAAGATTAAATCCTGTTGTTGATATTAAAGCGATTCCTGAAAATGCGGAGTACTATATTGATGATCAAAAGGTTTCAGCAAACGATTTTAAAAAAGTGAATCCCAATAAAATCGAATCTGTTGTGGTTAGAAAAGATAATGAAACTCCATTAGTCAAAATCAATACAATTAAATTTGTTGAAGAAAATAAAACAACAGACCCACAGGTCTTTATTCCTCAAAAAAATGAATTAATTGTGATTGATGGGAAACCTTCAACATTTAAGGAGTTTAAAAAACTTAAGAAGGAAGAAATTGAAAGCATGTCCAAAATTGATAACGAGGGTTCAAGAGCCATTTATGGCCCAAAAGCTAAAAATGGTGTGGTTTTAATTACAACCAAAAAGAAATAAAAATTTTTAAAAATAAATATTTAATTAAATCAAAATTAGGCTAGAAAGGCAACCGCAGGGTTGCCTTTATTTTTTATTTGGTATTAAGATTAGTCATAGTGAGCTCAATCCCGATATTGATAAAGCTATTGACCATTTTCACCGCATGTTCTATTAATGCTGGCAATTCTCTTTGTTCCTCTTTATCGAATGGCCCTAAAACATAATCAACTTGTCTTCCTTTAGGATAGTTGTCACCAATGCCAAATCTTAACCTGGCATAATGCTGACCTCCAACAGAACCTTCAATAGACCTTAAACCATTATGACCTGCAGCTGATCCTTTCGGTTTTACACGCAATGACCCAAAAGGAATAGCAAGGTCATCTACAATAACTAAAACATTCTGAATGGGAACTTTCAACTCTTGCATCCAATAGTTTACAGCCTTGCCACTTAGGTTCATAAAAGTCGTCGGCTTAATCACAAATATATTGTGACCGCGTTGCTTGTATTCTGTATAATAAGCGTGTTTTAAGGTAGACCAAGTCGTCCCTGCTTGATTAGCCAACTCATCGGCAACCATAAAACCAATGTTATGCCTCGTATCGGCATATTCCTTACCAATGTTACCAAGACCTACGATTAGATAATTCATGCTTGCAAAAGTAAGATTTAAACCCCTTTTATAGAAATATTATATCTATCACGGAAAAATGTGACCAAAGGAATTTTTTAACAAGTACAAAAAAGACAAATTTGTCTTAAATAAAAATCACTATCATGAAAAAATTATTCAACATCGGATCTTTAGCATTATTAACAAGTTTATTTATGGCTTCTTGTGGAAACTCTGAACAAAGTAACTCCAGTCAAGTAGACCATAGCGCTCATACTACTGAAACTCCAGCAGAAGCTCCTGCAACAACTTCAGCGCCTTCAGAGACAACATCTACAACTTCAAATACCATTACGGTAGAAAGTAATGACCAAATGCAGTTTAATGTGAATGAATTACATGTAAAAGCAGGTGAACCAATTAGTTTGACACTGAAACATGTTGGCAAAATGGGAAAAGAGGTGATGGGCCATAACCTAATTGTATTAAAGGCAGGTGCTGACGTAGCTAAATTCTCTGAAGCAGCTCTACAAGCACAGGAAACAGAATATATCCCTCAATCGAGTGATATAGTGGCTCACACAGATTTAATTGGTGGAGGAGAAGAAAGTAAAATCGAATTTACTTTGGATAAACCTGGTACATATGATTTTATCTGCTCTTTCCCTGGGCATGCTTCACTTATGAAAGGAAAAATAATAGCCGAATAGTTGAAATAAGTTAAGCTAGTGCAGCTTTAGAGTTGCACTAGTTTTTTCAAAAGATAAAATCCTCAGCAAAAATGACAAGAGAGAAAAAATTATGGTGGTCCTTTATATTGGTAGTTATCATATCCTTCGGTGTATTATTATACTATGGATATGAGATTTATCAAGTAGCTCCGCCCATTCCAGAAAAAGTCGTAGATGAAAATGGAAATCAAATATTCAGTGGTGAGGATATTAAGGACGGACAGAATGTTTGGCAAAGCATAGGTGGCCAAGAAGTGGGCTCGATTTGGGGGCATGGTGCGTATGTCGCTCCTGACTGGACTGCCGATTATCTGCACCGTGAAGCACTCTATATTTTAGATATCTATTCAAATAATCAATATTCTAAACCTTATGATGATTTAGAAGAAGAACAACAAGCTCTTCTTTCAACTCGTCTAAAAAATAAAATCAGAAAAAACACATTTGATCCAGCTACTAACACGATCACTATTGATGCTGAACGGTTAGCTGCTTACAAAGAATTATCTAATTACTATAAAGGGTTATTTACTGATGACCCTAAGTTTGATCAACTGAGGAAAGATTATGCCATTCCAGTAAACTCCATACAGGATGAAGAAAGAATGCAGAAAATGAATGCTTTCTTCTTTTGGGCAACTTGGGCAACAGTTACCAATAGACCAGATTCAGATGTCTCTTACACCCATAATTGGCCAAATGAAAAATTAGTGGGCAACGAAATGACCATGGATTTGCTCGCTTGGTCTGGAGTCAGTATTATTTTGCTGATTTTCTGTGTAGGGGCATTAGTTCTTTATCAAGTTAAATCAGGTGAAGACGATGAATTGTTATATCCAGCTGAAGACCCTTTGTTAAGGCAAGGTGTAACACCTTCGATGCGTTTGGTGAAGAAATATTTCTGGGTAGTAAGCCTTCTAATGTTGGTTCAGGTAGGATTGGGGATAGTAACAGCGCATTATGGAGTTGAAGGAGATGGACTTTATGGAATCCCGATTGATAAATTCTTGCCTTATGCTGTCACCAGAACTTGGCATACCCAGTTAGCAATTTTTTGGATTGCGACAGCTTGGTTGGCAACTGGGTTATATATAGCACCAGCGGTATCTGGTAAGGATCCAAAATTTCAAGTCTTTGGTGTTAACTTCCTTTTCATAGCCTTATTGATTATCGTTGCTGGCTCAATGATTGGCCAATGGTTCGGAGTGATGCAAAAACTGGATATGGTAGACAACTTCTGGTTTGGCCATCAAGGTTACGAGTATGTCGATCTAGGCAGATTTTGGCAGCTGTTTTTGTTTGTTGGTCTTTTTGTATGGTTAGCATTAATGATCAGACCGCTATTGCCGGTTTTGAAAAAAGGAGGTGAGGAAAAGAACCTTATCATTATGTTTTTGATCTCCTGTTCTGCCATCGCCCTATTTTATGGTGCTGGATTAATGTGGGGAAGACAAACAAATTTGGCAATCGCTGAATACTGGAGATGGTGGGTGGTTCATTTGTGGGTAGAAGGATTCTTCGAAGTATTTGCAACTGTAGTAATGGCATTCTTATTCGTAAGGCTAGGGCTGTTAAAACCAAAAAGTGCAACTTCCAGCGTTCTGTTTTCAACGATAATTTTCTTGTCAGGAGGAATTCTTGGAACTTTCCACCACTTATATTTCTCAGGAACACCAACAGCTGTAATGGCATTGGGAGCAACTTTCAGTGCATTGGAGGTTGTGCCTTTAACCATTATTGGATTCGAAGCATATCATAACTATAAAATTTCCAAAGCAACAAAATGGTTGGAAGATTATAAATGGCCGATTTACTTCTTGATTTCCGTGGCATTCTGGAATTTCTTGGGAGCTGGTGTATTTGGATTCATCATCAATCCTCCAATTGCACTGTATTATGTGCAAGGCTTGAACACAACACCTTTGCATGGTCACACTGCTTTGTTTGGAGTTTATGGAATGTTGGGAATAGGATTGATGCTGTTTGTGCTCAGAAGCTTATACCGAGATGTCAAGTGGAATGACAAACTGATCAAAGTTGGATTCTGGGGCTTAAATATCGGTCTTTTGGGAATGGCATTGTTGAGCTTACTTCCTGTTGGGATTTGGCAAGCAATCGAAAGTATCGGCAAAGGAATGTGGTACGCAAGATCTGCTGAATTGATGCAGCAGCCAGGAATGGTGTTCTTAAAATGGATGCGTACTGCTGGAGATGTCGTATTCGCAATCGGTGTATTCGCAATAGCTTGGTTTGTATTTGATTTAACGCTAAAAAATAAAAAACAATAATATCATGGAAAACTTAATAAATGAAAAAATCGGAAATATTGTAGCTCAGAATTTTAAAACCGCTGCAGTATTCACAAAATATGGATTAGATTTCTGTTGCGGTGGACAAGTGTCTATCGAAAAAGCAGCCGAGAAAAAAGGGATTGACAAAAATGCTTTATTGACAGAAGTACAGGCTGTTTTGAATGAAGGTGCTAGTGAACAAATTGATTTTAATTCATGGCCATCGGATTTATTGGCTTCCTATATTGTGAAGACCCATCACAGATACGTAAGGGAAAAAACGCCTATCCTATTGACCTACTTAAATAAAATCTGCAAAGTTCATGGCGAAAGACATCCTGAGCTTTTTGAAATCAATAAATTGTTTGAAGAGTGCGCGCTGGAACTCGGACATCACTTGGAAAAAGAAGAAAAAGTATTATTTCCATTTATTGAAAAAATGGAAGAATCAAAAAGTGGGAATGGACAATATATGCAGCCAAGATTTGGGTCTGTTCAAAACCCAATCAGTATGATGATCCATGAGCATGAAGCAGAGGGAAACCGTTTTGAAAAAATCGCAGAATTAACAAATAACTATACTGCACCCGAAGATTCTTGCAGCACCTATAGAGTAGCATTCGATATGCTCAAAGAATTTGAACAAGATCTTCATAAACATATACATTTAGAGAACAATATTTTATTTCCAAAATCAATAAAATTAGAAGAGACCCTTATTTAAAATCTCCATATTTTGACTCAATTATTTTGCGCCAGCAAAAACCGTTAAACAACGAATGAAAATTAATTTAAGTAAGAAGAAGAGGATGTTGATTTCATCCTCTTCTTTTTTTTGAAAAAGTGGATTTTCAGTTAAAATAACAAAGATTTTATTGTCACAAAAATGTAATGAAGACCACTTTTTTCAATGGGTAATCTCATATTTTATGAACGTTTTTAGAGGTATTTTTAAATAAGGAAAAAAAGGTAAAACGAGTACATATTAACAAAACAATATGAAAGGAAACATCAAAATTTTGAGCATGCTATTGGGGGTTACATTGGCATTCTCAAGCTGTAATAATTCAACAGAAAGCAAGGCGACTGATACCAGTAAAATTCCTGTAAAAGGGGAGTCCGTTGCTGAATTGACATCACCACCACATGTTCCGAAACCCGTAGGAAAAAGGGAGGCTACCAAGTTGAAAGTGAGCTTGGAAATACTTGAACTTGAAGGAGAAATGGTTGATGGGGTTAAATATACCTATTGGACCTTCGGAGGATCCGTGCCGGGTCAGTTTATTAGAACGAGAGTAGGGGATGAAGTGGAATTTCTACTAAAGAACCACCCAGACAATAAATTGCCGCATAATATTGACTTGCATGCCGTAACTGGTCCTGGTGGAGGTGCTGAATCGTCCTTGGTAGCTCCAGGACATGAGGTTTCGTTTTCATTCAAATGTCTAAACCCTGGACTCTATGTTTACCATTGTGCAACTGCTCCAGTAGGTATGCACGTAGCGAATGGTATGTACGGATTGATTCTGGTAGAACCTGAAGGAGGATTACCTCCAGTTGACAGAGAATACTATGTTATGCAAGGTGATTTCTATACCGAAGGAGGATATGGAGAGCAAGGTCTTCAAGCATTTGATATGAACAAAGCCATCAAAGAAGAAGCGGACTATGTAGTTTTCAATGGTAATGTTAATGCATTGGTTAATGAAAACGCTCTTCAGGCTAAAGTTGGAGAAACGATACGCTTGTTCGTTGGAAACGGTGGCCCAAACTTAGTGTCATCATTCCATGTAATCGGTGAAATTTTTGACAAAGTTCATGTCGAAGGTGGAGATCTCATCAATAAAAATATACAGACAACATTAATTCCTGCTGGTGGATCTGCTATCGTGGAATTCAAAGTTGATGTACCAGGAACTTTGGTTCTTGTCGACCACTCCATTTTTAGGGCATTTAATAAAGGTGCATTGGGTATGATGAAAGTAGAAGGTGAAGAAAATCACCAAATCTATTCAGGAAAAATCATGGAAGGAATCTATTTGCCTGAGGGTGGTACTATTCAACAAATGCCGAAAAAGAAAAAAGAAGAAGTGGTGGTCAACAAAACGCCTGAACAGTCTATCAATGATGGTAAGGCGATATTTGCCAGAACATGTTTAGCATGTCACCAAAGTGAAGGTCAAGGGATAAAAGCTGTATTCCCTCCATTGGCAAAATCTGATTATCTGAACAACAATAAAGATAAATCTATTGATGCTGTCTTGTTTGGATTAAAAGGTGAGATCACCGTAAATGGAGAAAAATACAACTCTGTGATGCCTAGTCAAACATTAAGTGACCAAGAAGTAGCGGACGTTCTAAATTATGTTTACAATAACTGGGGCAATAACAAAACTGTCCTTACTCCTGCGGATATCAAAAAACGCCGCGCTAAATAACAAGAATTTTGGAAGCACGTATTCTCGTGCTTCCAATCAATTAATTGATCAAATATGTTGAAGGCATTGACATATATTTTAATACCATTGGCGTCGTTGCTATTTATACCAATAGCTATAAGTCAGGAAATGGTTCTGGTAAAAAAGGGAAGTTATGTTCCATTGTATGGTACCGCTGATAAAAAGCCGGTGGAAGTACAATCATTTTATCTGGATGTCTTTCCTGTTACCAATCAGAATTATCTGGAATTCCTCAAACAGAATAATGCATTTTCGAAATCCCAGGTAAAAAGGATTTTCGCGGACAAAAGTTATTTGAATTATTGGAAGTCCGACTTTGATTACGGTGATGCCAAGCCGAATTCGCCCGTAACCAATGTCTCTTGGTATGCAGCAAAGAAATATTGTGAAAGCAAAGGAAAGAGGTTGGCAACAATGGATGAATGGGAATACGCAGCCATGTCTGATGCAAAGACTTTTGATGCCAGAACAAAGAAATCATATAATCAGTACATCTTAAACTGGTATGAAACACCTAGAACTTACAATAATGAAGTCGGGAGTACTTTTAAAAATTTCTGGGGAGTCTATGATATGCATGGTTTAGTTTGGGAATGGACCTCCGATTTCAACAGCATATTCTTGTCTGGAGAATCAAGGAAAGATAAAGGTGATGATGGAAACCTGTTTTGTGGAGGAGCTTCCGTAAATGCCAGTGATTTGATGAATTATGCTGCATTTATGAGGTATGCCTTCCGTGGAAGCATGAAAGCAGCATATACAGGAAGAAATTTAGGCTTTCGATGTGCCAGAAACATTAAATAAAACAACATGAAAATAATAAAATACATAGGTCTTTTTATGGTTGCCGGAGGATTGTTCTTCAGCTGCCAAAATACAAAAAGTGAACCTGAAAACAATCTGAAACAACCAACAGTGACAGAAGACTTATCTGACCTTTCAGTGTATAATCTGCCCGCAAATTGGACCAACCAAAATGGGCAACAGATGGAGTTGAAAGATTTAAAAGGAAATGTTGTCGTAGTGGCTATGATCTATACTTCCTGTCAAGCAGCATGTCCTAGATTGGTGGCAGATATGAGACATATAGAAAAGACCATAAAAACTAAAAACAAAGATAAGGTCAAGTTTTTATTGGTAAGTATCGATCCTGAAACGGACACACCCGAGAAATTAAAGCAATTTTCTATCGATAATGAGATGGATGGTGATCAGTGGTTATTCCTGAGGTCTGATAATGAAGCAACTAGAGAATTTGCCGCAACGCTGGCAGTGAACTATAAAAAGATTTCTCCAATTGATTTTTCACATTCAAATATTATAAGTTTATTCAATGAGGAAGGTGAATTGGTTTATCAGCAAGAAGGTTTGGGAGTAGATTATACACCTACGATTAAAGCTATTGAGGTGGAAGCAAACAAGATTTAAGAACACATTAAACCTTATATATTTAGTTGAACAAAAGAAGGCATCGATTATTCGATGCCTTCAATGTTTTTATACTAGATGTTAGTATTACTTATTTTTTACCACCTTTAGCAGCTTTAGCAGCTTCTTGCTCAGCTTGACGAAGAGCACGTGACATAGTAACTGAAACGATTGTATCGTCTGAGTTATTCAATACTTTAGCATCTTTTAATTCTACTTGGCCAACACGGTAAGATTTACCTACTTCTAAGCCTTCCATAGGAACCTCGATATCTTGAGGTAAGTTGTTAGGAAGTGCTTTAACGCGAAGGTTACGTAATTTTTGAACTAATTTACCCCCCATTTTAACACCTGGAGAAGTACCTACTAATTTGATTGGAATGTTTACAGAAACTTCCTTGTCATCAAATAATTGTAAGAAGTCTACGTGAGTAACCTCGTCAGTTAATGGATGGAATTGAGCTTCTTGAACGATAGCTTTAGATTTTTTGCCATCGATATCCAATTCTACGAAGATTACTTCTGGAGTGTAAAGAACTGGTTTCAAATCAGCTGCGGATACAGAGAAATGTGTTTGTTCTTTACCACCGTAAAGAACTGCTGGTACTTTAGCTTCGTAACGCAATTCCTTTGCATCTCTTTTCCCTACGTTCTCTCTTGGAGAACCGCTAATAGCAATTGATTTCATATTAATGTTATTAAATTTGAGGTGCAAAGATAATCAATTACTTGAATTGTTAAAAGGAAATTTTACCGTTAACGGAAAATAAATGCTTCATAGTCAGTTGAAATAATAAAAAGCATAAAAAAAGGATACCCTTATAAGGTATCCTCTTGTATTTTGATGGTTCTTCGATTTATTTAACGTCGAATAAATCAGAAATTGAACCGTGTTCATTAACATTCTTAATGGCGTTTGCAAATAAACTCGCAGTAGAAAGAACCTTGATCTTAGTGCACTGTGCAGCTTTCTCAGGGTTCAATTGAATCGTGTCAGTAACAATCATTTCACTTAACACTGAGTTTTCGATAGTTTCGTATGCCTTCCCTGATAATACAGCGTGAGTACAAACGGCACGTACCGATTTTGCACCATTTTCCATGATCAATGCGGCAGCTTTAGAAAGTGTACCTGCAGTATCACAGATGTCATCGATCAATACAACATCCTGACCTGTTACATCACCAATAATAGACATAGATTCAATCTCATTCGCACGTTTTCTGCGTTTATCACAAATAACAACCTCAGCATTGAAGAATTTTGCAAATGTACGAGCGCGGTAAGAACCACCCATATCAGGAGATGCAATCATTAAGTTCTCTAGATTCAATGATTTGATGTAAGGAACGAAAATGATAGCGCCGTCCAAATGGTCAACAGGGATGTCAAAGAAACCTTGGATCTGTGCAGCGTGTAAGTCCATTGTCATAATGCGGTGTGCTCCGGCAGCCATGATCAAATTAGCAATCATTTTTGCGCCGATCGCAACACGTGGTTTGTCCTTACGGTCTTGACGGGCATACCCAAAATAGGGAACAACAACAGTAATGTAGTGAGCTGAAGCACGCTTAGCAGCATCTATCATTAATAACAATTCCAAAAGATTGTCGGTCGGTTGATTGGTAGATTGGATAAGGAAAACATCACTACCACGTACTGATTCGTTGTAGAATGGTTGAATTTCGCCGTCCGAAAACTTCGACAAAGTCATGTCTCCTAGGGGTTTTCCGTATGATTTTGAAATCTTGTCTGCTAATTCTAAGGTTCCTGAACCAGCAAATAATTTTACGGTATTAAATTGCAAAGGCATGGTGAAATGATTTATTGGGGTTTTTTATATTGAATTTTCGTTTTCTGCACCAATGTTATTCTACTTAAAAGCTTGTTAACTTTATGTAGCCGCAAAGTTAGATAAATGTTTTAGAATATAAAATTAGATTAAAAGACCCTCAGGTATATTGTTCCAGAAATAGGTAGAATCATACTTTTTGGGACTATATAATTTTAATTTATTGTCGAAGGTTCAAATCATTTTATTCTCAATGAGTAATACCAATAGCTCATTGCTGTTTTTGACCTTGAATTTCTGTAACAAATTCTTGCGGTAAGTGTCAACTGTGAATTTGCTGAGGAATAATTCTTCAGCAATAGTTGTTGTAGTTTTTCCTTGGGCCATGAGTTGGATAAGCTGGCTCTCACGCTTTGTCAAGGAAGGTAGCTTTGACGCTATTTCAGTTTTCTCAGCTAATATCTTTTGTATGCCTTCATTCAATGCTATGCCGCCCTTCAGAACCAATTCAATGCTCTTCAAAATCTCACAGGAAGGGATTTCCTTTAATAGAAAACCAGAAGCACCATTATCCATCATGTCAGAAATAATACTCATTTCTGCACGATTGCTCAATCCTATAACCTTTATCTTTGGGTTCTCAGATTTGATGATCTTACATACGTCCAAACCGTTGATGTCAGGAAGAGAGATGTCCAACAGCACGATATCCACATAATTCTCCTTTATAAAAGACAGTACCGAATTGCCGTCTGCAAAACAAGTCAGGTCATATTGGTTGTTCCAAGCCGTAATAATTGATTTTAATCCTTCAATAACGATAGGATGGTCATCTACTAAAGCCAGTTTTTTCTTGTGATCAGACATATATTACGATTTATACAACCTATGACTTATGTTTTTAAGAATCTATTTTCACCATGATCCTAGACAAAGCACAATCAGAATTCTATTGTAAGTGAATTTTTAATTTTCTCCATTAAGTCAAATCTTTTGCCAATTTCCATCCAGTATAGAATATGACAGTCACTTAGGTAGATTGTATTTTCATGTTAATAGTTATAGACCAAATATGCTGATTTAACAATCCAAAAAAAATACCTATTTATAGGAGGGTTCGGTAATTTGAAGAGCATAAATGAAAAAAGGCTTGAAACATTGTTTCAAGCCTTTTTGATGTTGCCCAACCTGGATTCGAACCAAGACAAACGGCACCAAAAACCGTCGTACTACCATTATACTATTGGGCAATCCTTTTTGGTTTTGTCATCAGGTTATCCCCTTTTGACGATGCAAATATACGTCGACTTTTCTAATCTGCAAATAAAAAATTGCGTTAATTATTAAATATACTGATTTTCAGAGCAATATTTTTTTAGGTATTATCGATCTAGGGGGCCATATGAAGAGATTCAAAGTTTTTATGGCTAATAAATAGAAACTATTTGTCTAATTATAATTTGGAATCCTTATTTTCGAAGCATAATTTTTTAGAAAAACCTTCTATATTTTAGTATGAACTATAAAAAAATCAATAATCTGTTAGGTTGGGCAGTGGGAATTATAGCCACCTTGACCTATATATTGACGCTTGAAAAAACAACGAGTTGGTGGGATACAGGTGAATTTATTGCCTCAGCATATAAGTTACAGATTGTACACCAGCCTGGTGCTCCTTTGTTTTTGATGATTCAAAATCTGTTTTCAAACCTCGCAATGGGAGACAATACCCGTATTGCATATTGGATGAACGTAGGATCAGCAGTATGTAGCGGACTAACCATCAATTTCTTGTTCTGGACCATTACAGCCCTTGCGAAAAAAGCATATGTAAGCTTCTCAAAAACTGAAGCTATTTCAGAAGGTAATCTAATCAAGATTATGGGAGCAGGAGTAGTAGGCGCATTGGCTTACACATTCTCTGATACATTTTGGTTCTCAGCAGTAGAATCTGAGGTATATGCCATGTCTTCCCTGTGTACTGCCGTCGTATTCTGGGCTATTCTTAAATGGGAAGAGCATGCGGATGAGCCAGGAAGCGATAGATGGTTGATTTTGATCGCTTATGTCATGGGACTTTCCATCGGAGTTCACTTGCTGAATTTATTGGTGATTCCTGCAATTGCTTTAGTTGTATATTTCAGAAGGTCTTCTAAAATCACTGGAGCAGGGATAGCAAAAACATTAGGGATTGGAATCCTGGTTCTTGCAATCGTACTTTGGGGGGTAATTCAGTACTTGATTAAGTTTGCAGCATTCACTGACCTATTCTTTGTGAATTCATTGGGATTGGGATTTGGAACAGGTGCAACATTCTTCGCCTTATTGGTAGCCGGACTGCTTGTTTTTGGAATCTGGTACTCATGGAAAAATGTGAAACCTATCCTAAACATAGCTTTGTTAAGTTTAGCATTTGTAATCTTTGGATATAGTTCATTCACTATGATTTTAGTGCGTGCTAAAGCAAACCCTACCTTAAACAACTCCGACCCAGATAACGTATTTACATTCTTAAGTTACTTAAACCGTGAACAATATGGTGATGAGCCATTGTTGAAAGGAAGATACTTTGATGCCAAACCAACAGATGTCTTTGAAACAGGAAATATCTATCGTAAAGATGGTAATAAATATGTTGTAGCTAAGAAAAAATTCGATTATACCTGGAGTCGTAGTACCTTATTTCCGCGTATATATTCCGATAAACATGAATCATATTATAGGGAATTTTTAAATCTCGGTCCGCAGGAACAACCGACCATGGCTGATAACCTGAAATTCTTCTTCGGATATCAAATAGGGCAGATGTACAGCCGATATTTTATGTGGAATTTCGTAGGTCGACAAAATGACCAACAAGGACAGGGTTCATTCACTGAAGGAAACTGGATTTCGGGAATTAAACCAATCGATAATATCCGATTAGGAGGCCAATATGCTTTGCCAACCTCAGAGAAAGAAAACGCTGGAAGAAATACCTATTTCTTCTTGCCATTAATCTTGGGGATTTTGGGAGCTCTTTGGCAGTTTAAAAATCAACAGCGAGACGCCTCAGTGGTTGCCCTTCTGTTTTTCTTTACAGGTCTTGCTATTGTATTATATCTAAATCAAACTCCATTACAACCGCGTGAGCGAGATTATGCCTATGCCGGATCTTTCTATGCTTTCTGTATTTGGGTTGGTATGGGTGTGATTTGGATTGCTGATCTATTAAGTAAAAAGGTAAATGCTAAAAACGCTGCGATCGGCGCTACAGCTGTGTCTATGTTGTGTGTACCGGTATTATTGGCAAGCCAGAACTGGGATGACCACGATCGTTCCGAAAAATTCCTGGCACGTGATATGGCTAAAAATTATCTGGAATCATGTGCTCCTAATGCAATCCTATTTAGCTATGGTGATAATGATACTTATCCATTGTGGTACGTTCAAGAAGTTGAAGGTTTTAGAACAGACGTGCGTGTAGTCAACCTTAGTTTATTGAGTGCAGATTGGTATATGAAGCAGATGATGCACAAGGTTAATGACGCTGATGCATTACCATTAAATATTGACCCTGAAAAAATCAAAGATGGAGTTCGTGATGTTATATATTTCAGTGATATGAATATCCCGGGATATGTAGATGTGGAAGACCTATTGCAGATTATGTTGTCTGATGATCAACAGTACAAAGTGCAATTGCAAAGCGGTGATTGGGCAAACATTCTGCCTACCAAGAATATGCAGTTAAAAGTTGATAAACAAGCTGTCGTTGCAAATAAAGTTGTGCCTAAAGAATGGGAAGACGCAATCGTCGATACAATGCAATGGAACTATAGCAGTGGCATTGTAAGTAGAGCTGATCTATCAATACTGGCGATATTGGCGAATAATAATTGGAAACGCCCAGTTTATTTTACTACAACAACACCTGAAGAAAACTTTATTGGATTGGATAAATACTTAGTATCTGAAGGTTTTGCAATGCGTTTGATGCCAGTTGCTATAGCATCTGAAGGAGATGTTTCAGGACCAATTTCTGATGTTGAAGGAACCTATAATAATATTATCAATAAATTCACTTGGGGTAATATCGCTAATTCTAAATATTTAGATCCTGATTCATACCGTTATATCAGTATGTATGCTGGAACTATCTTCGGTGAAACAGCTCAGAACTTATTGGCAATGGGTAAGAACAACGAAGCGAAAAAGCTAGTTGTAAATGCTTATGAAAATATGCCTAAACGTCCTTACTTGATGTCTGAAGTGTTCTCGTACAGTAGTTTGGTAGACGCCATGTACAAAACTGGAGAAGCAGAAAAGGCGAATGAAATCGTAAAGAGAAATCTTAAGTTCTTA
This sequence comes from Sphingobacterium sp. 1.A.5, assembly GCF_002734235.1. Taxonomy (NCBI): domain Bacteria; kingdom Pseudomonadati; phylum Bacteroidota; class Sphingobacteriia; order Sphingobacteriales; family Sphingobacteriaceae; genus Sphingobacterium; species Sphingobacterium sp. 1.A.5. The sequence continues at coordinate 119,514 of NZ_PEBA01000005.1, forward strand.
CGTGAGAATATGGCTTACTATATGAATATTGCTGAAACAAAACCAAACTTGGAATTCAGAAATATGCGTTTCGGATTGGCAGCAATCCAAAACTATCAAAGAGTTTTGACGGATGCTAAACAACAAGACCTGTTGAAAGAAGTCAATCAAATCTTTGAAACATATAGACCTTTATTCGAAGCAGCGAATAATTAGAAATAGAAAATAATATGGAAAGCCCATGCAGATTATGCATGGGCTTTTTTTTATTTATTCGCTTCCTTATAAATTAATAATTTATTGAATTACGGTAAACCGTAGGGATGTGATATTCTTCTTGGATAGCTTTGCGCAAAATCAAACTTATTATAATTAAAATGAAGAAAATTTTCAATGCACTAGTTTTATCAGGACTTTTATTCCTAAACTCTTGTGAAAAAGAAGGGGCACAAGGACCACAAGGAATTCAAGGAGAGCAAGGTCAACAAGGTGCTCAAGGTCAACAGGGAATAAAAGGAGAAAATGGAAATACAATTTTGAATGGAACTACAGATCCGTCAAATTCTTTAGGAAAAGATGGGGATTTTTACATAAACATCAATACTAAAATACTATTTGGGCCCAAAAAAGCGGGAAACTGGGGAGCAGGAATAGAATTAAACGGTAAAGATGGTGTAAATGGAACTAATGGTTTAAATGGCATTAATGGCACAAATGGAACTAATGGAGCAAATGGAATAAATGGTAACACCATTTTAAGCGGATATACTGTTCCTAGTTCTAATCTTGGAAGAATAGGAGACTTCTATATTGACCTTTTAAAAATGGATTTTTATGGTCCAAAATCTAGTTCTGGATGGGGCACTCCAATTTCACTGAAAGGACAATCTTCACTACAAAAAAGAATACTAATTAAAGAGAATTTTGATTATTCCAGATATTGTGATGCATGTACTTCATACTCGACAACCTGGCGTCAAGGATATTCAAATTTTTCTGCTACATCTGCTGATGTGTTTATTAATGTTGGTGATATAAAGGAATATTATAACAATGGTATTGTGACATATGAAGCACGTATTAACAAGGGAGAATGGTTCGTGTTAGATCCTTCTTATAAAAAAGAAATTGTTAAGCAGTTTCAAGTAAGCGATCGAGAATATATGATGATGTTTACTCCATCAATGATTACGTATTATCAGAATTCTGGTAAGCTATTTATTGGTTCTGTAAGGGATATTTCGATCCCAGGAGTGTACTCAAAAAGTCATCTAATGTCTATACTTGATTCCGAATTAAAAGTTGATATTAGAATAACCTTACTCCCAAGAGAATCAGTTGAATATTTATCAAGGAACTATCCAAACCAAAAAGTCGATAATTTCTTTGTATCAAAATATTTAAAAATAAACAATTAATAACCTTTTGAAAAAAAGCAGCTTACTATAAAGCTGCTTTTTTTATTTTCCGATCCTATTTGGCTTAGATTACGATTTTTGGAAAAAATGCCTTATTTTTGCCTAAATAAATCCATAGATGAAACAATCGATATTATTAGATGGACCGAAGTTTCAGATTACGCTCAAGCGATTGTCTCAACAATTAATTGAAAATCACGGAGATTTCTCCAACGCTGTAATCATTGGAATTCAACCCCGAGGAACCTATTTAGCAAAAAGATTAGTACAGGAAATCAAAGAAATGACAGGTGTTGAAGTGCCTTTGGGTATTTTGGACATCACTTTTTATAGAGATGATTTCAGAATGAAGGGAGCAAGTCCTCTTGCTGCCAATAGTACGGTCATAGATTTTATTATAGAAGGTAAGGACGTTATCCTCGTGGATGATGTACTGTGGACTGGAAGAACAATTCGTTCGGCAATGGATGCCATCCAAGCTTTCGGACGTGCCAACAGAATAGAATTGATGATATTGGTAGATCGCCGCTTTTCAAGACAGATCCCAATACAACCTGACTATATTGGAATCCAAGTAGATTCAATAGATTCCCAAAAAGTAATCGTGAGCTGGAAAGAAGTCGATGATAACGATAGTATTGTGTTGATCACCGAGAAGAAATAGAAAAGATTTTATTGTTTACAAATGTCAAACTCTGAACAACTTAGTACACGCCATTTATTAGGTATCAAAGATCTAAATAGCAATGATATCCAATTGATCCTGGACACCGCACAAAACTTCAAAGAAGTGCTGAACCGTCCTATCAAGAAGGTGCCTTCATTGAGAGATATTACCATTGCCAACGTTTTCTTTGAAAATTCAACCCGAACTCGACTTTCTTTTGAACTGGCTGAAAAGAGATTGTCAGCAGATATCGTGAATTTCGCTGCATCATCATCTTCTGTGAGCAAGGGTGAAACCCTAATAGACACAGTAAACAACATCTTGGCGATGAAAGTCGACATGATCGTGATGAGACATCCTTATGCTGGTGCAGGCGTATTCTTGAGCAAACATGTGAATGCGCAAATTGTAAATGCTGGAGACGGTGCTCATGAACATCCTACTCAAGCACTATTGGATTCATTTTCAATACGCGAAAGACTTGGTGAAGTAGCCGGTAAAAAAATTGCAATCATAGGAGATATTCTACATTCTAGAGTAGCTCTGTCAAATATTCTTTGTCTACAAAAACAAGGTGCCGAAGTTATGGTCTGCGGACCAACAACCCTTATTCCTAAATACATCACTTCTTTAGGGGTAAAAGTCGAACATGACCTAATGAAAGCTTTGAACTGGTGTGATGTCGCAAACATGCTGAGAATACAATTAGAACGTCAGGATATTGCATACTTCCCTTCATTGAGAGAATATTCAATGCTTTACGGGCTAAACAAACAAATATTGGATTCACTAGATAAAGAAATCGTTATCATGCATCCAGGACCTATCAACAGAGGCGTCGAAATAACATCAGACGTTGCTGATAGTAGCCATTCAATTATCCTTGACCAGGTTGAAAACGGAGTAGCCGTTCGTATGGCTGTTCTATATCTATTGGCAGGAAAGAGAGGATAATTAGACAATCGAAATAAGACAATAGAGAGCTGTCGATCTTAACAGAGAGATAACGTCTTAATATTTTTACAAAAGCGTAAGATTGCTGTAGTCAGTATTCTTACGCTTTTTTTATCCTTTATTTTAATTGTCAAATATTAGGTTTTTGGAGCTATAATCCCATCCAAAAACTTTTCGCTCGTCCTCGAAATATCCTTGAGTTTCTACCGACTAAAATTAACCTCAACCTTGCTAATGTTAAATATCGTTAAAACCCCTAGGTTATCCACAGTTGTTAACAACTTTTGAGGAAAACATACAAGTTATACATTAATTTCGTAGGTTGAAGGAGTTGTATCATGTTATCACATTAATACAACAAAATCGATAAACAAAATGCATTCATTTTAAGGAGTATTCAATCATATGTATAAAAAAATTTACCAGTTAGGTGTGGCGATGAGCTTATTGAGTACACCAGTATTGGCGCAACATTCTGCTTGGCAAGAGGTAAATAAAGCCTATAAGGATGGTCTAGAGCTGTATGAAAGAGGGAAGTTCAGTTCGGCGGCAAAACAGTTCGATAAATTTGAAGAAATCAGAACTAAATCTTCTCTCCAATTAGATGAAACCAAGGAACTAAGTTTATTAAAAGAAAATGTAAGATACTACCAAGCAGTGTGCGCACTTGAACTGGGTGAAACAGATGCTGAAAATCGTTTCTTAAAATATATTAAAGACTACCCGGCAAGTGCTAACTCAAAAGCCGCTTATTTTCAAATCGGTAAGTCTTATTATGCTCAAAAAGATTATCCAAAAGCAATTGAGTGGTTTGAAAAAATTGATAGCAAGAATTTGGCAGGTGCAGAGAATACAGAATATCGTTTCAAACTTGCTTATTCAAAATTCATGACTGGTGATTATGAAGCTGCAAGACCTGTATTCAATGAATTGAAAGACCAAAGCGGCCAATATCAGGAAGCATCAATCTATTATTCAGCATACCTAAGCTATTTAAATCAAGAATATAAAACTGCTTTAAATGAATTTGAACGTCTTGAAGGTTCAAAAACTTATGAAAACAGTTATCCATATTATATCACAGCTTTATACTTCTTAGATAAGCGTTATGATGAAGTATTGGCTTACGCTCTCCCTAAGTTAGAAACAACTAAACAGGAAAGCGAAACTGAAATGTTGCGCATAGTAGCTGCAACTTATTTCATTAAGGGAGATTTAGAAAAATCAAAAGAATTCTACGATAGGTTCCAAGCTCAGGATCAAGGCAAAACTCAGAACAACCAAGATAGCTACCAAATTGGTTATATCAATTACAAATTAGGTGAGTACGAAAAAGCGATTTCTGAATTAGAAAAATTAGAAGAACCTGATGCTTATTTCCAAAGTGCCATGATTACTTTAGGAGATGCATTTTTAAAGACTGGCAATAAACAAAGCGCTAGAAATGCTTTCTTCAGAGCATCGAAATTGGATTTTGATCCGCAATTAAAAGAAGAAGGTTTATTCAATTATGCGAAATTGTCGTATGACTTAGAATTCCACCAAGTAGCTTTGGATGCTGTAAACGAGTATATGCAGACTTATCCAAGGTCAAAGCGCCAGGAAGAAGCTAAGACATTATTGGCAGAAGTTTTATTGAGTACCAAAAATTACCGTGCTGCGGTGGATGTATTGGAAGACTTGCCAACTAGAGGCAGGGACGCTAATGCAGCATACCAAAAAGTAACTTATTATCGTGGTCTTGAATACTACAATGAACGTGCATTTGAAAATGCTATTTCCATGTTTATGCGTTCTGAAGCAAACCGTTACGATGAGGAAATATTTGCTTTAGCAACCTATTGGAAAGCTGAAGCAATGTACGAAGTTCGCAAATACAAAGAAGCAGTTGCTGCATTCAACAAATTCTTGCAATTACCAGCAGCAAGAAAAACTGATGTTTATAACTATGCTAACTATGCTTTGGCATATGCAGCATTCAGAGCAGACAACTACAGTACTGCGGCTAATTACTTTGAACGTTTCTTAGCTGGTGGTGGTAAAGACGGTATTGACCTGAATACTAGAAATGATGCCATGGCCCGTGCCGCTGACTCGTATCTAGCAATCAAGAACTATAGCAAAGCAGCTAACTACTACGATAGATTGATCTCTTCTGGTGCACAAAGTCAAGATTATGCTTTGTTCCAAAAAGGTATTTTATTAGGATTACAAGGTGATAATAATGGAAAGATTTCGACATTGAATTCAGTGATGTCGAAATATCCGAAATCAAACTATGCAGATGATGTTGCGTTTGAAGTTCCATACACTTATTTCTTAATGGGTGATCACGACCGTGCTATTGATGGCCTGCAAAAAATGGTTGAACAATACCCTAGAAGTTCATATGTACCTAGAGCTCTTACCACAATTGGTTTAGTACAATATAACAAAGATGATAACGATGCTGCATTGGCAACATTCCAAAGAGTAGTTAACCAATATCCTACTACAGATGAAGCTAAACAAGCATTGGCATCTATTGAGAACATCTATTTAGATAAAGGTGATGCTTCGGGATATATCCGCTATGCTACAAGTACGAACATCGGTGACTTAAGTACAGCTGAACAGGATGCTCATACGTTCTCAATCGCACGTACATTATTTGACCGCGGAAACTGGCAGGCATCCATTGAAGCTGTCAATGCATACTTTGATAAATTCCCTAAACCAATTCAAGAGAAACATGCTCGTTTTATCCGTGCTGAAAGTAATGCGAATTTAGGCAATGATACAGAAGCAATGCATGATTTCAATATCATTATGAATGATTGGACATCTGCATATACAGAGCGTACATTGATTTCTGTATCTAAATTACATATCAGAAATAAAGCATATAATGAGGCAGTTCAGGTATTGAAGAAGTTAGAGTTAACTTCTGAATACAAAGAGAATTATGGTTGGGCAGTAAATAACCTATTGATTAGTTACTTCAATATGGGTGATTACGCTGAGACATTGAACTATGCTAATATTATCAAGAAGTATGAAAAGTCTTCGGAAGAAGAAATTGCTAGAGCACACCTATATGCTGCGAAAGCTTACTTGTCAACTTCTAAAGGTGGTGAAGGTATGAAAGAATTAAACTTAGCTGCATTGAAGTCTAAAACTGAGACAGGAGCAGAAGCAAGATTCTTGGTAGCGGAACAACAATTGAAAAATAAAAATTACGATGGTGCAATCAAATCTGCACTTGACATATCTGATTCCTTCTCTTCATACGATTATTGGGTAGCAAAAGGGTTTATCATAATGGCTCAAGCATACGACGCTAAAGGTGATAAATTCCAAGCAAAATCAACATTAGAAAGTGTCATCGACAATTATGAAAATACTGAAGATGGTATTTTGGATGAAGCGAAAAAATTATTGGAAAATATTAAATAAGAATAGGAAAAGATGAAGTTGAACACTGTTTTTAAACAATCTGCAATATTAACCTTGTTGTTGGGGATGGGGATAGGAGCACAAGCTCAAAGAAGAGACACTACCGACCGCCCTGTAACTTTGGATTCATTTGATATCGTTCGTGATTATAGACCTATTCTTGCTGACGCAGTAAAAATCCGTCGTAGTCCTGATATGACTAACAAAAGAGAATACATGCCTAAGCTGAGCTATGGTAGTGTTCCTGATAAAAAATTAGATATCAATACAGGTCTGAGTGAATTGAGAATTATGGAAACACCATTCTCAAAAATATTGGACCATAAAAGTAACTATTTCAAATTTGGAGCTGGTAACTTCAACACAATCTTAGGCGAAGCTTATTTTGCTGTCGAAGATTATGAAGATATCAGATTCGGAGGATTCGCAAAACATTTAAGTCAAAAAGGTAATTTAGAAGATCAAAAATTCTCAAAACAAGAAGTCGGAGTTTTTGGACGCCGTATTTTCCCTTTATTTACACTAGATGGAGTGATTGGATATAATGGGTTTGGAACACGTTTTTATGGTATTCCTGAAAATATTGATGGAAATAGCATTAATCCTACTCGCGAAGCACAACGATTCAATGATATTTATTTCACAGGTGAGTTGACTAGCAACTATGACCCTGAAAACGAAGATGCATTGAGCTACTCTGTAAAAGCAGATGCTTACGCATACAGCGATAAATTTAGTGCTAAGGAAAACTCAATCGCCCTATCAGGATATTTAAATAAAAGATACCGTGCATTCAATGCTGGGGCAAATCTTGCATTGGATTACAATGGTATTACCGGTGTAAATAATACCGATAATGGTAAATTGAACAACTCAATTGCAAGTATTAATCCTTATATCCGTTTCAAAGGGGATAACTATAATATCACTTTAGGTGCAAACATCGTTTCAGAATTTGGAGACAACTCTAGATTTAATGTATTCCCTGAAGCAGAAATCGATTTCGCCTTGGCTCCTGAGTATTTTTACATCTTTGGTGGTGTGACCGGAGGAGTTGAAAAAGGATCATTCCGTGATTTTACTAGACTGAATCCTTACCTAGGTCCAAACTTTAATATCCAAAACACAATCGACCGTATGAATATCTATGGTGGTATTAAAGGAAATGCAGGTGCAACATTCGGTTACAAGGTGAAAGGTTTCTACAGAAAAGTTGAAAACATGGCAATGTTTGTAAACAATATGGAAACACCTTTCAGATTTGATTTAGTATATGATGGTAACGGAGATGAAGCCGTAAAACATGTCGGTATCGAAGGTGAAATTAATGTAAGATTATCACAATTGGTGAATCTTGGAGGTCGCTTAAACATCGATCAGTATACCATGGTGAACCAAGAAGAGGCTTGGCACCTTCCAAAAATGCGCTTAGCAGCGAATGCTAGATTCAATATTTCTGAGAAATTGTTTATTGATGCTGAAGCATTGTTCCATGGAAATGCATTTGCACCTCAATATAGCTATGATTCAAATGGAGTATTGATTGCAGATGCATTCAATAAAGAAACTATTGCATCGTTCTTTGATTTAAGCGCGGGTGCTGAGTATAAAGCAACAAAATATTTAGGTGTTTTTGTGAAAGCAAATAACATGCTGAACACAGAATACCAACGTTATTTATACTATCCTAAATTAGGTTTTAATATTTTAGGTGGTTTAAATTTTTCGTTTTAATCTAACAAACTTTAAATTTGCATCAGCAAACAAATAAATGGATTTAGGAAGATACATTCATCAGGTATTAAAGCATAGAAACGAAGTGTATGTGAAGGGTTTGGGAGTTTTCAAACGCATTCATACACCTTCGGTATATGATGACCGCAGAGGAGTGTATTTACCTCCTGTAAAATATCTGGAATTTGATAGCAAGTCTACTGATGGCGTTGATTTTATTGACTTTATTCAGCAGTCAACTCAATCATCTAGACAAGCCGCTGAGGCGGAAGTTCAGGAAGCAGTTTTTAATCTTCTGGAAACTATCAAGGAAAATGGTTCAGTTACCTTGAACCATGTCGGACAGCTAATCAAGCACGGTTCTTCTTTAGTATTTAAAGCAGAAGACTTAAGCGGTTTTCAGCTTCAACCTATTGAAGGTACAGCTCTGCCAGTGGTGGAAGGTCCACCTATCGAAGAGATTGTGCCGGTTGTGGAAACACCAGTAGAAGAAACAGTGCCTGTGGATGTTACCACAGAGAATTTAGAGCAAGAGACAGAAGCTGTAGCTACTGAAGAGTATTATGAAGAACCTCAAGCTCCAAATAAATCAAAATGGTATATCTGGGCGGCAGTCCTCGCAATTTTGATTATAGCTGGATTGCTCTATGTGAATCATACAAATTCAGTCAAAGAAGCAGCCTTAAGATCTGATAGCCTATTGAATGCAGGTATTGAAGAACCTGCTACAGATTCTACAGCCAATATCGGAACGCCACAGGATTCTACATTATCTACGAATCCAAATGCTCCTGATAGTGCTGCTACAGTTGCAGGCAAGAAGGTCTATAATCCTTTAATACCAGAAAATCATACCTATCAGATAGTGATAGGTACACATAACACTTTGGCACAAGCGTACGAACAAGCAGAGTCTTTCAATAAAGCAGGTGTCGAATCTGTAAGAGTGATTCCAAGTAATTTGGCGCATAACAAAAAGAAGGTGATTTGGGATTCCTATGAAACAAAAGAACAAGCAGATTCAGCATTGAGAATTGTAAGAAAACAATATGTCGCAGATGCATGGAGTCAAAAAATTAAATAAGTAAATCAATCAAACAGCAAAAAATACGTTATTAAACTATGTCGTTAGTACAAAACCCTGGAATCGTTGATACATTGAATCAAGCGGTACAACAACCAGTAGCATTAGCTACTCCTACAGATGATCTTAATCTTTTAGAACTCCTAATGAAGGGTGGATGGATTATGATTCCGATCCTATTATTATTCTTCCTAGGATTGGTTATCTTTTTCGAACGTTATATTACTATTCGTAAGGCAAGTAGATCCGAAGGTGGATTATTGGCACAGGTGAAAAGTAACGTTTTGTCTGGAAAAATTGATGCAGCAATGGCTGCATGTCGTTCCAACAATTCAGCATTGTCAAGAATGTTACAAAAAGGGTTGACACGTGTTGGTCGCCCAATTAAAGATATTGAAGGTGCTATTGAAAATCAAGGTAAACTAGAGGTTTCTAGACTTGAGAAAAACATCAATATCTTAGGTATTATCGCAGGTATTGCTCCAATGCTTGGTTTCGTTGGTACAATCTTCGGGGTAATCCAGATTTTCCGTGATGTAGAGATGGCTGGCGGTATCGATATCGGTTCCGTATCTGGTGGTCTTTACGTTAAGATGATTGCTTCTGCATCTGGTCTTACAATTGGTATCTTAGCATATATTGGATACCATATTTTGAACATGATGGTTGAGCGCTTGATTTTGCGCATCGAAACAGACGCAATCGAATTTATCGATTTATTGGATGAGCCTAGCATGTAAGCTAAGCATCCTAATCTTTAAAATAACTTAACATGAATTTACGTAATAGAAGAAATAAACCCGCTGCAGAAGTACATACAGCTGCCTTGAATGATATCATGTTTTTCTTGATGTTGTTCTTCCTGTTGGCTTCCGCAGTATCAAATCCACAAGTGGTAAAATTACTTTTACCTAAATCAAGTGCTGGAGAACAGTCAGTGGCTAAAAAGACAATGACAATCTCTATTAATAGCGATTTAGTATATCATGTGGATAAACAAGCAATGCCACTAGAAAACCTGGAATCTTATATTCAATCGAATATGGCGACTGGGGAAGAACTAACGGTTATGCTTTATGCTGACAGTACTGTGCCTATCCAAAATGTGATTTCCGTTATGGACATCGCAAACAAATTGAAGGTGAAAATGGTGTTGGCAACAGAACCTAAAAAGGATTAATAAATTAATATTAAACGTTTTAGGCTTTCGTAGGTCGAAATAGAAGAGATAAGGAAAAATGTACTACAATCAATTTCAAGAAGAAAATAATTTACCTAAGGCATTAGGGATTTCAACATTGGTAATGGCTGCGTTAGGAGTCATTGGCTTCTTTATTGTATTTGGTCAAAATCTTCCAGAATATGGTATGGGTGGTATCATCGTGAATTACGGTACATCACCTGAAGGTATGGGCGAAGATTACATGAGTGTGGATGAACCGTCCATGGACGAAAATGCCAACAATGTAAGACCCGATAAAATTGATCCGAATTCTACACCTATTCCTACACCTTCACAGCAAGTTGCTGATAAAGCTGTAGCTACCCAAGATGTGGAAGAAGCTCCTGTTGTTGCAAAAACTGAAAAACCTGTTAAAGCAAATGCTGAACAGTCTACAGCAGAGAAAAAAGATGCAACCCCAGCAGTGAACCCAAATGCTTTGTATAAAGGCAAAAAGAATAATGCACAAGGAACTGGTGATGGTACAGGATCAACTCCTGGAAATCAAGGTTCTAAGTTAGGGGATCCGTTGGCAAGTAACTATGGTGATGGTGGATCTGGTTTCGGGAACGCTATGTTGTCCCTGGAAAACAGAAGATTCACAGTGCCCCCTAAAATCGATGATAACGGACAACAAACCGGTATCGTGAAGATCGAGTTTACAGTGGATAAAAGTGGTAATATTACTAGAGCAAGACAAGCAAAAGGAACCACAATTGCTGACTACAGATTGATCGAAAAATGTATCCGCGCTGTACAACAAGCTCGTTTGAACGAATTGCCAAATGCCCCTCAGACCCAAACCGGTCTTATTACTTTCAGATTTAGAGTAAGATAATTCTAATTATATGAAAACATTTACAGAGGTAATCGAGTATTTATTTGCTCGATTACCTATGTTTACGCGTGATGGTGCCTCTGCAATCAATCCCGATGTAGATAAAACTCTTCTATTATGCCAAGCTCTTGGCAACCCTCAAGATAAATTCAAATCAATCCATATTGCCGGAACCAATGGCAAAGGATCAACTTCACATATGCTAGCCTCTGTCCTGGCTAAAGCTGGATACAAAACAGGTCTATACACATCACCGCATCTCGTAGATTTTAGAGAAAGAATTCGTGTAGACGGTGAAATGATTGAACAACAAACCGTAGTTGATTTCGTCAATAATCATAGGAAATTAATTGAAGAAATTCAGCCTTCCTTCTTCGAGGTAACCGTGGCTATGGCCTTTGATTACTTTGCGAAAGTAAACGTTGATATAGCTGTTATTGAAGTTGGATTGGGTGGAAGATTAGACAGCACAAATATTATTTCCCCTGAATTATGCGTCATTACAAATATTGGAATGGACCATATGAATATATTGGGAGATACCCTTGAACAAATTGCAGGAGAGAAGGCCGGGATTATAAAACCCAATACTCCAGTTGTAATTTCAGAACGACAAAATGAAATTCAACAGGTCTTTATCAAAAAAGCTAAAGAAGGAAATAGCCCATTGTTTTTTGCCGACGATTATTACGAAGTTAAGCAGGCCGAGAAAAAACAACAAGGGATAGAAATAACAGTTGAATCAAAAAAATTAAACCAAAATCAAACCTGGCATCTAGACCTAAATGGATCCTATCAGAAGAAGAACATTTTGGGTGTATTAACAGCAATCGATCAATTGAGAGATTTAGGATTTAACATTGCAAATGAATCTGTAAAATCTGGCTTAGCTGACGTCCAAGAATCAACTGGACTTAGAGGAAGATGGCAAACATTATCAACCGATCCATGGATTATCTGCGATACAGGTCATAATGAAGATGGAATAAAGGCCGTCATTCAAAACTTGACTACTTTGAATTTTAATAGTCTGCATTTTATTATTGGAGCAATGAAAGATAAAGACTTGAGTCATATCTTGCCATTATTGCCAAAACAAGCAACCTATTATTTCTCGGCACCCGCAATGCCTCGTGCTATGAAAGCTGAAGAATTAGCTGACATGGCCCATTCTTTTGAATTGAAGGGCAATGCTTACCCAACTATCGAAGAAGCTTTTAAAGCAGCTAATAAAGCTTATAAAGAAAATGATCTGATATTTATTGGAGGCAGTACCTTTGTGGTAGCTGAAATATTAACTAATCATTTTTAGTTAGCTCTCCTCTTAAACTCTGCTGTACCCAATGCGCAACATCTTCTTGGCTTTCTAATTCGCCTTGAAGGTACATAAGCTTGGTTACAGCGGTTTCGAATGTCATGTCATAGCCATTCAGCACTCCGATAGATTTAAGCCCCTGTGAGGTCTCATAACGACCCAATTCTACAGAGCCCACCTTACATTGAGAAATATCAAGGATATTCTTGCCAGATTTAATCGCATTCTCCAATAATTCTAAAAACCAAGAGTCAGTCATTGTATTACCACTTCCGAAAGTTTCCATAACAATACTTCTAACGTTTGAATTGAGAACGGCTTCAATGGTATCCTTGCTTATACCCGGGAAGAGTTTTAACACACCTACTCGGTTATCAATATGATAATGACATATAAATTCTTGACCAGCATTATTTACCAATACCTCATCATTGTATCGGATATGAATTCCAGCCTCCGCCAATACAGGGAAGTTTGGAGAACGGAATGCCTCAAATTTGTCTGAGTTATATTTAAAAGATCTGTTACCGCGAAATAACTTATTGTCAAACAAGATACAAACCTCCTGTATGATAGAGATTCCATCTCTTTTGGCAGAAGCAATCTCAAGTGCAGTCATCAGGTTCTCTCTAGCATCTGTTCTAATTTCTCCTATTGGTAATTGCGATCCAGAGAAGATTATCGGTTTTTGCAATCCCTCTAACAAGAAACTCAACATAGAAGCAGAAAAAGCCATGGTGTCTGACCCATGAAGAATTACAAAACCATCATATAATTCGTAGTTGTCTCTAATTATTTTAGCCATTTCCAACCAAATGCTGGGACGCATATTAGATGAATCAATAATGGGGTCAAATGAATGTACAGTAAGTTTATAGTTTAAACGACTTAAATCAGGTAGGTTCTTTTCAATCAATTCGAAATCAAAAGGAATAAAGGTTCCGGTTTCTGAATCTTGAACCATACCAATGGTACCGCCAGTATAAATAATAAAAATATTGTGCATCTATTAGATTTTAAATACGTTTTTAGAATTATTAGTTGTTATTTCTGCTACTTTATCTATTCCTGTTTCATGGATATCGGCAAGTTTTTGCGCAATATGAATGAGGTAGCTGCTTTCATTTTCTTTTCCTCTGAATGGAACGGGAGCCAAGTAGGGGGCATCCGTTTCAAGAACAATATGTTCAAGGTCGATTTCTTTTACAACAGCATCAAGGCCAGACTTTTTATACGTCAATACACCCCCAATGCCTAATTTAAATCCCAGTTTAATAGCTCTCTGGGCTTGTTCCAACGTACCCGTGAAACAGTGGAAGATACCAAATAGGCGCTCATCAGCATGGGCATCCAACACCTCAAAAACCTCATCAAAAGCTTCTCTACAATGAATGGAAATCGGTAACCCTAGATCCTTTGCCCAGTTGATCTGTTGTGCAAAAGCATCCTGCTGAATAGCTAATGTGCTTTTGTCCCAGTAAAGGTCAATTCCAATTTCTCCAATAGCGTAGATTGTGGATTGTTGAATCTTGCTATAGATTTGATCCAATTGATCCTGATAATTTTCTTTGACATCGCAAGGATGAAGTCCTAACATCGGGAAACAATGATTAGGATAGGATTGGACAGTTTCAAAAACCTTCTCAATAGAGTCTACATCTACATTTGGCAAGAATAATCGTGTAATTCCATTTTGGAAACAACGCTCCATCTGTTCCTTCAGAACAGGGGTGCCCGCTTGGTAGTATATATGCGTATGAGTGTCGGTTAAAGTCTGATTTTTTAAATCAATTTGCTCTGTCATGGAGCCAAAGTTAACATATTGTCAGATAATATGTTTCTATGGAATGAAAAAACGCAGTTCTCATAATGAAAACTGCGTTTTTTTATAAATTTTGTAATATAAATCCTGATTAGTTAGCAGGAGGAGTTACTGGAGTTCCTGTTGGAGCTACTACCTGTGGTGTATCACCTTTAGGACCAGCGATAATATCCAATACTTCAACGTCAAAAACCAACGGAGCATATGGAGGAATTTCATTACTTTGCTGACGTTCACCATAACCTAATGATGAAGGAATAATCAAAGTAGCTTTTCCACCTTTTTTCAATAATTGAAGTCCTTCAGTCCATCCTGGAATTACTGGAGTGTGACCAATACGAACACGCAATGGCTCATAAGGTCTCATAGGATTGAATTTGCCTTCTTTCTTAGCTAATTCCGGATCGTTCGTGTCAAATAACTTTTCGTTTGTTAATTTACCAGTATAGTTCAATACTACTGTATCTCCAACAACTGGATTAGCACCTGAACCTTCTTCTTTGATTACGTATTGTAATCCAGTAGCAGTTTTCTTAGGTTGTAGTTTGTTTGACTCCACAAATTTAGCAATCTTACCTTCTTCAGCTTTTTTCAAACCTTCCATTTGAGCTAGGTAATATTGATTAACTTGTTCAAACAATGCTGAATCTGTTAAGCTACCTTTTTTGAAAAGTTTCTTAACCTTAATAGTAAACTGAATGTATTTATCAGCAAAATCTGGCTTAGGTTGACCAGTTCTAGCTGCCATAGTATCCAAATTCAATTTGAAAGTTGCGCTATCTCCTTCACCTAACATTTTCAAGATGGTGTTGTTGTCACCTGGGTAACCACCTTGAACCAATGAATCTGGAATCACAGGAGCAATTTGAGGTAATCCAAGGTCATATGTACTTGCTAATAAAGAGTCGCGGTCTGTTTTAACAACAATATCCATAGCTAGAACATCTCCTCCAACAGCTTTTTCGCCGCCTTTATCTTCGAAGAATTTATATTCTAGGCCACCTTCACCTTTTTTGAAACTTTGGCATGATGCAAGCATAAGGCCCGCTAATGCTGTTAATACTAAAATTGATTTTTTCATTTTTTTATTTATAACGCTTATTATATTCTATGTTAAATAATTCTTGTACTCAGGAAGAATAGATTTAAACCTCGAAACTACGGTGTCTAAATCCTCAGTGGAATTACCACCAGCAGCATTTAAATGCCCTCCTCCATTGAAATATTTCCTGCAGATCTCGTTGCAAGGAATTTCTCCAATCGACCGCAAAGATAATTTAATTAATTCAGTTCTATCAACAAATAGTCCCGCTAGTCGGATACCTTTTATGGATAGTGCATAATTTACTAATCCTTCGGTATCTCCAGTTGTAACATTGAACTTTGCCAAGTCTTCCTTTGTCAAGGAAAATAAAGCAGTATTGTATTCCGGAATAACCTCTAAACAATTTAATAAACAATAGCCTAAGAACTTTAAACGGTTTTCTGTAGCACTATTGTATATATTTTCGTGGATTTCCCAATTACGGGCTCCAGCATCAATCAGGTTTGCGATGATGTGGTGAACGGCAGAAGTAGTCGAACGAAATCTAAATGATCCTGTATCAGTCATGATCCCGGCATATAAACAGGAAGCAATTTCTGGAGTTATCGAATCTTTATCTTGATAAACATCGGCTATAAAGGTATAAACCAATTGTGCTGTTGCAGCAGCACTAGAATCCCAATATTCAACCGCAGCAAAATCCTCAGGATCCAAATGATGATCTATCATCCATTTTTGTGCTTTTGCCTCACGAATGACGGGTTCTAGTATATTGGTTCGTGAAAGAGCACTGTAATCCAAACAAAAGATAATGTCTGCCTCTGCAAATAAATTATTTGATAATTCTGTCTGAGTAGGATAGTATATTAAGTCATCAAATCCCGGCATCCAATCTAAAAAGGTAGGAAAATCAGAAGATAATACCACATGAACATCATGACCCTTACCTTTTAGCCAATGGTAAAGTCCTAATGATGAACCTAATGCATCGCCATCAGGTTTATGATGAGTAGTGATGATAATCTTTTTAGGTCTGGAAAGTGCTTCTAAATATTCTTCTCCTTGTAACATACTTATTTTGTGAATGCAAACCTAATGAAAAAAAGTCTGCAAATAAAAAAATTTAAGTCTTTAAGTAAATCTTTTATAAATTTTTTTAATGTGTGAATCGATTGAATATTAAACTGTTAATGAGGAAAAGCATAGATTTTGAAATCTCTTTTTGTTGTCAACAAATAATTCCCTGAGTTATAGTTGATTTTGCCATAATAAAACAATGGTAAACCCTCCACAGGAAATCCATCCGCTAAGCTACCATTCTCTGCAAATAGATAAACAAGGTTCTCCTCATCAGCAATACCTAATTGGAACATGCTGCTGGAAATAGGGAAGAATAAAGGCTCTGCATCTATTTCTTTGGTGAAAGTATAATCAAATATCTGCCTAGGACTATCTCCTAATTCGAAAACTTGAAGGTAAGAGCCGTCAATGATTATCATTTCAGGAGAAGTAGTGCCATTTATGTTTTTGAAATAAACAGAATAACCTTTTTTCCATTGATTTTCCATAACAACCTTATTGGAACCATCAGATTTTATCTGATGTACTTTACCATCACTATCTGTGCAATAAAAAATGTATTCATTGTCTTTACTAGTAACAGCTAATGGACTAACAAAACTTACATCTCCTTCAATGTCTATTTCTTTAGTCTTGTTCCCTTGTTGGTCAAAGAAATAAACCCTTCCATAACTCGTAGCGACTACAGCTTGATGGTCAACAAACACGATGTTACCTAAAATATCCCCTTCTACTGTTGAATTATCCCAACCACTCATAGGTCCACCTTCCATATCATAAGCCATAATACGGTTCTTGGAAGGAATCAATATCACCTGTTGACCATTCCAGTCTACAACTTCAGGATTTGATGTAGGTTCTGCTGAAACACTGGTCGAAAATCCTTGCAATGTTTTGCCACTGCTGTCAAAACGATAAAGCCTGCGGCGGTCCGTTACCAGTAATAGACTACGATCCGGCAATTGCTTTACATCACCAACTATTCGCCCTGCAAACAAGGTAGACCACAACTTAGTTCCTGAAGGATGGATGGCATGCACAGTATGATCTTGTTCCTGAACAAGAATAAACTGAGAAGTGTCAGATTGTTCAAATACATAAGGACCTTTGATCAGTCGACTTCCCATACTATAGGTCCATGAAGGGGTAACCCCAAGTCTGTTCTTGCTTTTGTAAATACCATAGAACCTACTCAAAAAGTTTCCAGCATTGCCTGAAAGCTGTAAAGACCACGAATAAAAATCCTGATATCCATATTCCTCATCTTCTCTGAACTTCTTACGATAATCAGAATTTAATGTATTGTTTATAAAATTGTTTGCATTCTTAGTGTTGATAAAGAAAGTGACATTAGCCTCATTGCCTTGGATTTGCTCATAGTTTTTAAAACCTAAGCTTGCTATCAAGAAATCTTTGTTCCTCCATTTTCTCTTGTATTCTTGAATGGTTGACAATTGATTAGCCATGACTAACATATCATTGATTTTAACAAAATATGGCCTTGAAAAAGCTTTTAAGCCTTCGCCAAAGAATCGATATGGAATATTAGCGTATCGGAAACGATAAGTACTGTCACTTAAGTTTTCGGCAATATCATCAATAATTGAGTCAAGCCTACTGCTGTCCTGTATGGTAATAAAACCTATATAATCGGAGTTGCTTTGTTCTGCAACCGCGAAATCTCCAGCTAGAACGGATTGGAAGTCACTTAATAAACCTTCCTTGCTTTTGTTGATTTCTTGAGACTGTCCTTGTAGCTGTTTATAATTATCTTGTTTAGATTGCCATAATGTTAAATCCTCGAACCATGATTTAGAATCACTAAAGGAATATTCCACATACATCATGGTCGTTGAAGGAAAGTAATTGTATAGCTTTTGTGTGGTTTTGCTCTGATTGGCAAATAGTGCTATATATTCCTTGTCTTTACCTTCCGCTAAATGGCTTTCCCCAGTTAACATCAATGCATCTTGTTTAAAATTGATGTTCCAAACTGTCTCTCCCTTTAAGTTTACAAATTGTCGTAAAAAATCTCCAGGTTTATTCTGTTTAAATACTGAAATAAATGCAGGGATATTCTGTTGAGGGATATATACGGTGAAAGGAGCATTTCTGTTGTTATGTTCGTTAAAGAAAGTAACCTGATTTTCTTTTAACTTTTCAATCTTTTTATCAGTAACCTTTACCAATAACCCTTTGTTTAAACTAGAAAAGAAAATATTGTCCTGATAGGTGACATAAAACAAGGAGTCCAATGGTTTGTCATCTTTAAAAGTAGTATCCCTTTCAAGATTCGCAAATTGATAAATTCTAATTCCTGCAGTATCCTGCGTACTGACTTTATACTTCTTACTCAAGGTCAGGAAGGTTTGATCTAAAACCGCTTGATCTACCTTTTCTGAACTATGGATACTGAATAATGTACTTATCCCATCTTTTTCAGGATGAAATGACATCAATATTTCTGCACCACCAACCAAAGGGGATAATGCTTTGTTACGAAGTAAGTTTTGTTTGAGTTGCTTTAATTGATGCATAGCATGTTTGCCAAGCATCGCTTCAAAAATTTCAAAATCTTTAAAGATATTGTCGGTCGTTGCGTCATTCAAAAACGATGCAACTAAATAGGTATCCTCAGGTAAATGCTGTACTGGACCTACATATTCCTTTTGTTCCTTGTTTAAATCCCCAAAGTAAAGCACCGACGCTACAACCACCGCAATAAATAGAAGGACTGAAACAATTATTGTATTTCTCATGAACGAAAAGTATTCCTTTTGTTTGTTTTAATGTTGAATATAGACAAATTTGCAAAAATAGGAGTGCTTTTTAAGAAGTTATTTTATACATTTATAAACGAAATTTCATAAGCGATTATTTTAGCTTTTTTTTATGAACAAACAAATTATCCTAACTGCTTCTTTTTTTGGCCTGTTAGCTGTAATACTTGGTGCATTTGGTGCTCATGGTTTAGAAGGAAAAATTTCCGACAAACAATTGGAAACATGGGGAACCGCAAATCAATATCATTTTTATCACACACTTGCTCTTTTATTCCTTTCAACATTTTCAAGAGCAAAAAGTCAATCCATTAAAGTTTCCTATATCATGTTCACGATAGGGATTATTCTTTTCTCAGGATCTTTATACCTATTAAGTACCCGTAACCTCTTAGGAATCGAAAATATTTCAATCATCGGCCCAGTAACACCACTCGGTGGTGTATGTTTTATGGTAGGCTGGATCGCGTTGTTTATCGCTGCAATGAAGAATAGAGCGTAAAGGGATATGGGATTTGAGATATGAGTATTGTGATATTAAATCTCGTAATTAAGATTAAGACAGATTTTTATAAATAAAACTGGTAAAAGATTCCATCGATTATTCGATGGAATCTTTTTATTAGCGCATGATATCTCACATCTCATATCTCATATCTCACTTCCCAAATCTAAACCTTATCTTTGCCCTATGTCTCAACTGGATTTAACTGCTCCAAATCGCACTACTTATTTTGTAGAGGTCATCTTGCCTTTGGCGATTGCTAAATCTTATACATATAGAGTTCCATTTGACCTGAGTGACAAGATAGCGGTAGGTTGTAGGGTAATCGTTCAGTTTGGTAAGAACAAAATATATTCTGCTATCGTAAAGAACATTACGACCGAAGCTCCCTTACAATACGAAGCTAAATACATATTGGATGTAGTCGATAATGAACCCATTGTAAACGATATTCAATTACAGATGTGGGATTGGATAGCTGAATACTATATGTGTTACGTTGGAGATGTCATGCAAGCAGCCTTGCCTGCAGCATTAAAGATGGCTTCTGAAACCAAAATTATGGCATCGGATGACCCAAATCTTGACCGATCCATAGTATCCGACAAAGGATACATGATTTTAGAAGCATTAGACCTCGCCGGTGAATTGACCGTTAACGATGTTATCAAAATATTAGGGCAAAAAACAGTATTCCCATTATTAAGAAGTCTATTTGAACACGGTTTTATTTTAATATCTGAAGAAATAAAACAAAAATATAAACCTAAGACTAAATCTTTTCTGCGATTGGCCTCTGAATTTAACGATCCTGATGGTAGAAGAGAATTGTTGGACAGCCTCAATCGAGCACCAAAGCAACAAGATGCAGTGATAGCATTCCTACAACTGTTGAAATCGAAGAATGATATCAGCAGACAGGAGGTTATGGAAGCATCAGGAAGTGGGGCAGGGGCAATTACGGGTTTGATCGAAAAAGGTGTATTTACCGTTGAAGAGAAAGTAGTCAGTAGGTTCGAAGGGACTGATGTGTTGTTATCTCCTGATTTCAATTTCAGCCAAGCACAGCAAAATGCCTTTCAACAGATCGAAGAGTCCTTTCAAGAAAAAGATGTTGTCCTCTTACACGGAGTTACTGCTTCCGGAAAAACTCAAATTTATATCCGCCTAATTGAAGAGGTATTGAGAAAGGGCAAGAATGCCCTCTACCTCTTGCCAGAAATTGCTTTGACCGCGCAGATTACCGAGCGACTTAAACTCCATTTTGGTGATGAGTTAGGTGTATATCACTCAAAATTCAATGATAATGAACGTGCCGAAGTATGGCATAAAGTAAACAAAGGTGAATTTAAGGTGGTTATAGGAGCCAGGTCTTCCGTATTCCTACCTTTTAATGATCTTGGTCTTATCATAGTAGATGAGGAGCATGAAAATTCTTATAAACAGTATGATCCTGCTCCAAGATATCATGCACGGGATACAGCGATTTACCTTGCGCAGCAGCATCAAGCCAAAGTTTTGTTAGGTTCCGCCACACCTTCTGTTGAAAGTTATTACAATGCAAAAGCTAGGAAATACGGCCTAATTGAATTGACGGAAAGATTTGGTGAAGCTAAATTGCCAGCAATTGAAATCGTAGATATTACTGAAGCATCCAGAAAGGAAGAAATGTTCTCCTACTTCAGCGCAAAATTGCTGCAAGCCATCGACGAAACCGTTAAAAGGAAAGAACAGGTAATATTGTTTCAGAACCGTCGTGGCCATACACCATTCCTTCAATGTGGAACATGCGGGTATGTCGCAAAATGTATTAACTGCGACGTCAGCTTGACTTATCACAAATCCAGTAATTTAATGCATTGTCACTATTGCGGATTTTCAGAAGAATTGGTGCAGACCTGTCCCGCTTGTGGATTGCCAAATATGCAGAGCAAGGGTTTTGGTACTGAAAGGGTAGAAGAGGAGTTAGAAATTCAATTGCCTGAACTAAGGATCGGAAGGCTAGACTTAGATTCTACTAAAGGAAAATATGGTTTCGACAGAGTGATTTCTGCATTCGACAACCAAGAGTTTGATGTGCTAATCGGTACCCAAATGATTACAAAAGGTCTTGATTTCGGGAACGTGACGTTAATAGGAATTATCAATGCCGATGGCATGATCAATTTTCCTGATTTCAGAGCCTACGAAAGAGCATTTTCATTGTTCTCACAAGTATCAGGTAGAGCAGGACGCAGACAGAATGAAGGAAAAGTTATCATACAAACAAATACCCCAAATCATAGAATTCTCGAACAAGTAACAAATCATGATTATCAGGAGATGTTTATGTCCGAAATTACGGAAAGAAAGAACTATTTATACCCCCCTTTTTATCGCTTAATAAAGCTAGATGTCAAGCATAGTAACCAGGATTTGGTCCATGATGCTGCCAAAAGACTTGCGTCCCTTTTAAAACAGCAATTAGCCGAGAGGGTATTAGGCCCTGAACCTCCATTGGTATCAAGAGTGAGAAATAATTTCATCCAAACGATTACTTTGAAAATCGAAAGAAAGAATATCTCCATCGTAAAGGTTAAGGAATTAATCAAACAAGCATTACTACATTTTGAACTTGACAAAAAGAATAAAGGAGTACGAGTTCAGATTGATGTAGACCCGTATTAATTCTAACTAAACCTTGCCCAAATAAATGCTATTAGTGCTTTTGGAACTCCCATCGTTCGATAAAAAAGCAATATAGACATGATAGACAGCAGTTTCTGTTGGTTTAATAAAATGGATACTATGTTTGAGCTCATCGAGTAGACTCCCATTGACAACCCCAAAAACTTGATTTTCTGGATTCTCAGGATAAGCTAAAATCATGCACCTATATTTCCATAAATTTTGTTTTTCAACATGATCAATATTTAGTTGCCAATCGATGATCATCTTACCTTTACTAACGATCAAGGTATATCCAATGATGGGATTTTCAATTCCTCTGCTTATAGAAAAACCTGACCAGTCGATTTCGAAATTACTGTCTTTTTCAACAATGGCGTGCTTGAGATTATAAGACATAGCAGAATTATGACTGGTCCATTCCTTGTTAAAGTTTTTGAATCCTTGTCTGATATAGGGAAGAATCTGTGATAGCATCAATTGAAGTTTCTTGAATTTTGAATTGGCTTTTACCTGCAGCCGGGACCTTTTCAGATTTCTGACATCAGGGCGAGAACGTACATACGGAATACCTTTCCAATTACAATAAACTAAATTTCCAACCATACCTGTAAATGATTGTTCCTTTCCATTTTTTGCTGTAGCCATAAATTAAAATGCTGTTTTGATAAATATAATAAATGACTGAATCTAAAACAATTAATATTTAAATTAATTTCTTTTAAGGAAAAACATTCTATAGTTTTGTTTTAATTTATTATTAATCAATAAAAAGGGCTTTAATATTAACCCGTCCACCTAGCCCAAGCCATCAATTACCTGGAAATTTATAACCTTGAGGTCGGTATGCTCATAAACTTTGGCGCCAAAAGCTTACAATATAGACGGCTTATTAATAGGAATATAACCCATGATAGACTATGATTAGCGTACTTTCGACACCTTGTACGGTTTTCTAACAGCTTTCTTTGCTGCTTCTTTCACAATTTTCGCTTGTTTCTCGGTCACTTTATCAGGTCTATAGTCCGTTTTTGTTGGATCAAGGTCAAACAATTTCGCGTACCAAGTCAGTGCAGCAGCAAAACGGCCATAGTCAAGGTTCAAGTGGTAGCCGTCCCTAGTAAAAGTATCTCCTAACGAACTAGTTCTTGCATTTTGGATAGTGGTACCGTCAGGCACAATAAAAGCATAGTCACCAGTTTTTTCCAATCTAGAGGTCACGCTCATGATGCTATCGTACATGTTTTTCTGGCTATTGTCATAGTTTGTAAAGCCTTCGTGTTTTGAGTCTTGCTGGTATGCCCAAGTTTGATGGTACACCAATCTGGTATCAGGGTGAACATGAGCAAATACATAAGTCCACAGGTCTCCCAGTGATTGCATGATAACATTATATTTCCCTGAAAGAGGGCTAGCTTGCTGTAAGCTTACATAATCCCAGTTATCATCCGCTAATGCATCTTCGATACTAACTTGCTCGGTTGTTTTTTTGACGCCATCAAGGTTAATTTTCCTATAGCTGTATGCTTTTAAGTTGTTATGCGCATTTTTCAGGTGCAGTTCTAATGGTGCTCCACCAATGTATAGATTGCCGATAACAATTTTTTTGCCTGCTGCGGTAGAAAGTTCATATAAGTAGTTCTCCAGAGCATCTTCGGAAAAGCTATTGCCAATGGCCAATACTTTTATGATGTCGTCATCCTTGGGCGAAGTTTCCTGCGCAAGGACAAACTGAAATGGCAATAGTAAGAATAACAGGTAAATAGATAATTTCTTCATTTTATCATTCATTTTGGGTTATTGTGGAAATAGATTTTCCATCAATTCTTATACCTATAAATGTACAAAAAATAAAGGATAGGGATAATTTCTTTCTGAAAAATCAGAACCATTCTGACCTTGAATGTTTTGCATTTAAACCATAAAAATATCGTAAAATAAGGCTAATTTTGAAGAATATGGCTTATAAGTTTATTGACAATTATCGGGAGCAAGGCGCAAGGAAGCAATTAGTGAAGCACTTGGAGAAACGTGGGATCGAGGACAAGAATGTGCTGAGAGCAATTGCCAAGGTGCCACGCCATTATTTCTTCGATGAGACTTTCTGGAATCAAGCTTACCGAGATATAGCATTCCCAATCGGGGATGGTCAAACTATTTCCCAGCCATATACAGTTGCTTACCAAAGTCAATTACTGCATATCAAGAAAGGGGATAAGGTCCTCGAAATTGGTACAGGATCAGGATACCAAACCTGCATCCTCATGGAACTTGGTGCAGACGTTTACACTATAGAAAGACAAGAAAACCTCTACCATAGAACAATCCAAGTATTGCCCTATATGGGGTATAAGCCCAATTTCTTCCTAGGAGACGGTTCCAAAGGTATTCCCGAAAAAGCACCTTACGATAAAATTATCGTTACTGCAGGTGCGCCATTCGTACCAGAGAAAATGCTCAAGCAACTTCGACTAGGTGGTCTGATGGTCATCCCGGTCGGTGATGAGAAATTCCAAAAAATGGTAACCCTATTACGCGTCGGAGAAAATGACTTCGAAAGAATCGAACTCGATACCTTCAGATTTGTACCTCTAGTGGGTGATCAGGCTTGGTAGGTTTAGAGATATTAGACAATAGACATTAGACAATAGACATTAGACAATAGTGTCTTGTCCTGACATAGGTTGACATATTAATCAACTAAAAAACATGAAAGACAAGACAAATTCAAGACACGTTTCAATTCGGTACAGTTTTGGTTTTAAACAGAAGGTGGTTCGGGAGATTGAAGAAGAGGGTTTGAGCCTTTCCCAGGCTCGAAGGCGATATGGGATAAAGGGAAGCCAGACGATTCAGGCATGGCTTGAGAAATTCGGGAAGAATCATTTGTTAAACAAAACCGTACGTATTGAGATGAAAGAGGAAAAGGACAGGATAAAGGAGTTAGAGGCCGAGGTAAAGCGTATTACAAAGGTGCCGCCGTGCGGGTGTCCAGGGACCGTTTTCATAAGGAGGTGATCGCCAAAGTAATGGCGTTCAGGCAGGAACAACCCTTTATCGGCAGTAAAAAATTGTATTATCTGCTCAATGACCACCTTCGGACTTCGGGCTTCAAGCTGGGCAGGGATGGGTTCCACCGGTTACTGCGCGATCATGGTCTGTTGATCAAGCGGAAACGGAAATACGTCAGTACCACCAACAGCTACCATCGGTTCCATACCTATGGCAACTTGCTGAGAGAGCGCCCCATCTATAGGCCGGAGCAGGCGTACGTATCGGACATTACATACCTGCGGACCCGGCAGGGGTTCGTTTATCTGTTCCTGATCACGGATGCCTGTTCCAGGAAAATAGTGGGATGGGACCTGTCCAGTAGCCTTGGGATCGAAGGAGGGATAAAAGCGCTCAAAATGGCCTTGAGGAACACCAAGGATACCAAGGGGCTCATTCATCACTCGGACAGGGGGATACAGTACTGTAGCAAGGAATATACGAGACTGCTGAAGCAAAAGAAGGTTTCCATAAGCATGACAGAGGAAAACCACTGCTATGAGAACTCTTTGGCGGAACGAGTGAACGGGATCCTCAAGCAAGAGTTTATGCTGGACAGCGAATGGCCAGATGAATTGTCCGTCCGAAGATCTGTGGAACAGTGCATTAGAATATACAACACAAAGCGACCACATTGGTCACTGAAACTCAAGACACCTGAGCAGGTCCATGGAGCAGCTTAAAACGGACTAACATTGAGGTGTGGAAAGTAAAAGAAAAAAGAAGCAAAAAAGAAAAAAAGCTGTTCAAATGTGGAAAACTCCTACGGAGTTTACACACATTTGAACAGCCCAATAATAACAAAAAAGTGTCTACTTTTTTTAGGACATGACAT
>NZ_PEBA01000006.1:0-107647 GCF_002734235.1 Sphingobacterium sp. 1.A.5
TATGGACTGCACTTATCGGGATCCTGCTCTTTAAGTACATCCAGAAGAAGGCAAAATACAATTGGAACCTCTCGAATCTGGTCAACTTTATCAGGATGAACATATTCGTGAAAATTGATCTGTGGAAATGGGCTGATGATCCGTTCATTTCAGGAAAACCTCCCGATAAAAAAGGACAATATGTGCTCTTTTAGTAACACACATAGGATACCTTTCCAGTAATTAACCAAATTCTTCAATTGAACACAAATGGAGAAGGATTTTTTATGCCAAAAAATTTATTTAGGACAGTACTGGTTTTATTTGTTGAAGTTCCGAATTATCTATAAATCCATGACTTTCATTTAAGTTATGTGCTCTTCCTGCGAAAATTTCATCAATTGGAATATTCTTATCTAATAATTGTTCTAGTGTATAGAATTTTGGAGTTGGTGTTATAAAATTCCTGAGTTTTAAAATAATGTTCTGATATACCGCTTCAGGGTCTGCGTTATTTTGCAATTCAACCGTTGCACATACACCCAGCAATAATTTGCAAAGGAAAGTTATATCGACAAAATCCTCGCAGAAGTTTCGGTGGGACATTAATTTACCTTTGATTGATTTTGAAAGAAGGTCTAAATATTCATTTGCTTCGATTTCATTTCCAAAGTCTGTTTTAGGATTTTTCTCTGTATCAATAAACACATGATATAATCCATTTAATATAGTATTGCTGGAATTATAATCCTGAGCATTAAAATCGTACTGATTATTTGGAGAGTAGCAGAAATCATGTTGGTCATTTGCTATTTCCAACCAGGCATTTCTGACCCCTTTGATATCGATAAGGAATTTTCGATAGTCTAAAATGGTTAATGGATTATTCGTCAATATTTGTGCTGCA
This sequence comes from Sphingobacterium sp. 1.A.5, assembly GCF_002734235.1. NCBI lineage: Bacteria > Pseudomonadati > Bacteroidota > Sphingobacteriia > Sphingobacteriales > Sphingobacteriaceae > Sphingobacterium > Sphingobacterium sp. 1.A.5. Next base: position 887 of record NZ_PEBA01000006.1, read on the forward strand.
CTGAAGAAATTGTCGTCTTTAGATTGTTGTTGAGGATTTTTAGACAGAATATCGATTGTTGGCAGATTGGTTCTATATCCTAAGTCGAGCATAGCATAACATAGGATTTCCAAGATTGTTATTCCTGGATCATGGAGGTTGTGGTCAGTCCAGATTTTTCCAGAAAGCTTACCTAGATAGGCAATACCTTCAGACCTCAATTTTTGAAAATCAAGATAATCAGGAAATTCAGCATTTTCCTTACTTATCAACTTTATATTTTCATTCTCGGCTGCCATGATTAAGTTATTAGCTATGATTCATATTTCTTGCAATAATTTTCAATTGGTATGCTTGGATTTGAGCATGGTTCATATCTTTTTGGGGATTCCCATTGTTCGCAATCTTCTTGCTCAATTAATACATCAATACTAGCTGCGATTAAAATGGATCTTGGACTAATTGGACATATCACTTTGTCAGTGTTATATAGAATTTGTTTATGATCATCTTCATGCAGCATAAATAGTTCAAGGATATAATCGATATACTCCATACTCTCTAAAAATCCGATGATATCAGATTGATAGATACATTGTCCAAATGTCAATTTATCATATTTTCCGACGGCCCATGGGGCTAGAAATTCTCTTAAATCCTGTTTAAGCTTTTCTTTAAAAAAGACGACATCCCTACCCTTTTGGAGTTTTACTTTTATACAAAAGTTCACTCCTTCATATCGTGGGTTCATTACCCTGAACCTGACAAATGGGGAGCATCTTTCTTTAATAAAATCTTGGATATTACTTAATAAACTCACAGGAACTCGAGGTTGAAATGCTTGCGTTGCTTTAAGTTTGTTTAAATCTGGTATAACAGCCATTACGACATATCCTGGAGCAATTGGAATATCATTGATATATTGGCGAGCATCTAAAGCAAAGCTGTGATTGATACATTTGGCTTTAAACAATTGGGGGAATTCCTCTAATACTATTCTTTCATAGTCAAATTTTTGAACTGCTCTTCCTTTGTGTTTTAAAGTTTCACTCACTCTCACATAAAAATGACCATCGGCTTCTGGTATTCTACCTTCAAAAGAATCATAGGGTTGATTTACTAATTTAATTGAAGAGTCAGCGACCAATAATTTAGAGACAGAACCAGCAGTTAACGGCTTATCAAGTCTATTTTCATCATTTATGGAAGTATTTGTAAAGGTTGCTTTAACTGCTTGAGTATGTATTCCAATGGTCTCGCTTACAGATTTACTATTGATGCTAATGCTAGCTTTGATCCAATACAGACCTTTAGGCATAATTGTATTTTCCTTTGTAATATTTTGGGGAATAGAGAAATTAATTATTCCTGAAGTTGTTAGACCATCTGTATCGTCTTGCAGGATTTCAAAACCATTTCTGAGAGATTTCCAATTATTATTGTCTAAGTATTTCCATTGTATTTGCTGTCTTTTGGATTCTGAATCTGCTGTGGCTTCAGCGAGTTGAAAAAGAATGTTCAAATTCGTTCCAGGAATCAAATCTTTCAATCCTAAGAATAAAGACCCTTCCTCACAAAATGTAGGTAAAAGGGATGGTTCTTGTAAGATCTGTTCTTTTTTATAGGTTTCTTGGAAAGGATATAAATGAATAATTTCAATATCATTTATGGTCGCAGTTGCTTCATAGTCCAATTCAATATTTTTGATTGTAGGAGTCCATGGTTCATTAGGAATAACAGCTTGGAACAGTCCCGAATTACTGATTGAGCTAAGTATATCTTCAATTTTAGTTCTTAATTCTACTACCCTTCCGGATAAGTTCTTATTATTTATGTGTAGAAAATCAGGAGGTAGAACAGTTGCTCTGATATGGTCAGCTTCAGGGTCATTGATGGGTCCATCGCCAATATATCCGATTTTCTGTTTTATTCCATCGGGATTTCCGTTGACAGCAACCTCAACAATTTCTGAGGTTTCCTTAGCTTTTTCTATATCTGTTTTAAATTCACTAGTTTCAAATACGATTAATTCATTCGCTCCATTATAATAAATTGCACCTTCAAGGGTACTATCAGGCAATTTCCCCAATGCCATCATTTGCCTAGCGAGGACATAAGAATACACTTTATGGCAAAAATCTTGGAATTGAAGGTTGAGTTTCAAAAAACCATTTTTAGAATCCACTTCATACTGCTCTAAGCTCTCATCGGATAATTCAAATTTTTGATTCAGGTCAAAATTATTGTTTGATATATGAATGACTTGAACAAAATCACCATCTGGGTCCAAAACGGAATTTCCGTTAGACTGGAATAATTTTCTGTCCGAATATTCCTTCCCTTGGATTTTAACTTTTGTACTTAATGTACTATCAATATATTCCTCTGGCACCCATTTTCCATCCTCTAATACAGCAAGATTTATAAAGAATCTATCTGCATCTAAACCAAATTTCCCATTGCTTTTTAGATAAGCCTTATAGTAAGCTTCAAAATCCGTCGGTTTATCCTTCCAATTAAGTTTGATAAATATATTATTCCATTTTTTACCAAACACCTCCTGACTACCAATAAAAAAGTCTGGTCCTATGAGGTTCATTTGGTTATTTGATCCTAATACAGGAAGATTCTTAATGTCAAAATCTATGATTTCAGGTCTTGTCCCAAAAGGATAAATTGGAGCATTAACATTCTGAAGGCTTTCGCTATTTTGTACAATAATATTTTTTAAACCAGATACTTCGACCTTAATCTGAGTATCATCGACATCAGCTGCATTCTCAATGGGATTTGATAATTTAAGAGATCTAAAGAAATGATATAAAGAAATTTGTTGGATTCTATCTTTCAATGGTTTTTCGCATTCGCTTAAATTTGCCCATGTAAAATCCTTTTCAAGTTTTATTCTATCATCTATCTCAATTTTGACGAGAGGTAAATTTGTTATAAATCCTCCCTTCAATACCTCGTCCTTATAGAAAGTAATGCTTTCTTGTTCTGCGGAGATTAACGCCGAAATCTTTAGAATATAATACTTCTGTCCTGTTGACGCTGTTTTACTGATCATTGAAATTTCAGGACTCATATTAGGTTTAATCCATTCTTTTTCGCCACTAAAAGCTATATTGAATGCTTTAATAGGTTTGATGATGTCTGATAGAATTTCAATATCATTTTTGGATTGAATTAATGCTTTGTACTCGTGATCAGAAAGTATTTTTTCATAAATAAATTCTTCATTAGAGCTATAACATAACGAGTTTTTGGTATCAGCATTTTCCTGGATCAGAATTGATTTCAGTTTTTGTTCTAAGTGTTTGCTAATTCCTTTTTTGATTGCTAATTGAATTAAATCTCTATTGATCGGGTAATAAACTTGGTTTAGAACATTCACTACATTTTCGGTGAACTCTACACTATTATCAACGTTATCGCAGATTTCATTGTTGAAAGTGCATTTAATTACTATTGATATTTTCCTAATGCCTTCATTCAACAGTAATACAGGAGATGCCAATACGAACCCAAGACGAGCATGCGGATAAGGTTTAACAAATTGATTTTCGGGATCGATGTATTTACTGTTATAAGCCCCTAATGTTGGCCAACTTGGCAAGAAATCATCTGAGAAAGGTTTATCTCTACCATCCGCCATTATTGCGTTTGGAGCTATATATAGCCCTTCTAAATAGATGCTGTCATTAAAAATTTTATTGTTTAAGTAGAAGGTTCTTTTTTCTACCACTTGGGCTTTATTTACTACGATCTGATTATCGAGAGTAAATTGGATTTCAGTTTTATTAAGATCTTTAGGTCCTTTGACCAATAAGCCTTTTTCCAGCAAATACTTGTCAACTTGATTTTGCAGCTGAAATACTAGATGAATTTTGTCGGGTTCAGCTTCTTTGGCTTTCAGGTTCAAAACATCTTTATAGAAAAAATCCAGATGTTTTTTGGTAAATGTGTTTAAATCATCCTGTAGATGTTTAAATAATTTTAAGAACGAAAAAAGGAGTGCGATATGAGGGCTTAACTTTTCTTTAAACTCTTCATTTATAGCATCAAAACTTGGTTCCAAACTGCTTTCGGCACTTGGAGCAAGAGATACAATAGCATCTAAAAAAGTTTCAGCCAATAAAATGAGCTCGCCTTTTAAAGCTATTATTCTATTTCTTTTATTTGATCCGGAAGATAAATATGAACTATTGGTTTTAATTGCATATAGATCAGTAATATCTAGGTTCCATAACGGTTCGTCCAAATATACTTTTACGTTATAAGGCTTTGAATTAAACCATTTCGTTGCGGTATTCTGTAGGACAATAAATTCTTTTATTAGATCTGAAAGTTTATCTTTTATCAACTTTTCGATAGCAAATAATATAGGTAATTCTGATCCTTTAAGTTTTAAGTTCCATTGATAAATAGGTTTTAAAATAGTGAGGAAAATATAACTGATCATTAATTGAAGACTTTCCTCAGAAGGATTTTTATCAAATAATTTTGAATAAAAATTGAGTTTGTCATTAACAGTCGACTTATTATATTTTAAAATCGCTGTAACTAAGAAAGGATGGTTATTCTGAAAGAATTGTTGCCAGTCGGAAATGTTTAATTTGGAGTCATAGAATTTGATGTGCTGTGCTAATTTTTGGAAATAATCCAACATATCGGCAAGGTTTCTAGCATCAATTTTTGCTGAACTTGATAATAAGTCATCCATTACCCTTTGGCGTTGGCTAACACCAGGGTCATTTTGAAGAGGATGTATAAGTTCTTTGCAGTTCATGATAAAATGATATTTAAGACAATATTTAAATAGGTTTTAAAGCTTCGTTTAAATAATAGTCATACACATAATTGAATCTTGAATTCGTTCCTGGAACTGAGTATTCAATATTTATGGTAAATCTCCCTTCAATTAAATCAAAGGATTCTGCTGGAGTTACATCTATTTGTTCTACTTTAATCCTTGGTTCATAGAATAAGATTGCATTGATAACTCTATCTTTTAAGTATCCTATAACAGAACTATTTAAAGTTTCGAACACATAGTTTGTTAGATCACAACCATAATGGGGTTGCATGACTCTTTCTCCTAATGAAGTTGACAAAAGAATATTAAGGCTTCGATCTATATCCTCCACAGCAGAAACCATTTCCACGGTATTTGATGTTTTATTGAACTCGGGAGGAAATGCCCATCCGGTTCCTAGAAAGTTTATATTTGATTTTTCCATAATTTCTTTATTTAACCGCCTATCAATACAGTTGGCATTCCCATTACTATTGTTCCCCCGTGAGCAGTAATATCGCCTTGTCTAGCTGCTGGTTTTCCACCTATCATCACTGTCATTGACCCTTGAGCTATAGAGTCTGGAGGTCCTGTGCACATGAGTAAATCTCCAACCACTGCAGCCGGGTTACCACCTATAAGTACAGTTGGCACTCCAGGTCCCAAGACTGGTCCACCAACATGTGGGACAGGTCCGGGATTACTCATTGGACAGATATGCAAATCGTTTATTCTGGCTGCTGGAGGCATAATTTTATATATTAATTTATTTTTACCATAGAACCGCTAATCTCAGTTACACCTGATGATTCAACTTTTGTCAGAGCTGCTGACAGTTTCATGTTTGTATCTGAGGACATCGTAAGTTTCTTAGCTGCAATTTCCAGTTTCACCCCTGCGGAAATCTTTATATCTCCATCAGCTTTAATTTCTAAGTCTTTGGGGCTATAAACCATAATTCCATTGCTATCCATTGTTATTTTATTTGAATTTTGATCTTGGATTTCAATTTTTGTTCCTTGCTCATCCAGTACGACACTATTTCCGGCAGGAGTATCAATGGTTATAGTTTTAGAGTTATCATTAAAATGGACTCTCATATTACTTCTTGTAAAAAAACCTTTTTCGTCGTTTGCATCCGCTCCTTTTAATGGAGCTGGTTTTGCACTGCTGTTGAGCATCCCCAACATAATAGCATGTCGAGGATCGTTATTTATAAATCCTACAATAATTTCATCATCAATTTCCGGTCTGAAAAATGATCCTCTATCTTTACCGGCATCCAAGCAGGCGATTCTTACCCATGTTCCGTTTGAACTGTTGTCAATAATTGGAATTTTGACAAGGATTCTATCTTCCCCGTCAGGGTCACCTTCTAATTGTAATACTTTGCCAATTTGCAGACCTTTTATTGATCCTATTAAGCCTGCAGCTGGCGCATCGAAGATGTTTGGATGTAAGTCAGCATATTTTTCTGAACTTAGTCCGAATTGTATGTTGGTATACCAGGTTCCATCGCCGATATCTTGTCTTACTGCAGTGACATAAGCATTTCCATTATATCGATCACCAATTCCGGAAATCTTTACCATATCCCCACTTTTGATGTCTGTGAATCCAGTAAATCTTGCTCTACCCCGAATTTTCGACAATCTACTTCTCATCATAGTAGCATCAACCCAAGATTGGAGTTCTTGTTCCGTTAAACTTCCGCTATGATTCAGTTCCAGTTTATCCAAGCTGTTTGAACTTGCTAGGTCTGAGCCGTTGACATTTCCATTTTCGTTAAATGAAGTTGCTTCATCAGTTTCGGCCTTAAAAAGATCTTGATTTTTATAATCCCAAGATGTAGCCTCGACCTTAGACCATTGATTGCGAACGTCCATTTCTGCTTCAAACTCAATAATTGAAGAACCGTAAGTAATCTGCAAGACCGGATCCGTTGTGGTATCCGGTGGTGAAATTTTTATTGAGGCATCATTCACATTCACTAACATTCCGTTTGCTTCGGCTCGCAACAGCATGAAATCCCAGTCACTCATATGATGTTGAATTAACTCCTTATGTTTTAAATCAGTATTTTCGATTTCAGCAGTTAGATCAGCATATTCTCCGACCAATGTTTCTATAGCTTCATTATCCTTAACATCTAAAAAATACCTGCTATGCCTTCCTAAAGTCATCTTCATTGCTAAGTCACGGCATTCCACTATTAATTGTGAGTTTCCATTTTCTTTAACCTTAACTTGTTGTTTTGTAATAATTCCGCTGAATGCTTGCTTGTTATCTCCGTCAAATCCTATTTTAATATTGATTTTATTTCCAGGGAGAAAATCATCCTTATCACTGATTTCAAATTTCTCTAAAGAAGCATCACCATCCTTAAGTATTAATTTGGCAACTGGAATTCTATTAACCTCTTTTTCAATTGATAAGCTTAATAATTCATAGGATGCATCCATGTCATTTCCTTCTAATTTAATTTCGAAAGTGATGACATCATGCTGCGATGGATTCGGAATAATAAGTTCTTCCATGAGTTCTAATTTTTATCAAAAGGTGGAAAGTAGATTTCATGTCCTGGGATTACCTTTCTTATAGAGGTTAAACCATTAGCTTTTCCTACTTGAAGGAAATATTTAGTATCATTATATATTGAGTAAGTCATTAAATCGAGTCTATCTCCTTGTTTTACGACTCTATGATGAGTAAGATCAGGAGATGCTGGATTATCTTCAGCCATCCTTTGCTCTCGGGATTGATAATCTAAAAATGTAGCTGAGAGTCTTGCTCTAAGGGGAGTTCCATCGGGTTTGAAAAGTGTGAAATTAACGTCTAAGTTTGTAAGTACACATCTGAATCTAATTTCAGAACCCCATATAATCAATAAGAAATTAGGTCTGTGTATTTCACCTTGGTAATTATAAGCACAGTCCATAAAAATCTGCAATTGTTCATTAACGGGTTTGTTTTTATATTCCTCCCAATACCCTTCCATTGTTCCGGTTCCGTCGAGAATAAAATCGAGTTTAAGTTCTTCTGGCGCTGTAGATTTAAATTTGACTTCAGCAGATCCAGTTCCGTGAGGTCTTTGTACATCATGTTCTATTTTATAGTTTTTAGCAAATGATTCAGGATTAATCGGGGCAATGAATGCTGGTTTATTTTTATTTTCAGCATCACTAACCTGAAATTGCCTATCCGTAAATGAGTAAATCAGCAATTTCTCCAATTTTCCGGAACTATAATTAGCGCTCATTTTTCTCTTTTAATATTTCCAACACTCTTTCTACACAGACTTTGATTATTTCTTCTGAAGGAGACACGTCATTACCGTTATTACCATTATTGGCATTGCCTTGGTTAAGGTCTTGAACAATGGTAGCTTTTATCAACATTTCTCTAACTTCAATTGGCATGATTAAGATTTTTGAAAGATTAATCTATTAAAATTCAATTCCAGGGTTTCAATCAGGACTTCCGCCCTACCGGCATTTAATTCAGAAAGTTTCCAACTACGTGGCCATACATTATTAATTTTCCAATGCATAATTGATTGGTGCTGTTCATCCAATAAATTGATTACCACAGTCTCTAAGGTTTCATACACTTGATCATCGAATGCTTTTTTTAACCAATCCGTCACTGCTGAAGCACCAGGAGCAATCAATCCTCTTTTCAAGACTAGCGGTCCATATTTATGCCTTATTGGAACTACATGTTCAAATCTATTTTCACCACCTTCCTTAATGGACTCAACATCTATTGTTGAATCTAAACCGGTTACAGACTGAAATTTAACATCAACAGTTTTATTCCCTTTCAGTGTAAAGTTCACTGAAAAATGAAAATTGACCGTTTGGTATAAATTGTCTGCCATGGTGTTTTTTATTTTTTAGCTTCGACAATTGATAATCCTTCATGCACCAGTTCCATCGTTTCAATAGCGACTTCATTTGCATCCGCTTTTAGATTTGTTGATTGTACCTTTGAAGGCCATGCTCTTGATAAAGTCCAAGAAATAATTGGTTGATGCTCTTCATCTAATAACCGTATGGTTACGTCTCTTCTAAATTTCTCTTTACCTTCTTGGAACATCATTGTTTTTTTCCATTGCTCGAAATATTCAAAATCACCAAAGAAGGTTCCGCGTTTCAGCACCACATTTGGATATTTCGTTAATCCTGGCTGTTTGGTTTTATTATAAGTTGGGCTACTTCCTTCCCTATATTCTATGACTTCAGTTTCAAAATCAAGTCCACTAACTTCTGTAAAACCTATTCGAGTTCCCCCCCAATCCAATTGAAAATGGAACTTAGGTAGTGGGTAGTTTTTTTTAGGATCGTTTGACATAACAAAAGATTTAATTGTGTGGTTTATTTACATTTATTTGCTGGGTTTACTTCATTGATAGCATTTTCAAGGCTTTGCTTACAGGCAAATAAGGCATCTCTTTTTTCCTTAGCAGCATCCAGTTCTTTTTTCAGCAAATCAACTTCTTGCTTGCGATTCATATAATCTGTTTCCAATTGTCTATAATATTCGTTTGAATCAATTGGCAAGCTTATGCTAGGTTCTAAGCAGCAGCTTTCAGATGAACTTGTGCTTTTCATAATTTTAGATTCAGATAGGCTGGTTACTTCCTCAGTTGATGCACAATTATTACAGTTGAATTTTCTTTTCCAATAAAGGATAGTTTCTTTCAAACCATATTCTTCGCAAATATTGATATGTAATCCATAGGCATATTCTACTACAGATACGATTTGGGGGATCAATATGTCTCTGGAGAGAATGACAGCATCCAACTTTGCACCGTAATCTTCAAGCAACTTCATAATGCCAATTCCTGAAGCTAATTCTGGTCTTTTTAAACAATTTATACAGGCGATTAATTTATCGTATTGAGATTTTAACTTATCTACCCTTATGTATAAATCCTCTATCATACAAAAGAGTATTTCAATGGCTTTATTCGTCTTATCAGTAACGACACAAACTTTTTGTAGGAGTAAGACAAATAGTTCGAGCTGCCGACAAAGCGCATCCGCATTTTCATCCGTCATTTCCCATTCAGTATACCAGGATTTCAGTCTATCCCTTTCTTCTACTGTCAAGAGGTATTCAATTTCTTTATTTATAGCAAATGCATTAGCTGCTTTCCAATCTGCAGTGACTTGAACCAAATCCCCTACCCAAGCATCATAACAGCAATCGCCAGCTTGATCATTGGTTGGTTTTTGGTCACAACAGTCGAAAATATCTCGGTCGCAATTGCTTATTTCATTATAGCTTAACATAATTTTCGATTTAATAATTAAATATTCTATCAATAGGATCTAATCACAGTTTATCCCGCCTTCATTATCTCCGATACAATAGATTTCTGTTACTTCTTTACAGATATCACAGATATCGCATTTACATTTTTTATATCTGTTATTTTCATCCGTACTACCTTCATTACACCCACAATCTCCAATACAGTTGCATTTATGACAGCACAAATAATCTTTTACTTCCAACAATGTTTCAAGTTCATTGCGTTTGTTATACAGTGCATAGCTTGACTGCGTTTGGCTTTTAATTGCTACTACGAAGTCTTCTTGAGCCTTTTTAAGGTTACTGGCAGAATTGGTGATTTGCGCTATTATTTGGTCGTCGAAATTTTTAGCATTCAAGGAGAAATCCTGTTGGAATTTATCAAGAGCTTTGATATTTGAGAAGGATTGAATTCCTATAGTTTCAGAAGTTGAATTACATATTATATCAATCTCTTGGGTAAACTGTACTGGTTTTTCGACGAGTTTATTTAAAATCCTGCATGCATCTTGGCATTCTGAAGGAACTTGGGTTTTATCTGTATTGTTTTCAGCATCATTGCAGTTGTCATTAGAGCAACCAAGAATTTTCAATTGTCCAGCATTACAGCTATCATTCATTCCAGCATCTAGTTTAGCTGAGGATTCTCTTAGGTTTGCAAAGGCGATTTTTGCGTCTTTTGCAGACTTTAAAACTGCTTTAAGTGCATTTACCAGAGCTTCATTTTGTGCTATATTTGAGGTTACATTCTTTTTGATTTCTTCAGATGCTTGGATGAGTTCAACACCGATTTTAAGTTCGAGGTTCCTCAACATATGGAAGTTTTTTTCTGTTTTTACAAACACACATTTTTTCTTCTCATACAACATCAAAGTTCCATTATTTGTAACTTCACTTTCACTCAATTCTCCCAATTTGGATTTTAAGCGATTGCAATAATCCTCTTTAATGAGATTAAGATTTTTTTGAGTTACAGTTTTGGGATCATTATCCTTACAATTCCCGTTCCTTGGGTTTCGTATATTTGAGCTTTCTATGGTCATAACAAAGGTTTTTAATTGATGAATCGATTATTATGATTCAGCTAGCATTTTATGCATAAAACGAAGGATGATAAATTCGGCCGGTCTCACTACAGCCATTCCAATTTCGACTATCATCCTGCCTTCCCATATATCTAGTTCGGTCATTGTTTCACCCAATCCAATATGCACGAAGAACGCTTCTTTAGTTGAAGCTCCCATCAATGCACCTGCTTTCCATTGTTGAGTGAGGTAGTTTTCAATCATTGATTTAACTCTAACCCATGTATTTCGGTCATTAGGTTCAAATACAAACTGTTCGGTTGCATTTTTTACTGATTCTTCTACCATACTGAAAAATCTTCTTACAGGAATATATCTCCATTCATTATCATTACCTGCCAAAGTACGTGCACCCCACACTATTGCTGGTCCACGTCCAGGGAATGATCGGATAACATTTATTGATTTCCCTGCTGTTGAATCAACATTTAAGTTCATTTGCTGATTATGGCTAATGAGTATTTCTGGGCGAATGGCATTACTTATATTGACATTTGCTGGAGCTTTCCATACTCCCCTAGCATTATCAACTTGAGCATATATACCGGCCATTGTTCCGGATACTGGCATCAACATTTGAATATTTGCAATTGCTGATTTTGCTTGGAAATATTGAGCATTATTTAGGGCCAATAATTCCGTTAGGTTCGTTGCTCCAGCTATACCTGAAACTTTGACCAAATCGTCATTATCTTTAGCTGGATTACCTGCCACCTTATAGTTAAAGTCAATTCCTGTATAAATTTTGGGAAAATATACTGCGGCATATTTAAGGTCATCAGTAGTTCCAGACAAGGTACTTCTCAATAGATCAACATCCAGGTTCCACTGATTTAAATTTGCTGGATCATGATAAACATCCAAAATTGTAAAACGGTCCTGCAAATCCACACATTGTTTTATTGCTTCGGTATGGACATCGTAATAATCTGAAGCCGTGGTTAAATTGACGGAATCTGGGAATACTAATAGCGTGACCTCATTAATTTTCGCGATTTCATCTAATCCAGCTTTGAGATCTGTTGCCACGATTACACCAGCAGTATCAATGTAATTGCCTACAGATGTAATCCAGCAAGGTCCACCACCATTTGCGAAAAACAATTGTAAAGTATAATGCATCAAAAATTTAGATCTTTTAGTTTCATCGACTTTACCATTGATGGTATTTCCAGCAAATATTACGGAGAGACTTTCTTTTTCTGGGTCAGGAAAACCAAAATATTGTTCATATTGGAGCATTGATTCAATACGCCAGGGTTTATTTTTGAGATCGTTGTCTTCTTTCCATTTTGCTATTTCAGTATATCCTATAAATGCTGGAATAGCAGTTTCTACCGAGGCAATCGAAGGTGGAAGATGAGGTATTTCTTCTATATAGACTCCGGGGGTTTTATATTCTTGCATAACTTATGATTTTTGATGAATATTATTATTAATTAAGGCTCTATTGGAAAAAGAGATGATTCCTGAACCCTTATATCATTATATATTTTGTTGTTCTGATAGATTGGAGCTTTTGAAGAATTGGGATTTGGAAGGTATAATAGCGTATCGTCAGCTTTTTTAAATAAGATCGTGTTGGAAGTTAAGGACTTTGGTATTTTCGTAATTAGAGCACCTTCATTTGATATCAAAAATTCAGCATGTATACCATTTTTCAAAGCATTATTCTTACTGTTAATATATCGCCAAAAAGATGCTTTACTCCTAAAATTAATTTCAAAGATTGGAGCTGGTGGATCCATAATATTATTTTCATTCTTTTTAGTTATTAGTTTACCAGTTGCATCCAATATTTTGTATCCATTCAATGAACTTTTCAATTTTATAATGACCATGCCAATACTCTCCCTGAGTTCATTTTGCTGATCAAAAAACAGCACTTTATGAGTTCTATTAAAACCTGCATTTCCAGTTACCTCTAAAGTATATACTGCTTTGTTATCTACTTTTCTTGTAGGTATTGTATGAATAAGCTTGGGATCAAAAGCTAAATGAACTTTTTTTAAGGTATTAGATTTCTTAAAATGAAATTCTTGAATTATGTTTCCATTTGTATCCTTCAGTAGAAAATCTGCTTTTGTTATATTTTTATTCTTCGGGAAAGAATAAAAAGTATTTAAAGGAATGAGGAGTTTATCTTGGGGATTTGCAAAAGTTTTACCATTAATAATTTTCCATTGCGCTGTATTGGAGCTGTCCCAATAGAAATATTTTAGTTCATTTGCAGCAAACCTTGCTAGCTCACCTTGCTCATAAGTTTGAGAAGCTATATAATTAGGAATTTCAGAGGTCAGATAAGGAGCAGTCCTATCACCAGCATATAGGTTATCATTTGAAAAAAGGTAATAAGAATCCAAGGAATTCTCCAATTTTTCGGAGGTAATCGAATTAAAATTGGAGTTTTTTTTCAATAATAATACAGGCAGCAATAAATCATCAGGCAATTTTTGAATGGGCTCATAGGACGTAATTCCAGAAGGATTTAATTTAGCTTTTACAGAACATAAAACTTTAAAACCAGAGTAAGAAGGGATTAGTTTTAGAAGATAATCTTTGAAAAGACTTTTTGCTGATTCAGGTACAATAAATTGTAGATCGGAGTTAATATTCTTGGACATCGAATAGAACCTTTGCTTCAGAAAAGACATTCTATTTTCCTGCAAGTCTAAATCAAAGATGGTATTACCAGCTTTTTCAGTTTGGTAAAATTCATGCAGGATTTTCACCTCAAACAATGTTTTATAGATCAATTTCATGGCTATTTAAATATTGTTGAAAGATTTGTTTCTATTTCTTCAATTAATGGTGCTTCCCTTACGATAACATGTTCAGTTAAAGTCACCAATCTGAGTTTATACATTACAAATGGGGCTTGTCTTCCTCCGAGAGAGCCCCATAGGTAGTTTATTTGTTCAAATGAAAGAGTGAAGAGTTCTAAATTAAAATTCAGTTCTTCACTCATTTCGGTTTCTGTAGGGTCACCATTAATTGTATTATCTGAAGAAAAATTACTTTTACTTTGCAAGAATCGAATCACCATTGACAATCTTTTCAAAGCAAGCATATAATTATCAGAGAAATAGTTACATGTTATTAAGATATATAGGTTTAGATAAATAGGCTGATTTTCATATTGAGCTAGGCCACTTGGAGAACGTTTAACAGCGGCTTGATTTTTCAGGGTGCTTTCTTCTTCAATATTGACCAATGTTATGATAATATTGTCGGGCAAAGAGCTTCCCGATACGGTTTCTGATAAGCCAATATTATCGACAATAACATTTGCTGCATTGTCTCCTTTTGATGCTAAATAGGCAACCAATTCTGTTTTTAACAGTAGCAGGGCTTGATCAATCATGATCTCAAAATTTAGGGTGTAATACCTATAAATTAATAAGTGTATTTTTGATATATAAATTTCTATATGTTTAGTATTAAACACAATAGCTATCAATAGTCATTTATAATAGTATAGGTAGATGGGGATATTTGGAAAGTGTAATTTTATACTATATCAAAAAATATAGCAAATTTTGTCAGTTGACATAGATTATTGATTTCCAGTTTATTGGTAATATTTTTCCGGTGATTATTTACAGTGTGGATTGAAATAAACAGGAAATTGGAAATTTCTATGCTTGATTTTCCTTCTACAATTAATTTGATGATTTCTTTTTCTCTTTTACTCAACAACATAAACCTATTGCAATATAATTGGAAGTAATTTTCTTCATCCAAATTTTTGCTTTTAGCTTGTTGTTTATTGAGTTCGAATGCGTACCTGAACAAAATTGGTACGGACGCGGGTTGATCTTTAAGTAAGAGTTTGGAGGTGGCGAAATACCACCTATAATTATTGGAATTAGGGTTTCTAGATTTTTGGAAGAAAAAATAAACTTTATTCAGATCAAAATTTATCAATGCATTATATAATTTCTTTTCAATTTGGAAATTATCTTCAGGTGGAAAAAAGAAGTCAAAATATGCTAACCAAATATTCTCTGCATCTTGGTTTACTTGGTTAATGCTATCGCTTCTACATTGATAATAAAAGGCGTTTGTAGGTTGATTTTCGACGAAAAGATTTCCTACATCAAATTCTCCAATTTCAGTTTTTAGGAATTTTTGCTGCAAAATCTGACTAACCATGTTAATCAGGCTGTTCTGATAGTTACAGTAGTTTTCAGTTTCTATATCATGATAAAGGTTCATGGTACTGCTATTTATAGTTAGTGAAAGGACAAACAAATATTGATAGACCCTTTTGATGACGTAACTAATTAAAACTAAAATATTTTAGGGATATCAATTCTTAAAATGTGTAAGTAACCAATATAAATGAGTGAGAGAGGAAAAATAATTAGTGTGCTTCTAATAAATTCTGAAGTCTAACATGCAAAGTGATATTCACTATGCCTTAAAATCATTCAAATATATAAAATTTTCAAATATTAAAAATATCTGAATAATAAAATTATTTGCAATAAATTCTTATTTAATTAACATTAATACTAACGAATAATAATATAGTAAAACGCAGAAAAATCTTTGTTTATTTTTATCTTAGAAAGAAATATATTATCGTTAAAATGTTTTATTATATTATTACTTCGGGCAATTTGTCCATTATCCAACTTGTCAAAGAGAGATCAGAATTAATCATTATAAATTTCTATAAACCCCTTCATCAAAATGGATAAACTTTTCGATGTATGCGTTCAATTATTAGTAGATTTAGCAGCAATCACAAATACCACTTACGAAGAAATTAATGTTATTTTATTTGTTTTTATTATGCCGCGAATGCTATTAATTCTAACGATTGCTAATTTTATCCTTGCTGTAATGTTGTTCAAAAAGAGACGCAGATTTATATAACCTTTTTATAAATTCAGGAATTCTTCAAAATATTTTTATCATGTTATGAATCTCTAAAAATCTGCTGCAAAGCATCTTACAGTAGTTATATTTTCAATAAGTCATTTTCCTTTTAAAAATCATTAATTTCGTCGTTATCAAATTTCAAATTAATGAAAAAATTACTGTTACTATTATTATTAGGCTCTACCTATGCTTATGGCCAAAGGGGCTTTACAATTGAAGAGACAGTTTATGGGCCCGGAAAATTTGCGCCTAAAACTTTAACAGCTCCCAAATGGGTAAAAAATTCCAATGCTTTTTCCAGTCTTGATAGTACATTTCAAAACCTTATAGTCCGTGATGCTAAAGATAGCTGGAAAGCAAAAGAGATTTCGAATGTAACTGAGCTCAAGGGTGCTCTAAATTCAATCCTTCCGGAAGAAAAGTTTTCATTAAAATCCTTTCCCACAGGATATACCTGGCTTAATAATAACTCTATACAGTTTAATTTGGATGGGGAAAGAAATTCTTATGGAATTGTGTATGACCTTTCTACTAAAAAGGCAAAGGTAACTTCTACACTTCCGAAAGATCGGGATGGACAAGAATATACTGCAAATAACAACCATACTGCAATCTTAAAAGGCAATAATATTGAAATTATTAAGTCTGATGGTACCAAGATCGTAGTAACAAAAGATACTGTTGATGGCATTGTTAATGGTGGTTCCGCTGTACACCGAAACGAATTTGGTATCAATAAAGGGATGTGGTGGTCTCCTGATGACAAAAAACTTCTTTACTATCGCAAAGATGAGAGTATGGTGAGTAAATACCCCCTTCCGCAATGGGATACGCGAGTTGCTACTATCAAGGATATCCGCTACCCTATGGCAGGAATGAAAAGTGAAGAAGTAACCCTTCATATTTTTGACACAGATACACAAAAATCTATTCAAATTCAAAGTGGTGAACCTAAAGAACAATATTTAACAATAGTGACCTGGGATCCAACCGGAAAATTTGTGTATGTTGGAGTTTTAAATCGTGGTCAAAACCACTTGAAATTAAATAAATATGATGCTCAGACTGGTGAATTTGTAAGTACACTTTTTGAAGAAACTTCAGATTCATGGGTAGAGCCTCAAGAAGCATTAGTCTTTCTTCCCAATAACCCTAATCAATTTATCTATCAAACTGATAAAGACGGCTTTAACCAACTTTATTTGTATGATACTCAAGGTAAATTGATTAAAAACTTAGGTTTCAATGATGTCATCGTCACAAATTTTCAAGGATTTGATGAGAAAGGTTCTAAAGGATATTACATTGGAGCTACAAATAATGGGATGGAGAGACATTTGTTTGAAGTTGATCTGAAGTCTGGAAAAACTATTCAATTAACAAAAGCCAACGGCACCCATCATGCTTCAGTAAACGGATCTGGTGAATATATTCTTGATATCTATAGTAACTTGAATACTGCAAATATCGTTCAGGTGATTAACAAGAAAAACAATAAAACAGAAAACCTAATAACTGCAGCAAACCCATTTACAGGTAAAGTTGATCTTCCTAAAATCGAGTTTAAAGAATTCACATCTGCTGATGGCAAAACTCCTCTAAATGCAAGAATAACCTACCCTACTAACTTTGATCCTAACAAGAAATACCCAGTTATGGTTTATCTCTATGGGGGCTCGCATGCGCAACTTGTTACTGATAGATGGTTAGGTGGTGTCGGCTATTTTGATATGTACATGGCTCAGAATGGTTACATCGTATTTACAATGGACAATAGAGGCTCCGATGCCAGAGGACGTGATTTCACACGGGTTACCCATAGAAACCTCGGTGAAGCCGAAATGGCAGACCAAATGGTAGGGATTGATTATTTGAAATCACTGCCTTATGTAGATGTCGAAAACATGGGGATATTCGGATGGAGCTTTGGTGGTTTTATGACCAGTTCCTTAATGACGAAACATAATGATATTTTTAAAGCTGCAGTTGCCGGTGGTCCTGTAATGGATTGGAAATATTATGAGGTAATGTATGGCGAACGCTATATGGATACCCCTGAAGAAAATCCTGAAGGATATGAAAAAACTTCAATGCTGGATAAGGCTGATAAATTAAAAGGTAATCTCCTAATTATTCATGGTGCACAAGACCCTGTTGTTGTTCAACAACATAGCATGGACTTTGTCCAAAAGGCTATCGAAGCTGGGAAACAAGTTGACTATTTCTTGTATCCTACTCATGAGCATAATGTGATCGGAAAAGACCGTATTCATATGTATGAGAAAATAGCGAAATACTTTGATTTGTATTTGAAGTAGGAGAATTGGAAATCAATGATAAAATATCCCTTAGATAAATAATCTAGGGGATTTTTTATTTGATAATATTCATCGATTAAAAAGTATATTTGAAAAAAGAATGGTATAATTATCAACAAAATCAAGGAAAGAATTAATCTTTTATATTTTTGGAGAAAAACTTAGACCATTGAAAAAGTATTATTTATTACTCTGTTTATTATTAACGATTCAATCAGTTATTGCTCAGAAGGCTAATTTAACAGGTACTGTTAAGGATTCTCTTACAAATTCTTTGATTTCTTATGCCAGTATAGGAATTCTGGATAATTCGAATAATGTTGTTGATGGCATGATTACGGATGATTCTGGAAAATTTTCATTTCATAATCTGGGATCAGGTAAATACTTTTTGAGCATCAAATTTATAGGTTACAACCAGAAGTTGGTGCCTATAGAGATCCAAAATCAGAAATCTTTGGACTTAGGTACAATTTTGATAAGCCCATCCAAAAATGTGCTTGAGCAAGTAACAGTGACAGGTAATATTGCTTCTCAGCAACATAGCAGTGATAGGCAAACATATCAGGCGAGTCAATATAAAAATGCTGTTGGGGGTACTGCGTTAGACGTTGTCAAGAACCTTCCTTCAGCATCGGTTGATGCAAGCGGTAATATCAGTATGCGAGGGAATACGGGGATTATTGTTTTGATAAATGGCAAACCATCTTTTTTGGATCCTTCGACTATTTTAAGTCAGATTGCTGCCAATGATGTTACGGAGGTTGAATATATTACAAGTCCTACAGCACAATTTGATCCTGATGGCAAAGGTGGAATAATTAATTTGAAGACCAGGAAGTCATCGACCAATGGTTTTGCCTGGACCTTAAATTTACAAGGTGGTCTACCAAGTATTGATGATTACGATAATTTGGAAAGTCAAAAAAGGTTTGGTGGTGATATAGCTTTCCAATATAAAAAGGATAAGCTAGAACTTAATGGTTCTGCAAATTATCTTAGAAACGACAATGCCGGTTTTCGAGATGGTGATGTTAACACAATAATTGGTGATAGACAAACATTTTTTCCATCTAAGGGCGAACGGAGTTTTGATAAATATAATTTTGGCGCACGTCTGAATGCAGGTTATGAATTCACAGATAAGCATTCTGTAAATTTAGGGTTATTGGCTTCAAGGAAATTTCAGGATCGGATAGCTGATATTTATTACAACAATAGAACTATTCAACAATCAACTGGAGAAGAAATATCTAGAACGAATTATTTCAACCCTAATCTTCAAAACAAGCAAGGAGAATTCTATTTATTGGACTTTTCTTATTTATATAAAATAAATAAATCCCACTCCATTCAATTAGGTGCTATCTATGAATTTGCTAATATTTATGGATCTACAAGAAATGCCAATATTGAGAATCAAAATGATACTATTCAATTTACTCATAATACCTATACGAATCCCTTACATGGATTAAGATTATCGATTCAACATCAATGGAAATTAGCTAACGCGGAAATTCTTACTGGCTATCAATTGAGAAATGACAGGCAGAAGGGTAATTTTGAGTATTATGCAACGGAAAACGGAAATGAAAATTTGGAGTTAGTTCCCGAATTTACGGGTAAACTAAATGCTACGAACCGTGTTCATGCATTATTCACGCAATATGACAGAAAATTTGAAAGGACTCAATTATCCTTAGGCCTGAGGTATGAGTATTATGAGCGAGATGTTTTGTTATTAAATACCAACCAAGAGTTTCCTTATTCCATTCATCAACTATATCCGACTATTAATTTGATGCATGATTTAGGCTCTGGTTACTCCTGGAAGGTTGCAGCCTCAAGAAGGGTTCAAAGGAACAACAATTTTGAACTTAATCCAATTCCAGAACGGGAACACTCAGAAACACTGGAGCAAGGAGATCCTGAATTATTGCCTGAGTTTATCACTAATGTGGAAACGGGTTTTGTAAAGAAATTAAAAGCAGGCAGTTTGTTCATGAATGCTTATTATCAACACAGCAAAAATCCAATTCAAAGGGTTAATTCCGTATATGCTGATACCATACTACATCGGGTTTTTACGAATGCAGATTATTCATCTAGAATAGGTGTTGAATTAGGTGGAGAAGGCAAGCCATTATCATGGCTTAAAGTAAATGGAGGTGTTAATTTGTATAATTTTAAGATTTCGGGTAAGGTCTTAGACTATTTGGAAACAAGAAATAATCAGGATTTAGTTTATTCACTTAATGCAGGCATTCAAGCAGACTTATCAAAAAATTGGAGCACTGGATTACAAGTAAATTATCTTTCTGAGAGACCTACGGTCCAGGGTTATGATTCTAGATTTTTAACTCCTCACTTTAACTTGAGCAAAGGTTTTATGAATGGTGCGATAACCGCGCAACTACAATGGCAGTTTATTGAGCTTGGAAATTGGGGTGTGAATGAGCAAAGGATTACTACCTCTGCAGATGATTTCTACACTACAACGAACTATATTTATGAGAAGAACGTCTTCTTAATAAATTTGAATTTTAATCTCCATAAACTGAATCAAATCTTAAAATTACCTAAGAGTGAGTTTGGTGAGAAAGAATTTTAATGCTGATTTTTTTTAAATTCTGATGGTGTAACTCCTGAATATCTTTTAAAATATTTAGAAAAGTTCGATTTATCAGAAAAGCCAAGTTGGAATGCTATTTCAGAGATTGAATTTGAAGTATAGAATAGCAATCTTTTTGCTTCTTTTATGATATATCCAGCCAAAACTTCCGAAGCGGTTAAGTTTGTATTCTTCTTGCAAGAAGCATTTAAATTCTGAGGGCTCGTATTCAATAATGATGCATAATAAGCCACGTGATTCAACACCCGTGGGTTCTCATTCAATAATTCACAGAAATTTGCATAAAGACTATTCTGTGAAGTTTTCGATTTTTTAGAATGGTCTGTTGATTCTAATGCTTTTGCGAGGAGAGCCTTCAATAATCCTTCTTGGGATGTTTTGTTCATTTCGAATTCAAGAATGCTGAGTAAGCTTTCAAAGAATATGGAATCTTTTAAATAAATGGTATCGAATTCTACCAATTCATCAATAAGTTTTGCTAGTTCAAAGTCTAAACTTTGGTCAACAAACATCTTCTTCAGTAAAACAACATAGCCCTTTACTGGATTTTCCAATTCCCAATGGTGTACATTATCCTTTCTAATTATTAATAAGCATGGAGTTTTGACAATACTCTCCCTCCCATCAACAGAATGTTTTCCATTTGTGGAAGATAAAAATACAATCTCCAAATATCCATTATGTTTATGTGGTTTTGTGACTATTTTATTTTGATCAAATGCAGCAACTTTTAGGAGACGCTGAGCTTCTAATTTATTTTTTACTTCAATTATTTTTGAGTTTTTTGAATTCATCAGCCATTTTATTTTACAATTTTCCTATGCAAATTTATTTATTTTGATGTAGATAAAATCTTCAATAATATACTAACTTAGAGCAACAAACCAATTAATAAATTATTCATGAAAATCGTTAAGACTCTCATTTTCCTCACCCTATTTATAGTAGGTAATTCATACTCCAATCAAGTTTTTTCGCAGGAAATAAATTCAACGGAGGAGAATGAAGAAATTATATTCTACCCTTATTGGGAGACAGATGATCATTTTGTCTATGAGGTAACCAGGGTCAAAAGTAAAACCTCTAATAATAATTCCCCTAAGATTGATTCTAGTGTTTATACAGTTGATTTAATAGTTCTTGATACATTAAATGAAGAATATTTATTAAAATGGAAAATTGATTATCAGTATTTAAGTAATGAAATTCCTTCTGAAATAAGGGCAGAGATCAAGGAATTATTAGATTTAGAAATAATATATAAGGCTGATATATTGGGAAATTTTATTGGTATTGAGAATTGGGAAGTTCTTTCGGGTCAGGTGAAAAATTACATGATAAAGCTAACGAAGCTTATAGCGGAAAAATCTGGACAGTCTGATGATATTTTACAGAGTATGGAAAAGTTCTTTTCGACTATTACTTCAAAGGAATCATTGGAGTATTTTGTATTCAAAGAAATTCCAACTTTCCATTCTTTATATGATATCAGTTTACCCATTTCTGAGCCTTTAGTATATGAAAATGAGGGTACCACTCCTTTTTCTAAGAATTTACAGAAGTTTAACACGAAAATCTCTTTGCTAAATATTGACGAAGAAAATGGGTTATGCATTCTTAAGGAAGAAACAGCGGTAGAACAAGAAAGCATGAAAACAATAATGAATGAATTAGTTAAAGAAAATTTCACCAGTTTTTCAGATGAAAAAGAATTTGATGAAGCTTTAAAATTGATCAAATTAGATATCAGTAAAAGTAAAACTCAATCTATTAATTATAACAATGGGGTAATTCATAATTTAATTTATGAAACGAGTACTTCCATAGATTTGCCTGAAAATAATCAAGTAGAGAATGAAACTATTAAAATAAGACTGCTCTCTACGTCACAGGATAAACATTGATGATTCATTGAAATAGAGATTCATTATTCTTGAATGATCTTTACTATTTCATCGAAGCCTCTATTTTTGGCATGTTGAAGTGGTGTTACGCCATCTTTATCGGGTATATCCATTTTAGAGCCTGCATCTTTCAAAATCTGTACAATTTCTTGATATCTTTTACTGCCGTCTCCAAGAACTATGGCTTCCATTAATGCTGTCCAACCTAATCTATTGACATGATCAATTGGATAACCTTTGGTATTAGCTAATAATCTAACTGTTTCAACATGGCCACGCTCACAAGCCGGTATTAATGCTGATCCATTGTAACGATTGAACACATCAAATCTAGCACCGTTTTCTAAGAATAGCTTTAACATTTCTGTCTGACCAGTTGCCCCCGCGTAAAGGAATGGGCTATCAAGGTTATCAGCTTGTTGGTTAACATTTGCTTTGAACTGAACCAACAACTTGGCCATTTCCAAATCCTTGTTAATAGTCGCTATAAGAAGTAAATTCCTACCATTTACATCCGTGGTATTTACATTTTCTCCTGATGTCAGCTTAGCTTTTACATCATTTAATTTCTTATTTTCAACTAATGATATCATACTTTCTTGATTAGGGTTTTCCATTTCATTTTGTTCAACGGTGGTTGAATGACATGCTGTGGTACTAGCGAATAATGCAAATACTAAGATTAATTCTTTCATAATTAATAAACTAGATTTCCTTTAAAAATTAATGATTCAACTGGGGATATTCTCGAAACAGCTTCAGCAGAACAAGAAGCATCCACTAAAACTAAATTAGCCTCATCTCCCACTTTTGGCCATTGTTGATTTCCGTTTTCGTCGAGTGGCGTTATTCCAGCAGTTGCTAATTTAAGCATACTTGCTAATCCTTTTTCGGAAGAAAAGCCATATAATTGGGCGGCTAAATTGGCTTTTTGAAGCACACTCCCAGAACCAAAGGTATTCCAATGATCAATTATACTATCATTACCAACTAACACTTCCACCCCTTTTTTCATTAAGATTGGGATCGGCATTACCAAATTCCCAAATGGAACCGTTGATACAATTCCCACTTTAGAATTTGATAGTTTTTCAGCTAATTCTTCTTGTTTATTCTTATCAATATTTCCTAATGCAAAACAATGGCTGATAAATGTCTTCCCTTTCAATGTGGAATTTTCATTTACTTTGTCAATTATATATTCTATCGTTTTTATTCCAGACTCACCCGATTCATGTAAGTGAATATCAATTCCCTTATTATTATCCAAAGCCAACTGTACGGTAAAGTCTATTGTTTTTTCAATTGCACCATCAATACTGGATGGATCAAGTCCACCAATAAAGTCGATGTCCATTTTAGCTGCTTCTTTTAAATAAGGCACTGTATCTGTGTAGAAAACACCATGTTGAGGAAATGCTACCAATTCTGCTCCAAAACCTGATTTCTTATTTTCAAGGGCTACTTGGAGGTTTTTTAAGGAATCTAGTTTAGAGGTGGGTTCAATATTGACATGACTTCTAGCAAAGTTGGTTCCTTTAGACTGCAGTAATTCAATCA
This sequence comes from Sphingobacterium sp. 1.A.5, assembly GCF_002734235.1. Lineage (NCBI taxonomy): Bacteria > Pseudomonadati > Bacteroidota > Sphingobacteriia > Sphingobacteriales > Sphingobacteriaceae > Sphingobacterium > Sphingobacterium sp. 1.A.5. Next base: position 25,375 of record NZ_PEBA01000006.1, read on the forward strand.
GTTTTTCAGCTTTATGCGTAGAGGTTTTCAACAATTCGGGCATGATTTCCTGTTCCAATTTAATCATGCCTTTTACCCCACCTGTTCTTCTTCTTACTGCTTGCCACTTATCGCCATAATAAGTTTTATCTAAATGAATATGCATGTCTTTAAAAGAAGGCAACATCAGTAATCCTTTGCCATCAATTGCATTGGGAACATTAGAGTTGGGACCAATGCTTTTTATTTTACCCTCTTCTATTTCAATAGTAAACAAATCAGTCTTTGTTCCGATAATTTCATCATTGCTGTAGTCAAAACCAGTTTCCAATCTTACATTATTGATTACCATTTTATTGAAGTTTAATTTATCAGTATTATCCATTTGTTCTTTCAAGTTTGTATCAGCCATCAAAGCTTGAGGTGATAGTGCTATCCCCGCAAATCCTAATACTGAATTCTTGAGAAAATCCTTTCTAGATATATTCATTTAATTCCTTTATTAATAGTTCGACAGTATTATTAATCTATAACACAAAATTATACAGACTAGTTGTGTTAATCTTGGTTATTTTCTGCCAAAACTTGTAGATTTTATAACTTTCTTCTGAATTGGGTTGGAGTGAAACCAGTTTGGGATTTAAAGAAATTAGAGAAATGGGCATGATCATAAAATCCGAATTCAAAAGCAATTTCTTTAATAGTATTTTGTGAAGTATATAATAACCGCTTGGCTTCAACGGTAATTCTTTGTTGGATAAGCTTATTTGCAGAAATTTTCAAATTCCTTTGAGATAATATATTGAGATAATTAGCAGTTATATTTAGTTGATCTGCATAAAATGCAATTGACTTTTCTTTCTTGTAATATTTATCAATTAGCCAATTGAATTTCACCAGTTTTGGATTAGCTTGATAGACTTTAAATTCTTCACTTTGGTTTTCAACAACTTTACTCACGATGGCAGCAATAACACCTGATCTAGCAGAAATTAACTGATCGACTGGATTTTCATCTAGCAGCTCAGTCCGTATTGCATTAAATTCATACAGTAATTGCGTGTAATTATTATGATCTAAAGAAATCACAGGATGGTTTTGGTAGTTTGTAAAAGAGAATCGAAAAGCAGGTGCAAATTGTTCTAAGAAAGTGCTTTCAATCATCAATTGATATGCTTTAGTTTCCTTATTAATGTGCCATTTATGGATTTGCCCAGGGAATAGAACATGAACTTCATTATCACCTATTGTATAGTCCACAGAATCAATATTATGTACCCCCGATCCCTTATCAAATAGGATAATGATAAAAAAATCATGTTTATGGGGTTTATGAATAATGTTCTCTCCTATGATTTCATTGAATATCAATTCTTCTTTTCCGGCGATTTGTTTTGTACGGAATTCATGGATATCTAGCGTAGGAACAGCTTTATTTTCGCTTGAACGGTTAAGCATCTTATATTATTATAAGCTAAATTTAATCATTAAGATTTATAATGTTGAATACAAAAATTTTAGCTTTCTAATGTTATGAATAAGTTACCATTTAAATTTTATATGCTATTATTAATGGAATAACTATAATTTTAACAACCTATTATTAACAAGAATTTCATATAATTAATAATGTATCCAAATTTTAAAATTGTAGTTGACAGAAACAGTACTATTAATAAGAGACTAATAATTTATTCACCATTTATTATTATTGTAGTCAACATTTTGGTTGCAATTTTATTTGGGAGTATAATTGGCAAGTGGGCATTTATTCCAATAATATTAGTTGAATGGTTGATGTTTTTGCTGTTTATTCATTTTCAGAAAAAAGATCATGAGCACAAGAAATGGTTAAAAAGCAGCATTGGAAAGAGTAAAGCGTTTTGGGCCACACTTTGTATTATCATTGGGCTTATACCCTTACCTATATTTTTGAAGCATTATCATTTGCTTGCAGACCTCACGGTTTTTATCCCATGGTTTATCCTATTCATGATAAATCCGTTTTTAGAAGAATATTATTGGCGCGGGGTATTGCTTGATCAAACCAAATTTTGGAATCCTACAATCTCGGTATTATATAGCAGTATACTTTTTTCGGTAAATCATGCTGTTTTTGGGATAAATTCCGAATTATTTAGAGGTTACGAAGTAATGGCTTCAACATTTATTATGGGTCTAGTTTGGTCCATTACGTATAAACGAACAGATACTTTAAGATGGGTTATTCTATCCCACATGTTGGTAGACTTTCTAAACTTATCTTCTGCATCCTTCTTAGATCTATATAAGCCAAATTTTTAGCAGAAGGAATTTAAATCTTTATAAAGATTCTTCTATTATATAGAATAATAAGGATAAGGAGAACAATTGAATAATTACCTATTGTAAGAATCAAATCTGAATAATTGGGAAAGTAGGCTTCAATTCCATAGGTAAGTGAATGGACAAGACTTCGAAAATCGATTATAGAAGCCAATACATATGCAACTATAGAATTCATTCCATAAATTTTCAGCCATCTAAAAGGTTTGGCGAAATTTCTGACATCAATTATATAGTAAAAAATTGCCATCAGTAAGATACAGATTCCACCAGAAAACAGAGTCATACTACCTGTCCAAATCTTCTTGATTATAGGTTGTTGATATTGCCAAATCAAACTCACAATAATGCAAACTACCCCTGCTACAACAAGTTTAATAGTAGTTCCATTAGGATCTTTGTCTTTTCCATCTTTTATTAACTTACCAGTCAGGCAGCCCATCAATACCGTAACTATAAATGTAAGTGATGACCAAATCCAAGTATATTGGTAACTTTCAGAAAAAATCCATTCATCACCTTGCCATTTCACTCCATCCATAAAATTTTGCAAGAACATCTTGTCTATATAAAGTGCAAAATTATGATTAGGGTCGTAGCCACCCCAAGTTGACATGGGGATAGAATATATAATCAATAAAGTCAGGCCTAATCCTATAAGCTTTTTAAAATTGAGATATAAATATGCTATTGAAGTAATTAAATAGCCTGTAGCTATAGCTTGAAGCGTATTTGAATAGAGTCTTAGAATCTTCCAATCAAATGCTAACAAATTCCCTTGTACCACCATTCCTAATATCCATAAAATCAAAAATCTTCTGACGATATGTCTATAAACTTCCGGCGAATCGTTTCCAATTTTCTTGTCTAATGAAAAAGGTATTGTAATTCCTGTCATAAACAGGAATAAAGGCATAATTAGATCCCACAAACGAAAACCTTCCCATGATTCGTGTTCAAATTGATATAGAAGAGCGTGATAAGAGGAATTATCCCAAATATTTCCGATTGCCATTAATATTGGTTGAAGAAAGACTAATAAAAACAAATCTAAACCTCTCAAAATATCTAATGATTCAAGTCTTTGCGCAGGATAGGTTTTCATAATTTATTGTTTTAACTCATCATCTTGATAATGAAGAACATTTATTCACTAGGTTGATTGATGAATTTGTAAAAAGGCCAGTTGATATTATATTCTAGTTCAATATAGTTCTTTTTCGATGTTTAGTTGGCATAATATGTTAAAAAAATAGTTTTCACGGCTTGTCTTTGGTAATTTTCTTGGTTAACTTTAGAGACTAAGCTAGAAAAACATGTCTGAAGAAATTGTCCGATTAGAGAGTGTAGATAAAATATATAAGACCGGCGATACCAGCATCACTGCCTTAGCAGAAACCACAATAGGTTTTGAATCAAATAAGCTAACATTAATCATGGGTCCTTCTGGATCTGGAAAGACTACTCTCCTTTCCATTGTTGGATGTGTTATCTATCCTAGCCATGGTAAAGTATTTTATAAGGACAAAGAGGTAACAAAACTTTCGGAAAACAAATTAGCAGATTTAAGACTTCATGATATTGGATTTGTCTTTCAACAATTCAATTTATTAGAACCATTAACAGCATTAGAAAACGTGATGCAACCTTTACTTCTTCAATCTGTTTCAAAAAAGGAGGCCAAGGAGAAGGCTTTGAAGGCATTAGAAGCAGTAAATCTGTCTGATCGCATTCACAACCTTCCAAAAAAACTAAGTGGAGGTCAAAAACAACGTGTTTCTATTGCACGAGCATTGGTTACAAATCCGACTATGATTTTATGTGACGAGCCTACTGCATCTTTAGATGCAAAAAGTGCTGCAATCATTATGGAAGAACTCAAAGATCTTGCAAGAGAAGGAAAGGCAGTAATCATAGTGACACACGATCTAAGATTAAGGAAGTTTGCAGATAAAATTATATATGTTGAAGAAGGCAAAGTATCAAATAGCATTCAGAATGAGGAAGATTATAAATAGTTTTAAGTTAGCCAGTTGGATTATTATTTCAATTTGTGTTTCCAGTTGCAATAATGGGAGCAAAAATGATTCGGCTGACAAAAAAGTTGACTCTTTGCCTGCTATAAATAATATCATAGCCATTGGAAAGGTAGTTCCTGCTGATGGTTGGATCAAAATAAGCAGTCCTATCAATGGAATCATTGACGAAATACTGGTAAAAGAAGGCGATGAAGTTAAAAATGGACAAGTTCTTTTTAGATTGAAAGAAAATACTGCAGGTATTGATGTATCTCAAGCACAGGCTCAACTGGAAAATCTACAAGCTTCTCGCCAGGCAAATCAAAAAGAATTAGAAAAAGAGGAAATTCTATTGGCTGAATTAAAGTCTAAATATGAGACATCTCAAAAACTATTTGACAGAAATGCTGAAACCAAAGAAACCGTTGAATCAGATTTGTCAAATTATAAACAACAAATTCAAAAAATTGCAAGTCTTAGGGACCAATTGAATGCTAATAGATTATCAGAGAAGGAACAAGCCTTATTGGTAGAGAAAAGCAAAAAAGAATTGAATGACTACACTGTTATCGCTCCTGAGAATGGCATAATTACTGACTTGAACGTGGAGGTTGGACAATTTGTTAATGGCACTGATGATTTAGGGAATATGATTGATAACACTAAAAGTGTTGTTGATGCTGAAGTTGATGAATTATTTGCCGACAGTGTGAGAATTGGTCAGTTAGTTGAAATCACGTCTGTTGGAAAAACGAATATAATTGGCAAAGGAAAGATAATATATGTCAGTCCAACTTTAGTAAATAAATCTATTTTATTTGAATCTGCGAATGAGGCGGAAGACAGAAGGGTTCGTAGAATAAAAATAGAACCGGATAGTAGCACTAACCTCTTGATCAATTCTAAAGTGGAATGTAGAATATTAATAAACTAAAATGCTTGGATTAGCCTGGAAATTCATAAAATTTGATCGTGCGAAAAGCTTTGGTATTATCACAGCTATCGTAATTAGTGTTTTTCTAATTGGACAGCAGCTGAGTTTATTATTTTTTCTGATGGGCTTAATGGGGAACTTGGTTAACAATGCTCCCATTGAAAAAGATGAAATTTGGATCATTGAGTCTCAAAGCAAGAATGTGAATTCTATTAATATGATTGATCAGCGTTCTGTTCAGGAAATTGCGAGCCTTCCTGGTATTTCAAGGACCATACCTGTGATATTAGCACCTGCTCAGGCAACATTTTTGGACGGAAAAACTGCGGCCATAACTCTAGTAGGCACTCCTGCTCCAGAATTTTTAATGGGCCCTATTCAATCTAGAATTGATAGTGGCAGTATAAAAGACTTAATGCAGCCTTATTCTGTCAGTGCTGAGTATTTTAACGCCCGAAGTTGGGAAACAGATTTATATTTAAATAAACCTATTGAAATCAACGGGAAAAGTGCTAAAGTGAGTGTTATAACGAAAAACGCGCAAGCTTTCGGTGCAAGTTTTATGTATAGTAATCTTGAAAACGCTAGGTTTTTCGGAAATTTTCCAACAAACAAAGTCAGCCTAATTATTGGGAAATTAAATGCTCAGGGAGATAAGGAAACAGTTATCAATATGATAAACAATAATTTTCCAAACCTTCGGGCATGGGATGCTAATAAACTAAAATCATCCACAGTTAAGGAGATTTTAATCTCTTCAAACATGGGTATGAGTTTTGGCACATTGGTCGTCTTTGCGATGATCTCTGGATTCTTTATCATAGGTTTAACACTTTACTCTTCAGCTCTTGATCGAATTAAAGATTATGGAACTTTGAAAGCAATTGGTGCCAAGAACAAATTTGTAAATAGGTTAATCATCGCACAAGCATTTTTGTATGCTACCATCGGTTATGTTCTTGCTATGTTATTGATTTATGGTTTTAAGTTTGGAGTTGAAAAAAGCGGGCTTAATATAAATGTTTCTTTGCCGTTCGCTTTATTTTTATTGTTTGTTACCATGCTTATTTCAATCGGCGGATCATTATTTGCAGTTAGAAAAATATCAAAATTAGAACCCGCATCAGTTTTTTAAAAATGAAACATATATTCCGAATTATATCTGTTCTTTTCATTAGCATTAATTATGCTAACGGGCAATCGTTAAGTATAAAGGAATTGTGGGCTCAGATTGATCAAGCAGCAAATATACAAGGGAAGAAATTAAATGTTGATTTACAAAAGGAGCAATTAAAGGTTCGAAATTCTGAAAGATTACCGGTTATTTATGGTGACATCAATCTGCAAAGAAACTTGATTATACCCACAACGCCCGTACCTGCGATTGCTTTTGATCCTAATGCTCCCGAGGGAGCAATATTACCTTTAAAATTCTCTACGAAATGGAATTCTAAGGCTGGAGTCCAATTAGAATGGGATTTATTCAATCCTACTAGGAAAAACAATATTGAAGAAGACAGGATCGCATTAGAAAAATCGATAGTCGAAGAGTCAATTGAAAGAGAGAATTGGAAAACTAACGCCACCCTAGCATATTCTTCAATTGTTCTAGCGACAGAACAATACAAGGCATCTCTTTTGGATAGTACGCTTTATGCAGAAATAAATGCTGTCAATAAAGAACGATTTGAAGCAGGAAGAGGTAAATCCGAGGACTATATTCTTTCCCAACAAGAATTAGAGAGAAAAAGAATTAGGATACATGAAACTTGGGAGGTGTTGGAAAATGCTAATTTAGAATTAAACAGATATTATTCGTTAGATACTATTGCAGTAATCACGAGCAATATTGAAGATATCGTATCAGAATTAGAGGACATAGATAATAATGATTATGAACAACAATTAATCAAATTGGATCAAACTTTATCTCAAGTACAATTATCTGGTTTAAAAAGACAGTTATTACCTACCATTTCATTCAATGCATATTTTGGCAGCCAATTTTTCAGTAATGAGTTCAACATCATTGATAAAAGCAATTGGTATGGTTACAGTTATGCAAGCCTTGGTTTGAAAATCCCCATTTCAGCTTATTTTAGCAGTATACCCTCCTTGAAAAAAGCCAAGCTTAATGAGGAAATATTCAATACACAACTTGATGATCAATCGTTACAGGACAAAATTGATAGTCAACAAAAATCTAATAAGATAAAATCAGCCAAAGAGAAGATTGAAAGGCTAAAGAGGATTTTAGTTTTATCAGAACAAAATAAAGATGAAAAATTAGCCATGTACCAAAATGGCAGGATATTGCTAAATGAGTTCAATTTGGCCAATAGTGATTATATAAAAGCCCAGCAAGATATCTGGCAAGCCAAATATGATTTAATCAATATTATTTTAGAATAATACTCAAGACAATCAAGTATAAAAGATTAGTTAATATTTTGTAATCAACATTTTATTTCTAATTTAGACTAAGGCTATTAATTAAGGGGAGCCGCATCTAACCATTTATTAATTTTACTTCCTATGAGTACGATCGTAAGCATTATTATTATCGCAGCAGTTATTATTGTGCTTATTTTTGCATGGTACAAGGAAAAACCTTCTCCATCAAGACCTGAGTTTTCAGAAACTGATTTTCCATTGATATTTAACGATAAGAGCATTTTAGTTGAAGGTCCAAATTACAATGAAATCAGAGAAGTATGCATTGAATTTTGCGAAAAATACAATGTTAAACAGTACAATGTGATAGTAAAATTAATCCGTTTAAATCCTACATCAACATTATTGATTTTTCCCTATGAAATAGATTTTCAACATTATTGCTATTTGGTCAACTACTTGAAATTCCCTATAGGGCAAAATTATTCTGCGGATGTGAAAGGTTGGCTTACCTCAAAAAAATTAGACGAGTGGATGGATAGCAGGTCAGTAAATAAAAAGATAATGGTCTACAATCACTCTGACATCAAATATGCTGACGGTGTTAATTATACCACTATGGACCAATTGGGATTCCGTATTAATTTTAATGAACCAGGCAAAGCTTCCGAATTAGAACAACCGGTCGAAAAATATGCTCCTTTTTCTTTAAAAATACAAGAATTGAATTTATCAAGGGGGGAAATAATAACGTCTAGAGATTAATAGTAATTCTGTCAGTTTATTTATTACATGGTATATTTTGTAGTCATTTTAGCCTGACATATAAATTTTAGAAATAATAAATTTAGGTGGGTTTATTTTATTTTTTGTTGTAACTCAACAATAAAATGTTAAAATTTTGTTAAACACGAGGTTTAAATTTAATTCGGCATAGACATTGAATGTACTTTATCAAATTTCATAATTTAGGTTAATAATTGGTTAGTTAAAACTCCTTAGGCTCCCCGCCTTAGGAGTTTTTTTATTTAGTAACTAAATTAAATTTTTTTGACAATCTCCTAAATTCAACCTTTTTAATTATCGGGAAGCCAAAATATCCTGCTGATAAATGTATATCTAAAGAGTCTGGGTGTATTTTATTAATTTTAAATTCTTTTGATAGACCAATTCTTTTATTAAATCCGTTATCAAATTCTGCTTTAACTACAGTTGGGGCATCTAAATTATTTTCCGGATGCCAAATTTTGTTCACTTTACATTTTACTTTATAGGATGAAACCGTAGTATTGGAAGATCCTAAAAAGTAATTCACACTCAAAAAGACAAAAGTTAAATATGAGCCGGAAATAATAATGTTATAGAAAAGCGATTCAAGCTTGCCAACTCCTTTGAAGAATGTACTGTCCTTAAAAAGGATATATCCAAAAATTCCTATTGCAAATAAAAATGCAATAATTTGTAAGGGAACAAGAGTTTTTTCAAAAAGGAAATAGTTGAAAATATTTAGCAAGATTGCAGACAGAACAACTATGTCAATCATTGAGATTTTGACAGTTTTTAGAAATTTCATACCCCATTAATAAATGATTCTACAAGTGCAAATATATAATAATTTATTAATATAAAATTTACATGTCAATTTAATATTTTTTATATTAATGAAAATAAAAACCATCAATTTAAAAAATATTATTTATTTGACGCAATTTATTTTCTTAAAAAGAATTTTATAAATATCTTTGTAAAAGTAAGAGAGAAAATGAAAAAAAATAAATTAGGATGGAAGGAACATTTATAAAATTTAACAAACTATAAAATTCATGTTACTGGTATTTTTCTTTACTTTCATATTATTCTTTTCAACCATGGTTATATTAACCAATTTTTATTTAAGTAGAGAATTAGTTTTGATTCGCTATGTCTGTTGGATATGGCTGTCCGCAATTGCTTTGTTTGCAATTTTAATTTTTTATGATTTTTCTTTAATTGATTTATAATCAATTGATTTAAAATCAATAAGTTCAATTCCGAGATTTAGAATTCTTTCTTTGATTTTTGGGTGGGTAAGCAATTTAGTTACCTCGCTTCTATCCTGCCTTACATTTCTGTATCCCTCGTGTCCAACATGTTCCATTTCACTTACATCCTGTGCAGGATGTTCAACAAAAATATATACTTCTCCTGATTTTAGACTATCCAGACCATCTAAGAATGCTAATACTTTCGCATCAAAGTCTTTTTGCTTATTTAATTGTATGTTAGGAAACATTTTCAGTCCATAATCATAATCTTGAGGTAAATCGTATTCGATTGATAATTTGGCGAGCATATTTTTGACATCTTGGTGCATGTTTCCACATCCCATATGGGTTGAAATATGTGAAATCCTAGGAACTAGTTTTTTTGCCATCTCAATTTGTGCCCTAAATTCTTTTTCAATATCTTCTAATTTCCAATTATGCTCCAATATTGCAGCATTCGGTACGTTTTGATTGGGATAAATAAATGAGTAGAAATAACCATTGTCATCGACCAAACTGGGTACTTCTGTTAAAGGGCGCCATTTAACATTTTCCCATTCGCTAGTAATCATCAAATGAACTCCTACATCAAGGTCCGGGAACTCTTCTAATAACTTAATTGCTTCTGGAGCCCATGGACAATTGATCATCAACTCCACTGAAGTTGTAATTCCATTTTTATAGGTTTCTATTATTGCATGATTTGCTGCACTAAATGATCCAATATCATCCGAACGAATTATAAGTTTTGGCGTCTCTTGCGCAAAAGACCGTTTCATTGCCAAGATTGATAAAATGAATATCATGTATAGAGTTAAATCTTTTATCATATAATTTTTTTAGGTAAAACAGACTTCCAGAAATCTTATAATCAATTGATTAACAAAATATAAAAATTATTTTTTAAAAACTAGCTAAGATGTTTGAGAGTTTTCCGTATTCACTTATAGAAACTTAAATTCATGATAGAACAACCTGAATACATTGCGCAACTTATAAAAAAGTTGTTTGACGGATCTATTTCTGAGAGTGAAAAACTCGAACTCCAGAATTGGATTGATGAAAATCCAAAAAGGAAAGCGTTTATCGAAGAATTGAATCAAAATGACCAATTGTTTGAGGAAGCACTAATATGGATAAAGCTAGAACACGAAGATAAAGATGGGTGGATTGAAAGATTATCAAATACAACATTTGATAAAATAGATAAATTAAAACAACCAAGATCAATTAACTATAAGAGAATTTTTAAGATTATTGGCACTGCAGCGGCTGTTATTTCAATTGGTTTCTTTCTCACCTATTTCATAATTAGAAATAATGAATTAAAATTCATTGAACAAAATCAAATTGCATTACAAAATATTCATCCCGGGAAACATCAAGCCACATTAACATTACCATCGGGAGAAGAAATTGCGTTGAGTGAGCAAAATGATTTAATAGAAATTGATAATCAACAATTCATAAAGTACGGTAATGGAGAGATAATTTCTGATCTCAGAAACAAATTCCCTGAAAATTCTACCATTTCTGTAAAAGTACCAAGGGCAGGACATTATAAAATAAAACTTTCGGAAGGATCTTTAATTTGGGTTAATTCAGAAAGCGAATTGATTATTCCTATCAAATTCAGTCATGACCGAGAATTGGCATTAAACGGTGAAGCTTTTTTTGATGTTCACACCCTTTACAATAATGATCTCAAAATTCCATTTAAGGTTAAATCCAAGGGCCAACTGATAGAGGTTACTGGGACACAATTCAATGTCTACGCTTTTCCTGGTGAGCATATTAAAACGACTTTAGTTGAAGGGAAAGTGAATGTTTATACTCCAAAAACTACTATTTCGCTAAATCCTAATGAACAAAGTTATCTTTCAAACTCAGGGCTCCGTAAGTCTCAGGTTGATATAGGTCCGGAAGTAGCATGGAAAGACAATATGTTTTATTTTAATGAAACACCACTCAAAACTGCGATGACCCAACTTAGCAAGTGGTATGATTTAGAGATCCAATACCGAGGCGATGTTCCCGACACCTATTTCTATGGTGAGTTCAGCAGAGACCAACCTCTGAAAGATCTATTAAAAATTTTGGAGGAGGCTGATGTAAAATTTGAATTTGAAGCAAGAAATAATAAAAATTACCTGATTGTATTACCCTAAAAATCTTATCAAAAAACAATAAAAAATAACCCAATTCTAATCGCTAAAAAAATCATTATGAACTACCTAAATGAAGGATTTGGCTTTCTAAAGCCATACAGAAAAACAAAGTGGATTAAGAAGAGAAGTTTGTTTGTTATCGCCATCATGCTTGTATTTAGTTTTCGACTATTTGCAACGACATTTGGTCAAACTATTTCCATCCACGTAAAGGATGTCCCATTAATTGATGTTATGAGGACCATCCAAAACCAAACAGGACATTCCTATTTTTTAAATGGACGAGAGCTTGCAAATCTTAAGGTCAGTGCAGCATTAAATAATGCAGACTTAAAAACAACCATGAGTTCCTTATTAAAAGGAAAACCTGCAAGCTGGTCAATGAAAGGCAAAACAATAGTTATAAAGAAAAAGAATTCTAGTAATTCTTCGCTTGAAAATAGTGGAAATAGTTCCTCAAATGAATTAAGCCAACAACAAATATCAGGTAAGGTTACTGACGACCAAGGTAATCCTTTACGAGGGGTAACCGTAAAAGTCGTTGGAAGTAGCGCTGCGACCTCAACAAATGAAAATGGTGAATTCCAACTTAATGTTCCTACTGAAGCAACAACACTTAGTTTTTCATTATTAGGATTTCAAGTATTGGAAGTTCCTTTAAATGGTCAAAATACGGTTAATGTAAGCTTAATGGAAGGCAAGAATGATTTGGAAGAGGTTGTGGTAGTTGGATATGGTACACAGTTAAAAAGAGATTTAACTGGTGCAGTATCAAAGGTTGATGGGGAGGCATTAAAAAATATGCCTATTAGAAATGCTACGGAAGGTTTACAAGGGCAGACTTCTGGGGTTCAAGTTACCTCGACTGGTGGAAGTCCTGGTACACCACCTGCTGTGAGGATCCGTGGAATCGGAACTGTCAATGATAATAATCCATTATATGTCGTTGATGGATTACCTCAAAGCGACATTGGCTGGTTAAATCCAAATGATATTGTGAGCATGGAGGTCTTGAAAGACGCTTCAGCTACTGCTATATATGGTTCAAGGGCAGCAAACGGCGTCATTATGGTTACAACAGCTAAAGGAGCCCAAAGAAGTAACGAGCTTAGTAATCTAATATCATTTGACAGTTATTTAGGTTTTCAGAATCCAATAAAAACCTATGATATGATGAATGCCAAAGAATTTATGGAATACAAGAATCTTGCAAATATAAACGCTGGATTAAATCCATATTTCTCTGATCAAGATAAAGCTGATGTTTTAAAATTCCTGAAATCAAATACTGGATCAGAAGAGGGTACCAAATGGTGGAAAGAAATAAATAATAAAGATGCTTTAGTCCAAAATTATGATATAGCAATTTCTGGTGGTATCAAAGACCTGGCCTATAGAACAAGTTTCAACTATATGGACCAAGAAGGTATTATTAGCGGCTCTGATTATGACCGGATGTCATGGAGGACAAATTTCAACCATAATCTACGTGAATGGATATCCTTATCAGGGAATTTTGGATTAATAAATGAAGCTCGAGGTAATGTTTTGGAGGGAAGTCCTGGTTTTAACACTGCTTTTATATCATTTGTAGCTGATCCTATTTCACAAGTTTATAGAAATGACTTAAAAGATATCCCGGAATTTTTAAAAGATGGTTTTTTCTTGGATAGAATAGACCCGAACAATCCATGGTCAATGTATGGTCCAATACTAATGACTAACAAAGAAAATCCTGTTGCCCAAACAGATATTTACAAAAATAACCGCTGGAAAGGCATTGCAATTAAGGCTGGCGGAGCTGTAGATATCAAAATCATGCCATGGTTAAAGTACAGAAGTAGTTTAGGGATTGACATGGGACGAGGTGTTTCAAATTATTTCTATCCTAAATACTATTTAAATGGAAATCAATTTAACAATGATGCCACTGTTGGTGCTTCTAATTCTTTAAACAACTATTATGTATTTGAAAACACATTAACTTTTGAAAAAGAAATAGAGGATCACAAAATGTCGTTGATGGTTGGTACTTCAGCTGAACAATGGAAAGGAGAATCATCAGGTGCTTCTAAACAGGGCCTTGTTTCCAACGATCCTAGTCAATGGATAATCAACGCAGGATCAATAAATCCACAAGCATCTGGCTCAAAGTGGGAAAATGCTTTGAATTCTTATTTTGGAAGAGCATTCTATTCTTATAAAAACCGATACATGGTAACTGCCAATCTTCGTTACGATGGATCATCAAACTTTGGGGATGGCAAAAAGTGGGGTACCTTTCCTTCCGTATCTGCGGGTTGGAATTTTTCAGAAGAAGACTTCATGGAGACAGCACATTGGTTAGATGCTGGTAAATTAAGATTAAGCTGGGGTATGATCGGGAATCAAAATATTGGTTCTGGGGCATATTTAACCACCTATTCCGGAAATATGGGATATTATCTCTTTGGACCAAGGAATCCACAACTAATTGGGGGAAGTAACTACATTGGAAATCCGCTGATTCAATGGGAACAGACAGAGCAATTGGATATTGGTCTTGAATTAGCTTTTCTTCAAAATAAATTACATTTCAATTTTGATTATTACAAAAAGACTACGGACGGCATGTTGTTGAATGTTCCTTTGCCAGCCTATCTCGGATTTCCAAACAGTCCTTGGTCAAATGCTGGAGGGGTTCAAAACTCAGGTCTTGAATTTGACTTATCATATAAGGATAAAGTTGGAGAATTTGGTTATTCGATCGCAGCAAATGCTTCAACTGTCAAGAATAAAGTATTGAGCCTAGGTGGCGGTGAGCCGATTACAGGTGGTGGTTGGATTTCTTATACTACGACCATGACGGAAGAAGGAAAACCAATTGGATATTATTATGGGTTCAAGACTGATGGAATATTTCAAAGTCAAGAAGAGGTTGACAGTTATGTTCAAGAAGGTGCGAGACCAGGTGACTTGAGGTTTGTAGATTTTAACAATGATGGTATCATCAACAATTTGGACCGTACAGATATTGGTGATCCATTTCCTGATTTAACTTATGGTTTCAGATTAGGTGCTGATTACAAAGGATTTGATCTACAGGTATTGGGTCAGGGTACGATTGGAAATGATATCATGAACATAGCGAAGATTGACATGAAATCTGGCGTGGGCTGGTATAATGCACCAAAGGAATTGATGAATGAGGCTTGGTCTCCAACAAATCCAAGTAACACCCAATTTAAGATCAGTGCTGCAAATCAAAACAACTTACAGATTTCAGATTGGTTAGTCGAGGATGGTTCTTATCTAAGAATAAAGAGCATCCAATTAGGTTATACCCTACCTTCTACCCTTTTTAACAAAGCTCGAATTGATAGGTTAAGAATATGGGCAGGCGCTTATAACCTATTTACTTTCACAAATTACAGTGGATTAGATCCAGAAATTGGAAGTGGTTCACCGCTGAATATGGGAGTTGATCAAGGATATTATCCAATTGCTAAATCATATATGTTTGGTGTTAATTTTAGCTTTTAAGTCATGAAAAGAAAATATATTAAAATTTTAGTTCTGTCGGCTTTATTAATTCCGATGGGCTGTAAAAAAGATTATTTAACCAGGGATCCATATGGTATCCTAAATCAAAGTGAATATTTTAAGACAGATGGTGCCGGCATGAAACTGTTAACAAGTTGTTACCAACCGATGACAGATTCATGGGGCTATACGGTAAATAAAGTAGCCATTGGAGATGAGGTGGTTGATAATGCCGGAGCGGGCGGTTCTGATCCTGGTGATAGACCTCAGACAACAGAAGTCGGAAGAGGAAGACCATTAGCATCCAATGCTTTATTGTTTGAAACATGGGCCAACCGATTCAAGGGTATAGGGAATTGTAATATTGCTTTGGATGGATTTGAAAAACAGGGAGCAAATCTTATCCAGGATGGTAAACCGGTATCTGCAGAAACAGTAAAACGCTTTATTGCAGAGGTAAAATTCTTGAGAGCATGGTATTATTTTGACTTGATAACTGTATTTAAGGAAGTTCCGTTAGTTATTCAGATTGAAGATCCTTCCACAAGGAAAGAAAAAGCACCATTATCAGAACTAAGAACACAAGTTTACAAAGACCTTGATGAAGCAATTGCAGAAAGCAATTTGCCTAGGAGTTCAGCATTAACGAGTGCAGAAGCAGGAAGAGTAAGCAAAGACGCTGCATTGGCACTTAAAGCTAGATCTGCATTATTCTTTGCTGGTTTAATGGAACAAAATATACTCACTGGCGATGCTAAAGCGGAATATACTTTAGCAAAAAACGCGGCTGGAGAAGTAGTTAAAAGCGGTGGCTTAAGTTTATTGCCTGATTTTCAAGATCTCTTCAGAGGAGATTATCAGATAGGTCCCTTTTCTAAGGAAAATATCCTAGGTGTTATGCGAAAATATGACCCTGCATTTGGATTAGGTGGTGATGCCTTTGCCATTATGAATGTTGGTCGCAATAACGTTGGTGGCTGGGGCGGTAATACACCTACCAAAGATCTTGCGGCTTCGTTTGATCCTGCAGATCCACGTAAAATGTTCACTATAATTAGTCACAATGATATCTTCAAGACCAGTACAGGGGGTCAAGAGGTGCATAATTACCGAGGTTATTTTAATGATTTTGATCTACAACAGAGTCGCAAGGCATTTGTCCCTCAACAATATCGTCAGAACAATGATTTGCAGCGAAGTAATTGGCAACCGTATTGGATAAGATATGCTGAGGTGTTGTTAGTTTATGCGGAATCAATTATTAAATCAGGAGGTAGTACTGCTGAAGCATTGCCTTATATCAACCAGGTTAGAAAACGAGCTTTTGTCACTACATCAAAAGTTGATGAACCAGCTGTATATCGTTTATTTGGACAGGGATTGAAGCCAATTTCAGAAGCAGAATTCAACACCACATATGCAGTCAAAGCTACAGATAACGTATTAGAAGCTATTAAGAAAGAGCGCAGAAATGAATTGGCTCTGGAAGGATTCAGGTTGTATGATTTAATCCGTTGGGGATCATATCCTACCACGATGAAAGCATTTTTTACAAAATATGGATTTGCAGATAAAGGCAGGGATGCAAGTGATAAAAGTTGGCCATTCCCAATTCCTCAAATAGAAATCGACCGTTCAAATGGTGCATTAGTACAAAACTCAAATTATTAATTATGGACAGAAGAAAATTTTTAAAAAATAGTGCTACGGTAGCAGGATTTACAATAGTTTCAAGCAATGTACTTGGAAAATCTTTAGGATATGTTGCACCAAGTGATAAACTCAACATTGCAGGAATTGGTGTTGGTGGTATGGGAAGACGCAATCTTTCTAATATGAACACTGAAAACATTGTCGCTTTATGTGATGTTGACTGGAAGTATGCTCAAAAAACATTTGATGATTATCCAAAAGCGAAGAAATTCAAAGACTGGAGAGAAATGTTTGATAAGATGGGCAAATCTATTGATGCTGTTATGGTTGCTACGCCAGATCACACCCATGCAGTAGTATCGGCACATGCAATGACTTTGGGCAAGCATTGCTATACTCAAAAGCCTTTAACACATTCCGTTTATGAATCTCGTTTATTAACAAACCTTGCAAAAAAACATAAAGTTGCTACTCAAATGGGGAATCAGGGCAACTCGTTTGATTGGTGTCGACAAATAGCAGAATGGATTCAATCTGATGCAATTGGCGAGGTCTATGAAGTCCATTGCTGGACTGATAGGCCTATTTGGCCACAAGGGTTAATGAAACCAAAAGAAGGTATGCCAATTCCTGAAACTCTGGATTGGGATCTGTTTATTGGTCCTGCGGAAAACAGGCCGTATAATAGTGTTTACACGCCATGGAATTGGCGTGGTTGGTGGGATTTTGGAACAGGTGCATTAGGAGATATGGCTTGCCACATCATGGATCCTATATATTGGGCCTTAGACTTAAAATATCCTACAAAGGTAAATGGTTCCTCCACGCTAAGCAATCTTTATTCACCTCCACATGCTCAAATGGTTCAATATACATTCCCAGCTCGTGAGAAAAAAGGCCAGGTGAATATGCCAGAAGTAAAAGTTTATTGGTACGATGGAGGATTATTACCTGAAAGACCTGCCGAACTAGCTCCTGGCCAAATGATGGGTGATTCCAATGGAGGAATAATTTTCGTAGGCAAGAAAGGTAAAATTATGACTGGATGTTATGGTATGAATCCTACCCTACTACCTGTCACAGAGATGAATCATTTTACCCAACCGACGCCTTGGATTCCGAGAGTACCGGGAGGAAATGGTGATATCTGGAACACAAATGCCCATGAACAAGATTGGATCAGAGCAGCAAAAGAATCTTCAAGAAACAGAAAAGAAGCGAGTTCGAATTTTGGGTTTTCTGGACCTTTTAATGAAATGGTCGTGATGGGAGTTCTTGCGGTAAGACTACAGGGTCTTTACAGAGATTTATTGTGGGATGGAGAAAACATGCAATTCACCAATATCAATGATTCAGATATTCTAAAAATAGTTTCGGTAGACGAGTTCAGTGTAATTGATGGAGATCCAAGATTTAACAGACAATTTGTGGAATTAAATGCTAAAGAGGCTGCAAATGAATGGATAAAACATACATATCACAATGGCTTCAGCCTGCCTGACATGCCAAAAGTTTAATATTATGAAAAAAACAAATAGAAGAGAATTCATTCAGAATTTGGGCATAGTTGGAGTTACTACGGCTGCCCTATCTGTAAATTCATTGCCTTTGTTTGCAGAACAGTCTTTCAAAAAAATTGGCATCATTGGTTTGGATACATCTCATAGTGAAATGTTTACCAAAGATATTAATGAAGGAAGTTTGAAAGACAGAGGCTATCGTGTAATTGCTGCCTATCCACATGGAAGTAAAGATATCCCTTCAGCTTTAGGCATGAAACAAGGAATAATCGACGCTGTTCAAAAAATGGGGGTTGAAATAGTTGATTCAATAGATCAATTATTAAAGAAGGTTGATTTTATTTTGTTAGAATCAAACGACGGCAGAGTTCATTTAGAACAAGCTACCAAGGTAATAAACGCTAAAAAACCTTTATTTATAGATAAGCCAATGGCTGAGAATTTAGATAAAGTAAAAGAAATATTTGAATTGGCAGCTAAAAAGAATGTACCCTTATTTTCCTCTTCTTCATTACGGTATGACCAACTTGTTAGAGAAGTAAAAAGTGGTAAAATCGGAAAAGTTCTTGGCGCTGATGTATATACCCCAGCCGAAATTGAACCAAACCATATTGACCAGGCTTGGTATATGATCCATGGTATTGAAATGTTGTTTACAGTAATGGGGACAGGTTGTAAAGAAGTATTTAGAGCTTATCATCCCGATTTCGAACAGGTTGTTGGAATATGGAAAGATGGGCGAATAGGATCTGTACGGGGGATTAGAAAAGGTGCATCTAATATTGCTGGTATAGCTTTTGGAGAAACTGGAATCTCCCAATTAGGACCTTTTGCTGGCTATGGACCTTTAGTTGCTGAAATCCTAACATTTTTTGATACTGGTAAACCACCGGTACCTCCTGAAGAAACAATTGAAATATTCCAATTTATGGAAGCTGCCCAAAGGAGTAAGGCTTCAAAACAAGTTGAGAATTTAATTTAAGGATTCTTATTATAAAACTGAGCTATATCTCTAAAATCAGACCGATATAGCTCTAGTTTTTTAAATACTAGGTAATATGGATTATAACTTTTAAATTTATATTTCAATAACACAGTTAAACTTAAACCATAAACCAAATAGTGAATTCGCTCAATCCACATTTAATGGCCTTAATTACTGGACACGAGGATGGACTAAATCATTATATCAAAATCCATGGCTCTGCTCTTCGATACTTTGCTTTCCGCATAGTTAAGGATAAGTTATTGGCTGAAGAAATTGTTTCAGATTCATTTGTAAAGTTATGGTTGGGTAGAGATAAAATTTCTACAGAAGCCAATATTAAAGCTTTTCTATATATTTCAACAAAAAATGCCTGTCTGGATCAAGCTAATCTAATTCGTAATAAATATGTTCATGATGACGAATTTTTAGATGAATTAATTTGCCCCAATGAAGATATACTTACTAAAATGATCCAAATCGAACTTATAAAGCTAATTGTAGAAGAAGTTAATAAACTTCCAAAGCAGCAAGCGGAAATTGTTCGTATGACATATTTTGAGCAGAAAGAAACTGATGAGATTTCTAAAGAATTAGGAATCACAGCTAACAGCATTTACTTTGCTAGATCAAAAGCCTTAGCTACTTTAAAGAAGACTTTTGGATTTAAAAGAAATCCAAATATTCAAGAATTGACCTTTATCATGTTTTTATTATCAAATTTTATTGCTGAAAAGCATTAAACTCAAAATAATATTTACCCACTGTAAATCAGAACATTATAGCCCCAACAAATTAATTAACAGATTTATTCAAAAAAATCTGTAACATTTTATTCGAGTTTGTATCTAAAGGAAACACAAAACATAATTTCTTATGAACTTGAAAAACATTATACTAACTATTGTGGCTATTGTAGCGATGGTTTCTTCATCAAAATCACAAACATCAGAATTTCCTTTCAAAGTCGATAAAATTGGTCAGGGCAAAAAGAATATTATATTCATTCCTGGATTTGCCTCATCTGGAGAAGTATGGAATGAAAGTCAAAAAGAATTAGGCAATGATTATACGAGTTATATTTTAACGATGCCTGGTTTTGCCGGTGTCCCTGCTCAAGCCAATCCAACCTTTAAAGGGTGGAGAGATCAAATCATTGAATTTATCAAAAAAGAAAATATAAGTAATCCTATAATAATTGGTCATAGTTTAGGTGGAGTAATGGCAATGGATATTGCAGCTACTTCACCAGATATAATTAGTAAAATAATTGTGGTTGATGCAGTTCCGTGTTTGGTAGCCCTAAATAATCCAGCATTTAAATCAAATCCAAATATTGACTGCTCTCAAATGGTGGAGCAATTTAAAAATATAACTGATGCACAATTTTTAGCAATGCAAAAACAAGGTGTAGCATCAATGGTATCAGATTCAGCAAAACAAAATTTAGTTCTTAACTGGACATTAAAATCAGATAGATCCACTTTTGCTAAAATATATTGCGACTTCAGCAATATTGACGTCCGAGAAGATATAAAGAAAATTACTTGTCCTGCATTAATTCTTTTAAATAGCGGTTTCTCCCATATTAAACCGATGATAGAACAACAATACTCGAGTTTAAAAACCGCAGATATTCAATATGCTGATCAAAGCTTACATTTTATTATGTTCGATTCGAAAGATTGGTATATGCAACAATTACTTAACTTCATTAAATAATGGAGTTTAATAAGCTATATGAAATCTATTGGGACAAAATCTTCCGCTTGTGTATGGGTTATGTGAATGACTCCGACCAAGCGAAAGATTTAGCTCAAGAAACATTCATTACCGTTTGGGAAAAGCTTTCTACTTTCAGAAATGAAGCAAATATAGGGACTTGGATTTTTAGGATAGCTACCAATACATGCCTTAGCCAAATCAAAAACAACAAAAAAATATATTCTGAAGAACTGAGCGACAATCTAGTCGAAGTTAACGAGGAAACTCTTGATGAGGAAATAAAAATGCTATATCACTACATCTCAGAATTTCCGGAGTTAGATAGAATTATTATATCATTGGAACTAGAAGGAATAAAACAAAGTGAGATTTCCAAAATTGTTGGTTTATCTGATAGTAATGTTAGAGTGAAAATTCACAGGATTAAAGAAAAATTAACCCAAAAATTTAAGAATCATGGAAAGTAACGAATTGGATCTATCTAGAATCTGGAAAAAGCAACCTACAAAATCTTCTGATTACGATGATTTAATCAATCGTATTCATTATTATAAAAAGGCCTCAAATAAGAAAAAAGTTATTTCTAATATTAGTTTAACAATAACAGCATTGGTAATAATTTCAATTTGGGTTCTCTATAAAGCAGATACCGTATTTCCGAAAATCGGAATGTCCTTAATAATTGCAGCTATATCAATCTCACTCTTTAAGTTTAACCAATTTTATAAATCGTTTAATGAATTAGATAAGAGTATTGATAGTAAAGGATACTTGGATGCTTTAATTGCTATTCAGAAAAAGCAAAAAGATATACAAAGAAACTTCATCAACATTTATTTTATCCTTCTGAGCTTAGGGCTTCTATTTTACATGTACGAAGTTAGTTTGAAAATGGACATCAAAACAGCAGTAATTGCCTATGTGCTCACTTTTGGATGGGTTGCTTTCGTTTGGTTTTATTTAAAACCTAAGGTCGCTAAGAAGCAAAATGAAAAATTAGAGAAATTTATAGATTCCATTGAAAAGATCCACAAAAACACATAAAAAAGCGCCTTGCAAATATTTTGCAAGGCGCTTTTATTTATTAGTGAGGATTAATTTCTTCCAAATAATTTAGAGAAGAAACCTTTTTTCTTTTGTGCCCCATACCCGTAGCCATAACCATATCCATAACCTCCATATCCGTATCCATAACTACCATAACCAGTATTTCCAAATTTAACACCATTTAAGACGATAGCCATATTTGTAAGTGAACCAGAATCGTAAATTTTTTGAATTTCTGGTAATTGGCGTCTATCCATTTTTCCTGCACGAACTACAAAAATCGTGACATCTGTAATTCTGTTTACAATATCAGCATCAGCAACAATTCCCAAAGGAACATTATCAACGATAATATAGTCATATCTTTCTTTAAGTTCAGCAATCAGATTATCCAATCTTTCACTCAACAATAATTCAACAGGATTAGGTGCAATTACACCAATAGGAATAATATCAATATCAGCGTCTACCCTATCTTTATAAATAATCTCGTCTATAGTTACTGCACTATCAGATAAATAGTGAGTCACACCAATTGGCATTGGGAATTTAGTAATATTACTCAGCGTACCTTTTCTTAAATCTAAATCCACTAATACAACTTTCTTCTTAAGGAACGTCATACTCACCCCTAAATTGATAACCGAGAGTGTCTTTCCAGCTCCAACATTAAATGATGTAAATGTGATAACCTTTTGTGATTTATCTCCAGAAGACATGAAGCTTAAGTTGGTTCTGAAAATCCTGAAGGCTTCAGTTACTTCATCCACGCCTTGTTCTTTTATAACAATTTCACTTTTTGCGCTTTTCATCTCTGTCGAGAATGGAATCTCTCCAACGAAAGGAACACTGATTGCATCTTCAACATCTTTACGGTTTCTAACTTTCGTATTTAGTAACAACATCAAAAGCAAGATAGCGGCAGGAACTGCAATACCAATTGCAACACCTAAAGCGATTTTTTTGAACTTACTAGGATAGAAAGGCAAATCAGAACCTGATGCAGAATCGATAACACGGATATTATCATCTGTCATTTCCCTGTTGATTGCGTTTTCTTCACGTTTGTTCAACAAGAAAATATAAAGTTCTTCGATTACTTTTTGTTGACGCTCAGCGGACAACATAATCCTTTGTTTTGAAGGCAAACTACGAGCTTTACCGATTGCCGCATTTTCTTCATCTCTCAAATTGCTCATTCTGATTCTTAAACCAGAAATTACATTGTCGATAGCACGAGCTATATTCTGTCTAACCTGAGTCAACGCATTATTCAAGTCTTGAACTATAGGGTTTTCAGAACTATTACCGCTCATTAACCTATTTCTTCTTAATAATAAGGTGTTGTATTCAGCAATGATTTCTTCAATACTACCATCGACCAAACCAGTATTACTAGGAATTAAATCATCTACCCTACTTGGATCACTCAGTCTTTGACGCATGATCTCCACCAATTTCATTTGAGTACCTAATTCTTTGCTTGAACTTTGATATCCTCTAGACTCTGTCCAGTATTGTTCTCCAGCAGATTTAACATCAAGACCTTGGTTTTGAGTCTTCATACCTTCAAGATCTGATTCAACACTACTCAATTCCTTTTCAATAATTACTAACCTGTCATTGATGAAATTTGCAGTATTGTTGGCAATTTTCTTCTTGTCCTGAACTGTCATTTCATTGTAGACCTCAATTAATTTTGAGATCATCTCCTCTGCCCTCATCGGAGAAGTATCTTCCATAGTCATTTGAAGAACTTCCACATCTTCCATTTGGGTTATCTTTAGATTCCCAAGGAAATAACCAACCATCGCATTGATTGGAGTTTTAGTGATTGTAATGTCTTCTGTCAAATTAACCCTGAACTTTTTATCAGGATTTGCAGAAATTATAACATTCCCAACAGGAGTTTTGGTTTCAGCATTTAATTTAACGATTATAGGTTTAGCCAGCTCATCATTAGAAAAACCTGATAGTTCAACCTGGTTATTACCTTTATATTTTAAATTAAATGAAAAGCCTGCACTAGAAGGAACATTTATAAATCTAACGATGAATGGTGAAGTTTTATAAAGTTCGACACTTCTTAATCCATCTTTTCGACCATAACTAACATCAGCATTTAATAAACTTATGGTATTGCGCATAAGTTCTTGAGATCTCAATTGTAAAATCTCACTATTAACATTAACAAAATTATAAAAGTTATTTGGTCTTGTAATTCTTGAAGCACTAATGGAATTATTAGCGGTTTTGATCATTACAGTTTGATCTTTCTTATATAGAAAAGGAGTTTTGCTGTATTGATAGTAATAATATCCACCAAAAAGTAGAATAGATAATAAGAACCATTTCCAGTTAGACAATAGATATCTTAAGATATCCAATACATGAAGGGATTGGTCCTGTTTTCCTTTTCCTTGAAAAGGTTTACTCATTGAATGATTTACCATTTATTCTTAGTTTCTATTAAATAAAGCTACTAGGCCTACTCCCAATGTTAATAAACCAGTTGCAAAACCAATGTATCTCCACGTTAAATCTTCTCTAGGAGAAGGCACAGCAGATCTTGGTTTTACATACACGATATCATTTTGTTTTAAGTAATAAGTTGGAGAGTTAAAGAAATTAACATCTTCAATATTACTTACATACATTTTTCTATATCCGTTTTCCTCTCTAATAACTGTAATTTCTTCTGTTAGTGCATTGTTAGTTAAACCACCACTTCTGGTTATGGCTTCAAGTAAAGACATTTGACCATCTTGAACATTAATAATACCTTTTGATCCAACCTCACCCATCATCATCACTTTTAGATTTAGTAATTCTATTCTCACTAAAGGTGAGTTGATAAGGTTTTCATTTATTAATCTATCGTAAATAAATTTCTTTAGCTCATCAACTGTTTTCCCTTCTGCAGGAATATTGCCCAATACAGGAAAGTCAATATTTCCATTACGGTCTACCATATATCCTTTTTCGGTTGTACCACCACCGGCACCCGATGTGGTAATTTCTCCATTATCCCCAACATTGTAAATTCCTCCATCAGGGTTAAATGGCGCTGCCAATTCAGGAGTTTTAGAACTGATCGTGATACTTAACCGATCATATTTCTGAATCTTTAGTTCTGGAATATCTTGCATCTTGTACAAGGAATCAACGACCATATTTTCTAGGTAGGTAACCTTTTTTGAAACTACGCAAGAGCTAAGGGTCAACATTGCCATTGCAATTAGGCTGATAATTAATCTATTCATCTTCAAGTTTATTTACTTTTATAATTTCGTTATAACAAAGTTCTGCTGCCTCCGGATTCGGAAGGCAATATAATTGACCAACAGAAACACGTTGGATAATGTTTTCCAAAACACTTAGCATGGATGAAAAAATGGTTTGATTCCATCTAATGGCTGTGAAACTTGGCAATAATGCTAACAATGATTCAACTCCTTTATTTTTCCAATCCATTTTATTCTCTTTCGCCTGTGTCAATCGAATTATTGACATCAGTTTTCTTTTTTTATTAATATAACAAGCTGTTTTCCCACTCCAAGGTGTTCCATAAATAAATACATCATCACCTTCAATCCGTACAGCAGGATTATCATCATTCAAAAGATTAAATCCCTCATTTGTGCTTATCCACAATCGACTATGTGTACTTTTACCGGTTCCACTTTTTCCTAAAAAGGAAACAGCATATTCACCATTTTCAACCACTGATGAATGTATAAGAGCAGTATTATTTGACAATACCCTTTGCCCGAAAGCAACCATAATCATCCAACTTAAAATATTCGAATCATAAAGTTCAGCACGCTTGACATGAATTTTTGACTCCTTAAATTCTTTATCACTAATCATTCTCCAAACATCAGATTCCCTTGAGTTTAAATTCTCCACTGATGTTACATAAAAGTTTGTAATCTCCTCAAACTTAAATCTATCGCCCCATACAATCGAAACATCGCTCAACAATTTTGCTTCAGATAAATTGATATCAGCAGGCTTTAATGTTAATTCTATATTTACGATAGCTTCATTATTCAAGTTTGTTTCAACTTTAAAATCTTTGAATGAAGGCAAACTATTTAATAAATCAATAGATTCATCAAAAGATATTCTGATCAAATTATCTGCTACTAAATAGTCTACAATTGTCATTTATTAGTGTAAGTATTCTTAGTGCTAATTATTGCATATAAACAGATTGGCTACATTTATCAGCTAATCTCAAATCATGCGTAACAAAAATTACAATTTTATTCTTAGCTGCAGACATTAGTCGTTCGATCAATGTTTCAGCTGTTTTTTGATCCAGTGCTGATGTCACTTCATCAAATAACCAGATACTATTTTCTTTCATCAAAGCTCTGGCTAGAGCTATTCTTTGCGCCTGACCTTCAGACAGTCCATAACCAGATTCTCCTACAATCGTATTCAAACCTTCTGGCAATTCATACACAAACTCTGAACAGCTCAAATACAATACTTCATATATTTTCTCTGGGCTAACATTTTCAGTGTCTGTCATGATATTTTCCTTGATGCTGCCAGAAAACAATTTGTCACCTTGAGGCACATATGCAATGTTTACCCTATGGTTGTGCGTAATGGGAACAGTCTTCCCTTCTGCTTTCACATAAATTTCACCTCTATTAGGTTCTATTAATGACAATAACAATCTGATTAATGTAGTCTTACCCTTCCCACTTGAGCCAATTATTGCAGTAGGTTCACCTACTTTAACTCGAAGATTAAAATCATTGATAACCAAATTATCTTCATATTTGAAACTCAAGTTTTTAATGACCAATTCATTCGGATCATTTATAAATTCAGGGACATACTCATCTTCAACCTCAGTTTTGAAAACCTCCTCAATCCTTTCAACTGCAGTCCTGAATTTTATGAAAACAGGCACAAAACTCATTAATAACAATAATGGCCCTTGTATCCTACCTACCAATTGTAGGAAAGCTGTCATGGTACCAAATGTTATCTCGTCTGACCTCAACTTGTAAACTCCCCAAATAAAGGTCAATAAAAAGCCTACATTAATTAAGAACTTCAAAGAACTCTGAGAAACGGTTGAAAAATTCAACAATTTCATCTTTAAATTATAGATATCCGATTGGCTATCTTCTACTTTTCTCCATCTGAAATTTTGTAGACCCAAAGCACGTAAAGCCATTCTGAATCTCAAATTCTCTTGAACAACTTTTCCCAAGTTTGATTCTGCAGCTTTCAACGATCTGTTTATTGCTCTAAGTTTTTTGAAATATATCTTAGTAAAAATAAACAAGGGTGAAATTGCTAAGATCAATAGAGCCAACATAGGATCCATAGACCACAATAGAGCAAAAGAAGCAACAAGTTTAATAACGGTAATGAAAAAAGTAATAAATGAATTACCTATCATTTGTACTATTTCATTAGCATCATTATTTATCCTTATTTGCATGTCCCCAGTATGCCAATTCTTGATGACTTTCCATCTGGATAGCATCTGAATCTTGATAAGCTTATTCTGCAATGAAATCAGCATTTTAGCTCTAGTCCGTTCATTGATCCAGGCTCCCCAGGCTTTAAATACCAGTCCAGCAACAATAAACAGAACAGTCAGGACCAATGCTTTATCAACAGAATTTTTATCGCCACTTATGGCATAGTCGATGGCATGCTTAGACCATATCACGAAATATAAAGAACACGCTATTGCAATTATTTCAAGGATAAAAAACAAAATTAATTCGCTTTTATATTCTTTAGCCTGTTCCCAAGCCCATTTAACCTGATATGTTATCCCTGAAAACAATATTTTACTTTTTTATCCTAGAATAATACTGCATTAATGGAAACCAAATAGCTTCTGATGGAGTTACTCTGACATATTTTACAAAGCTTTGCCAGATCCTACGTTTCTTGTCCGCTCTTTCTCCCTTTAATTCACTTTCTCTCTGTTTAAAATTCTCATTATGGAATCCAAAATTGCCTGCAACCAAAATATCTTGCATCATCCAATCTGAGTTTATTTTAGATTCAAGAGGATAAGGTAAAAAAGACTCATCAAGTCCTAAATACTTCACCAATAATTGATGCAACATATCAATCCATTTTTTAATTCCCAATTTCGAATAAATTGACTTTAAATCAGTGTTTTTCAATTCTTCATGATAGAAAGAATAAATTCTCGCTGAATCACAAAGCTGCCTAATACCTATTCCAAATGATAATAAATGTTTTAATATATGTGCATTAGCTTGAATAATTGTTTCCACTGCTGATGGTAATCTTATAGAACTACCTGAGATATTTAAAAATGTGGATTTGTTTTCCTCATCCTTTCTTATCTTATTCAATGTTTTAAATACAAATGGATTATGAATGTCAATCATTTTTTCATGATGTTCAACTTCAAACCCATCAAACTTATATTCAGCACTAAATCCAGCCATCGGATTGATCTCCAAACCCCTCTTGTTAATAATTGAAAATGCTTGGTTATAATCAGATTTATTTTTAAAGAATAAATCAATATCCCCACAAATTCGCCTTAAAGGATTGTCATAACATTTTGCGATACCTTGACCTTTCAAAAGGGTCATCGGTATATTATGCTCGACCTCAAATAATGAATGTAATTTTAAAATCGTTGCATTCATAACTTCATTCCTTTGAGCATGTTTTTCTACTCTCACTGCCCAATTCAACAACAAAGCTTTTGGTGGTTGGTTTTCAACCTTTAATTTTTGAATACCATCAAAAATTAAACATTCTACAGTTTGAGCAATACTTGTTTTAAAGATTTCATTCCATTCACGGTTAGTTAATGGAAATAAGTTTGATTCACCATTTGAATCCTTCCATAATCCGGTTTTTAGCAAGAAGAAAAATATACTAGTTATCCTATCTTGTAGCATTTCTAAACCGATATAAGACCGCCTTTTTTAAATTCCGAGATTAATTTCAATGCATCTGCTTGAGCAGTGTTTTCGTCAACTTCGTAATTCTCGATCAGCAATTCAACTATATTTGATTCATTGAATTCCTTATGAAGTAATTCTTCCCAAAGAAAAGCTGCAGTTTCGTTTAGTGTGAAAACCTTAGACATATCTACCATTTCTTGACCTGGATCGATAATTATAAAATCCTCGCCTAATTTTCTAAGTTGCAAATCTTCTCTTAATCTCATTATAAATCCTCTTTAAAACTTATTAATCAGATACCTTAATGGCCTGATGTAATACCAAACAAGACCCAATCTTTTATTTAATTTATTATTAACCTTCAATTCTTTTTTACCCCTGAAACCTTTAACCACCAGTGCCAAGACATCTGCTTCTGAAACTCGCTCGATCTGGTCAAGATTTCCGTCTCCAGCTAAATAATATTCACCATTAGATATCTTTACCAAACGATGCAAGATAAACTTGCCCTCGTATTTAACTAGTAATATATCTCCTATTTTAACATCTGAAAGATTAGGTTGTTTGATTACAACTTGGTCAGAATCTTTTAAAAAAGGCAACATACTGTTCCCGGCAACATTAAATTTAACAGACTTTCCAGTTTTGAGCTCAGACTCGATGATTTCAAAAAACATCTGATTAGGAACTTTATAACTTTTATTTGTGATGGGTCGATCCATAACTTAAGGTCTATTATTATAATGATAATTTAGCAAGAATGTGTAAGAACTCAGAATCAAATATTATTTTTTTTGTTGAACAGCAATAAATACCGCTTTTACAATGTTAAGGCAAAATTATGGATTGGTTATATCACGCTAAAATCTTATTATATATTTGTAAACATTTATCTACCATTTTTTGTCGCGTAAAATGCTCTAAATAGCGATTTTTGCTTCCATTTGAGAGATTTTTGTAGACATCTTCTTTACCGAATATCTGCTTAAAAGCATCAGCTAAAGCGTGCTCATCACAGATGTCAACAGTCAACCCAGATACTCCATCCTTATTGACCCAACTTACACCCGATTCAGGAATCTTCGTGGAAACAATGGGTTTACCATATCCCATAGCTTCAATTTGGACAATAGCGAATGCCTCTGTCTTTAAAATAGAACTTAAACAAAACAAATCACAAGCCTGATAATACCCTGTAACTTCTTCGTCAGTCATAAAACCCAACAATTTAACCCTTTCAGATAAATTATTGCTGTCTATTAATTGCTGCAATTCATCCTTCAAAGGGCCTTTCCCTCCTATTAATATCTGATATGAATCATCAAGATATTTTGCTGATTTAATTAAATATTCATAGCCTTTATATTCAACTAATCGACCTAATGAAAATATAATTTTTTTATTTAGATATTCAGCCTTAACTGACTCTTTTATAGGGGATAATTTTTGGTCAACATCGACACCAATTGGAATATAATCGACTTTATTCTGTACAGAACGCAAGAATTTAGATTGTTGGACATATACTGGTGTTGTTCCCACAATGATATCAGCTCGCTTAATGAGCCAATCCTGCAATGGTTTGTACAATCTTAACAAAGTCTTTTGTTTTAAAATATCACTATGCCAATGAAGGACAACTTTTCCTTTGAAATTGGTCAGAAATAAAGCCAAGCAAGCCATTGGATCAGGGTGATGAATATGGATGATATCATAATCCTTAGCAATCTTTCTCAATTTCATGATCATCTTGGGAGCCAATTTGGTTGCTGCAGCATTGATCTGTGTTGGCATTACAAACATCGATGCAAACTCATTTAAATGAATCGTAGCCTCAGGATGATCTTCCGTGGAAGCACATAACATATCGCAACGAACCCCCTGATTAGAAAGTCCTAACATTAGATCATATTCAACTTTCTCAACACCTCCGCGGATCGGATAAAATTTGCCCACTTGTAGAACTTTCATGTTTGCTTTTCCTTTATTTGTATTTTACTTCAATAACATATTAAATAACTCTTCCCAATTCTCAGCTTTTGGTTCTGCTAACTCTTTAACTGCTTGTTTAGATAAGAACGTCTCGTCTCCCTTGATTAAATTTGCCATCATTTTAGCCAATTCAGCAGGTTTGTCCGGATTAAAATAAGCTGTTTTCATACTACCTTCTGCTGTTTCGTGAGCATACGGAAGATCTGCCAACAACATGGGACGCTCATATTTACTGAATTCTGAAATTGGCAAACCCCAAGACTCAACTTTTGAAGAATAGATTAAACAATCTGTAGTGGAATAAAACTCGATAAGTTTTGACTTAGGGATAAATCCCATAAAATCAATATTATCAATAGTGCCCCAATTTCTTTTTAACCATTGGGCGTATTTATTTTCTGTGCCTTTTACGGTAATAGAAACTTTGAAGTTATCAATGTTGTATTCCTCTACTAGAATTTTAGCTGCTTGGCATATGACCTCAAAATTTTTATGGCTATTAGGAGATCCTGCAAATAAAAAATGGTAGAGATTATCAGACTTAGAGATTGACTTATTTTCCGGAACAGCATCTGAAATTTTAGGCCTTGATACAATTATTTTACGCGGATTAATTCCAAACATTTTACTTAAACCTTCTCTGAACCATTCTTGTTGGACTACCAGAAAATTGTTTTTTCGAATATTAGTTTGGTAAATAAATTTTGTAAATATGGCGAATAACGCAATTTTTGGAGCAAATACTAAATCATGAAGTTTCCATTTATAAAATGAAAATGAATTATGGCAATATACTGCTCTTCGTTCAGCTTGCACATTCGGCGAGGTGTCATGTAACGAAAACCATAGATAAACATCCCCTAATTCTTTAGATATTTTATCCATTGATACATATTCATACCAAAGCCTATTCGTCCATCTTTTCTTTGGCCATTGTGTTTCAATATATTCGACATTAGGAAATTCTGCAAGCTCTTTTTTATGAACTATTGCTATTACTTTATAATTATTTTTTACACTATATTCAGATAAAAACCTCAAGCAATCTTTGAGTATTTCTAAGGTACCAGCTTCAACTAAATTAACAGCAGAAATAACAATAGTCTTCATATTATTTACTTAAGGATTCATCAAATAATTCCAGCCATTTTTGCATAATTTTTTCCTCAGAGAAGTTATTTGACAATTGGAAAGATTTTTCACCAAATTCTTTACGTAAATTATCATTTCGGATTAACTCAATAACTCTTTTTGCAAAGCCTGATTTATCACCTTCTTCTAAGAGAAAGCCATTTACACCTTCAGAAATTATGTCTCTAGGTCCACATTTACATGTGTAAGAAATCAATGGCAAACCAGCTACCTGACCTTCTAATAGCGCCATTGGCAAACCTTCGTATCGCGAAGTCATTACGATCATAGAGCTATCTAGATATTGTTCATCTATATTTCTCACAGGCTCCCTAAGGGTAATTGAATCATTTAAATTTAATCTATCGATCATTTTTTGGAGAACATCCTTCTCAGGTCCTTTACCAAAAATATTAAGATGCCATTCAGGATCTTCTTGATGAACGATTGCCCAAATATCTATCAGATCCTCAAAGCGTTTTTGATAATCGTATCGTCCAACAGCGATAACATTTTTAGAATTTAAATTACTTGGCTCACTAATCTTAAAACTATTGGCATTTGGAATCACAGCAATGTTATCTAGATCGCCCCAGTAGGACTTATCTTCTTCAGTTAATACAACAAACTTGTTATATTTCTTGACTGTTTTTAGGTCATTGTTACTTCTTATTTTGTCAATTATCTTCCAAATACCCTTTCTACCATATTGCATCCTTTTAAACCTTGAAAAATGAATCTCAACGATTTTTTTACTCCCGTCATGGATATTTGGCAACAAAGTGACTTCATGATCAAATAGTGATACAGTGATGTCAGGCTTTATTTTGAATAAAAGATCTTTTAGTAATTTTTTATGTTGGGATTGCTTTTTGGGATAGTCAACTAATTTTTTGAACAATCCTGAATTGTTATTTCCTGTATAATTTATACCTAGATCTATTTGTTTTATGGATTCATCCAGGTTAAAGTAGGGTTTACGGTTTTGTTGATCGGTAGTTATTATTGTGATTTCGTGACCAAGTTTTGCGAGATAATTGGCTTTATTGGCCAATACACGCTCCATACCTCCTGAGTTAAATGTACCTAGGATGCAATACACTATTTTCATAAACTTCTTCGTTTTCGACTGTACTTTCTGTGACTTTTAAAGAATCTATACAATAGAATACTGCATAAATAAAAAAGATATCTGTTGCTACTTTAAGCCATATTACAAAGGTAAATGCCAACAATATCATAAAGAACATCCAATATTGTTGATGACGTCTCATAAATACCAATGCATTTACGACAAACAGTAACGCAAAGACAGAAAAGCCAATCAAGCCACAATACAATATAAATCGGCAGTAACCAATATCGGTACTATAGACATAGTTATCAAACAAACCAGACCCTATTAACCATGTTTGTTGATCTTGAGGCCAGATCCACATTTCTCTATTAAGTTTATCCGTTGAGTCAGTTCGCCATTCTCCATGTTCAACGTAGTTGAAAAATCCCTCAAATGCGAACCTCATTTGATCATAGAATTCAGCATTTGTTTGATATAAATAAATGGATAAACCTATTGCAACTACTAGAAAAAAACCAAATAAGAGACTAAGTTTGGAGGAATAATTTTGAACCGCTCGCTTAAAAACACTAGATCCGACAATAAAATAAGCTAAAGAACTTCCTAATCCAATGACGGTTGTTCTGGAAATTGCATTTCCAATGATTGCAATAAAAAAGAACGAAATCAATAATAGACTTATAGCCCATCCGTTATTCCTTACCTCTTCATCATTGTTCAATACTGCTGTGATCATTAACAAGACAATGGAAAACCTTACTCCTGCCGGATCCAATGCAGCTCCAATACCATATAACCTATCCACTTCTTCAAAAAACTCTTGTCCTTGCGATACATAGCTATCAACCAATATTTTAAAACTTGGGATATTATCAATTAATAAAGCGGCAGCACATTGAAAAACACAGATTGCAGTAGCATAAAAAGTAAACAACTTAAAATCCAATTGGCCATGGACAGCTTTTATAAAAGTACAAATAGCATATGCTCCAAAGTACCAAACGGCAAAACTTGTGATATAAGTAGCATAGGCATAATCAGTCGTTTTATTTATATCTGTTGAATAAAAGCTTATAAATGAAAACAATAATGCTAGAACGACAGATAATAAGAATCCTTTTGAAATTTTTATTTCACCTTCACGTAACCAATTTAAACCTGCAAACATTGCTCCCAATACTGCTAATATCATTTTTGTATTGAGCGATGGCAGGAAGGTAAATGAAATTGGAAACAAATAAAAACTTACTGCAATTCCAACGGATATATAGAGTAATAAACGAATCATATATTCTGATAACTATTTATATAACACACCGTATACTAAACGTAAAACGACTTTATTATAAAGTTTTACAAGCCAAAATTGTTTTTTGACTGCTGCAAGCTGCAGCAATCTGGTACGAATCGGTAGTGCCTTATTCTCCATTACATAGGAATTTGATTCAGGAAACCAATTCAACCACTTATTATATTGCGATTTTTTTTCAGATATTAATAATGGTAGCTTTATATTAAGCTTTAAATAGTCTATTAAGTTACCTATCTTATTCGAAAAAACACTGCTTTTTAAATATTTTTCGACTTCCATTACATTTGCAGTAACCTGCTCAATATGACTGTCGGAATACGTTTTTGTCAATGATGATGTATTACTCTGTCCATAATGATAAAAATGTCGGTCTAGGTACCCTACTCTTTCTGCTTTAGAAAACAATTTTATTGCTACCATCAAGTCCTCTCCCATATTCTTACCTTCTATAAACTTGATATCATTTTCTTTGAATAAGGAGGCTTTAAATAAAAACAACCATAAGTTCCAGCGCATGGTACCTTGCATCATGTTTTCAATGGCCCCAAATGGTGAAGAAAAACTTGGTTGATGCATTTTACGTTCATTTTTCTCAAATGTCAGGTACCAACTAAATCCAACTATATCCAGATTAGATTTTATTGCTAGATCTAAGCTTTCCTCGATAGTGTTCTTGTCGATGGCATCATCGGCATCAACGAAATAAATGAATTCTCCTCTTACGGCATTTAATCCTGTATTACGAGCTGCAGCAACCCCTCTATTTCTTTCGTGGCTTATGATATCAACTTGATAACCGGAGTCTTCCTTAAATTGGTTTAGCACATTTAAGCTATTATCGCTACTCGAATCGTTCACAAATATGATCTGCAAATTCTTATAAGTTTGATCTTTTAAAGAATCTAAACATATGTACAATGTTTTCTCAGCATTATATACTGGGACGATGATCGAAACTAGCTCTTTTTTATCCATGTTTGTTAAGTACAAAACTAAGTTTTATTTACATGAACATACTGTAGAATTTTATCTACAGCACTGATACTCTTTGAATTAAATTTCCTTGCAAACAATTTGTCCGAATGAATTAAATAATCGTAATCCTTTTCAGTCCAATCTCTTATGACATTATTTTCCCACCTAATCTCCCTCATACAACCTCTACCTTCGTCATTTAAATCAAAAATATTATTCTTGAATTCAGAATTCCAACATATAGTTTGAACAACAATTTCATCACAACAGAAACTATTGCTGTAGGTTTTTAAAATATTATCTTTTTCTTTCAATATTAATTTTACCAAGCCATCAGTTATACTGAGCCATTGGGTACCTTTTTTAAACGAAATATCCTTATTCCGCTTGTAGTGAATTAGGTCTTGAAATTTTAAAAAACCGGAACGAATAATTCTTTTAGAAAAGTTTAATAGCCCTTCATCTGTTCTAAAAGATTCCGAGAACAAATGAATTTTCTGTACTTTTCTATCGATTTCATTGGTAATATCTCCTTGATAATATCCTATAAATTCCTTCCTTTTATTCTTTAAGAAAAACTCATGAATGTAATCCTGTGATTTAATTGGCATATCTACACCAGATAACAAATGATAGTAATCATAAGGACCGTTTTTATTTGCTGCTTCGAATAAATTGAGCTCAGCTTCCATAACCGTTACATCTCCCCATTTTACATCAATTCTATCTTTAATTATATAAAGGCGGGCATGCTTTAGTTGTAAATCCGGTATTTTACCAACTTTAGAATCGAAATGAATATAAACATCATTCCTTTCGTCGTCTAAAGCCAAAAGCAACTTCCTTAACACTTCAAATTCGTTGTGTGCAAGAATTAAATATGCATGCTTCATAAATTGGATTTTACTTTTTGCTGAATATGATGAACAACATCCATATCTGATGAACTAAACTTTCTACCAAACAAGAAATTGGAGTTGTCAATCAAATTTAAATCTTCAGAAGTAATAACAGTGGAATTAGCATCTCCTACATGGTGCAAAAGCAATCTTTCAGAATACATTAAGTTCCAATTCTTGTTCGCATAGGTTAATTCTGTAGGAACAAATAGCTCATCTCCACACATCGAAAGCTTATATCTATTAAGAATTTCTTTCTTTTTGTTTAATAGGTAATCGACTGCATCTTCTGAAATACTTACCCAATTTGAGGCTTTAATAAAAGTTCGATCTTTATTTATCTTTAGATCCAAGATTTCCTGAACCTTAATACCCAACCTCCATAAAATCTGTGAAAATCTGCTTTTTGAAAAAGTCTTCATGCCAAAATTCATTTTATTACCTTTTCGTTCTAATTCATTAGGATCAGATGGCATCGGTGAAAAAACCTGCGATTTAGGAAATGAATTGAAAAAAGAATGAAATTCATCTTGATTTACCAAAGGCAAATGCACCCCTGAAATCATATGATAATATTGGTAAGGACCATTTTGTTTCGCTAACTCAAATAAAGCAAACTCTGCTTCGATCTGAGTTATGTCGCCCCATCTTACATCAATACGGTTTTGGTCAGAAATAAATTTTAATCGGGAATGTTTGCACTCGATTGTGGGCAGCGAACCTACTTTTTTATCAATATGTATGAAAATATCGTTTCTTGGGTCATCCAGTAGATCAACCAAGATGGATAAAATATTAAATTCGTGATGAGCAATTATTAGGAAAGCATGTTTCATAAATGTTTATAGTATTGGCTGTAGTTCTTCCTGTACGAAAGCATTGAATCTGTTCATACCCTCTTCTTTGAAGTAAGACATTTTATGAGTATTTGTTAGTTTTAAAACCTCTTTATAACTCTTTAAACCCTCAACCCCGTTAAATTTTGTTTGTAATAAATGTGGATTAACGTCACTCTCAATAACACATTTCTGATCTTTCAGTTTTCCTTCAACAAGTTCATTGTATAATACTTGGAAGAAAAAATAGTCTATAATATCTGTTTGAGTTTTCCAGTAATAGTTTATCAATTGAAACATATCATATATTAAAGGATTTCCTTTTTCAGCATAGATAATACTGTTCAACACATTGACTTTAAAATCTTTACCCCATCCCCAATAATAAGAATAGCTATTTTCCCAACGCTTTTTATTAGTTTCATTTGGATCCCTCTGGAACATAAAATAAGGCATCTCAGCAAAATTGGCGTTTAATGGTCCAGTTAACAGAATAGTAGCATCCAACCATACTCCCCCGTAACAGGTAAGCAAGGCCAACCTTAATAAATCTGAAAAGAATGTTCGTTTAAAAGTACCTTCGGACAATTTTTCAAGAACATAATCAGGTAAATCTATATACTCAGAAAAATTACTGTCATCTACCCTAATTACTAAATAATCTTCTTTGAAATAATCGACAGATTTAAAACAAACATTCACTACTTGAGGAAGATCTTTTTGATCTACGCCTTGTCCCCAATATTGCCAAATTATTTTTTCAGTTTTTAATTCCTTTTTAGGTTTTAAATCCAGCTTCTGTATTTTTCCAGAATAGTAATCATCAATTATAGGTTGCCAAAATGAAGCAACTTCTTTATGCTTCTTTTTAATCTTGGAACTTCTATAAGATGCCCAAATATCACTTACAAGTGGCAACTTTTTAATTTTATCTATCACAGCTTCAATTTTTTTGTTGAATACTATTATTTTGGATTTGCGTATTTCATCTTTCGGTACATATGTATTGCACCAAGACTTAATTTTCCTAAAACTGGGAAATTCATCATTTTACCCAACCAACTTAGTTTTGCTTTTTCATTCCAAGTTTCTTTTATTTCTGCAGGAAGTTGGAAATAATACTTCCACCATACTTCAAATTTAACAGTTATTTCATTCCAAGGTTTCCCCCCCGTATAATGAATAGTACCATGATCATGAACTTCCTCCCAATCTTTTTCAGAATAGCGTTTTAAAAACTCAGGTTTGAATTGAGGAAGAAAAAATGTTCGTATACTATTATAAATTGGTTTAAGAGGCGATACTCGTCCTTGAGTGTGTATGTTTAATACATCCTGATCCGGAAATTGAAGATAAGGTACCTTTAATCCATCGATTAATTTTTGAGTGAGGTTATCTTCTCTCATTTGCTGGAGATTCATTATCAAAAATCCAGAGTTAAAATAATATCCAGGCTTGCAACCAATCTCATTTAAATAGGATATCTGTGAATCTAGGGCGGCTTCGTAGACCGC
Source organism: Sphingobacterium sp. 1.A.5 (assembly GCF_002734235.1). Lineage (NCBI taxonomy): Bacteria > Pseudomonadati > Bacteroidota > Sphingobacteriia > Sphingobacteriales > Sphingobacteriaceae > Sphingobacterium > Sphingobacterium sp. 1.A.5. The sequence continues at coordinate 64,341 of NZ_PEBA01000006.1, forward strand.
AGCTAAATAATTGTCCTTTAATTCTACGGTTTCAAACAGCTTACCTAGATCATTCTGTATTATTACATCACAATCTGTATAGATTATTTTGTCGTATTCTTTTAGTAAATCTGGCAACAACAACCTAAATGAGGCTGCAATAGTATACCGTTCATCCACATATACACCTTCCAATGCCCCATCTAAATTCAGGAATTTAAATTTCATTCGATCAGGCGAAAAAGTGTTTAACAATTCCTGAAGATTTGTTGGAAGATCTTTAGTTAACAAACAAATTACTTCAAACTTATATTTTGAATCAGAATTTTTTAAAATCGAAGATAAACAGGTAATCGCAGGAACAAAATAGTTTTCTGTAAAAGCGACTACGATGGGGACGTATGGATCCATATTTTTTCTGTTAGACTTTATTATTTTTTTAATATTTTTTCAAAAATAAACCTCGCATACATTTTCAATTTATCTTTCCTTTCCAATAAGGTACAGTCTTCAATTTTACCAATTTTGCTGAATGGTAAATGTTTAACTGCCACATTATAATAATCATAAACACATTTTTGATAAAGTGTATCCCATTGAACTTTTTGCAAGCAAAATTCCTCAATTGGATCTGATGTTGTGGTATATTTAATTGAATTCACCATTTTATATAATTGAGTTATTGCTCCGATCTTTTCTTCATATTTAGTTCGATCACTTGAAAGATGAATATCCGAAATCCTAAAATCAAATAACATCTCACTCGTGCTGGCAACCCCATTCTTTGCTAATTTTACTGTGGTAATAGTATCAGTTCCAAATGCATATGGCAATTTATCAAATTGTTCTTTTTGAATTGCTTTTGTTTTGAACATATAATTTCCGATACAGACATATGTAGCTCCACGAACCCAACTATAAACAAACTCAACCTGACTACATCTCTCAGGTAAAAAACCATCTATCTCCAATAACTTTCCTGAATCATCGATTAATGATATTCTGGATCTTAACAAATCTACTTCTGGATATTTATTGATCAATTCAACACAATCCTTTGTAAAATCTTGATGGTAAATATCATCATCTGCTGCCAACACCAAGTATTCCCCCTTCGCATACGTAATACATTTATTCCACTGTGCTACAAGGTCCTTCCCACCAATATTCTCTTCATTTTTATAATACCTAATCCGAGGATCATCATAATTTGAAACTATTTCATATAAATTTTGAGGTGAATCATCATCTACAATGATCAATTCGAGATCACTATAGCTTTGATTAAGAATGCTTTCAATTGCCTGGTCTAAAAACTTCGCTTTATAAGCAGGTAATACATATGATACCAACATATTCTCTTTTTTTCTTTCGTTCAAATATTAGATATCATAAGTGAAAGCTTTCTCAGCTCATGATATCTATTCTTTCCTTATATGATCGATTTCTTTTATAGATGAGAAAATAGCGGATTTTAAATACTCACCATTTCTCATTTTTCTAGATATAGAAATCGCATTGTTTCTCATTTCCAAAAAATCTTCTTCCTTAAGAGTCGACAAGGCAACATTGATATCCTCTAATTTCTCAATTAGTACCCCCACATTGTTTTTGGAAACAAAATCGCTAACTGCTGAATGTTTCCATACAAATACTGGAATACCTTGAGAAACGTAAAGGGATGCTTTGTGAGGATTACTATACTTTAAGTATTCCCCGACGTTCCCTTCACAAGTTTCTACAGACGGACCATCCCAAACTAAGCCAAAGCTGTTAACCCTATCGTTTAAAACAGCAGTACCAGATTCAAATTCCCCTAAATAATCAAAGATCCCTTTGTCAATAGAGTCATCTAAATTGATTCCCAATAAATCGACCTTTACCTTTGGAGTCCATTTATATAGAAACCCGGATTTTCCTTTTTCCAAATTGCCTGCAAAAACAATGTTATATCCTTTGATTTCAGAATTGATCTCAGCTATATTAAATTCAGAATCATAGAGGTAATCGAAAATCTCCAATTCTCCCAAATGATCCTCCGCAAGACCTTTCTCAGCCAACAGAGCACTCATCCTTGAATTATGAGTTATTACTTTGTCAGCAATGCCTAAGCGTTCTGCCTCCTCAAACAAATTTGTTTGATGATCACGTCTAATCGAATCAATATCAATAACAATGAAAATTAGCCGGAAACCTAATTTTTCCTTGTATTCTCTTAAATCGGAATAAATCTTTTTTGCAATATTATAGTTAGTTTCAATCGGGTAAGTAACAATCAATAAGTCCGTTTCTACCCGCTTCTTTAAAAATACTAAAAAATTAAAATAATTATAAACCTCCTTATACTTCCTCTTTGAGACTCTAAGAACCCTGTTTTTTACAGGAAGTAATTTTTGCTTATAATATTCATAGACAATTGAATTTGATAAACCTGAGGTCAAAATCCTCATTGTATCAATCCTGGCTTTATAACCAGCATGATTTATCTTGTAAAACAAATCATCTATGACATATATTTTCTTTATGTTATTTTTCTGAAATCCCATAATTGTTCGATGTTTATAATCGACAATTATATTAAATTTCTTAAATATATAACCTCACTAAATCATCCTTTTTTTTACCTGATATCACTATAAAAATTAACATAAACTAATATTAACCCATATGAGTGGAAAACTTAATTTTCCAAATAGTTATTTTCATTTCTGGACGATTTTACCTGGAATTCCAACGACCGATTTTCCTTCCTCCAAAACTGATTTTAAAACAATAGAACCAGCTCCAATTTTCACGTTGTTGGCAATCTCAATATTTCCTAAAATTTGAGCTCCTTGGCCAATATCAATTCCGTTTCCCAATACCGGTAAGCCATTGGAATCATCCCCAGAATTTCCAATACAACAGTTACCATGGATCGTACAATTTTCACCTATGCGTGCCAATGGATTAATTATCACAGAGCCGTAATGAGCAAGATTTAAACCCAAACCAAAGCATCCCGCAGGAATAAAAAATCCTAACTTCACTCCCAACCTGTTCTTCTTTCGCAGATAATAAAACTTAAGAACCTTATTGGGACGAATAAAAGTATAATACTCCTCAGAACGAAGCGCCTTCAAAAACTTACGAATCCAGAATTTTTCAGTCTGTAATAACCAGTCCATCATCCCTTCTAATGAAAAAAACGCTGGAAAGAATATCCTATCCCCCTTCACATATTCTTCTTTACTATAATTACTATATTTATTCTGCATACCTGGTAAAAATATCTCTTAATTTACGATCTTATTTTAATACTGTCTTAGTTGACCAATAATACTATTGTCACTTATCAAATTCCATCTTGCATAATATTTTATCAATTCCCTATCCTTAGCTGTAAGTTTTAGAATAGGAAAATCTTCTAAAGGAATGTTTTGTCGACACAAAACATAATTTATTTTGTTGAAATCCCAACCACAGTTTTCTTGAATATAAAAGGCACTATCCTCACACCTTTTTAAGTACATATTAACATTTTTCAAGGTTCTACTTGCAATCTGTTCCGTGATGTTCAACATCAAGTAACTTGGGTTTGAAAGTTGTTGCGTGAGAACTTTATAATCAGTCCTACTTTTCAAATGATCAAAAAACCTCACACTACCATACTCAATAATTGGTTCAAACAACTTCAACCACAACTTTATAAATTCATTATCTTGTGGTGCAGCTAAAAACCAAGTCTCAACAATCGGATAATCATAATTTACTGTACTTTGTGATCTATAATATCCAACTAAATCATAGGAATAGGTTTCATGTTTATGAATCCATTTCAAATCCGAAACCAATACTGTTGTTGCATCAAGCCAAATCCCGCCGTATAAATTCAATAAAACTAGCCTTATATAATCAGCTTTATGCGCAGGCAAAAGATCTGAATGAAAATCCACCCTTGGAATATAATCGAATAAATTCTCAGAATTGAGAACAATAAAATCATACTCCGGATTACGTTTTTTGTTGTTATCAATAATTGCTTTTATAAAACGAGACATCTCAACGCTATCCCAATAAATCCAAACTCTTTTTGGTATCGACTTATTGTTTGAATGCTTATTCTTTTTAATTTCAAGAACTTTTTCAGAATGGCTAAACCCATTCTGAATAGTACTGTTCTTAATCAAATTAGATCCCAGACTCTTTACAAAAGACATAACTTCTTTTTTATTCATAGCTCATCTTCTTAAATCAGTGACTAATTAATTGTCCTATCAAACTCCTTGACTTTATTAAATTGAAATCCTTTAAGACATCAAGCAAAGACCTATCTCCAGCAGTTAGCTTGATAAGCTTAAAATTCGATTTCGAACTGTCTAATTGCGTGAGTGCATAAGCAATGACATTAGGGTTCCATCCATAATAGTTCTGTAAGTAAAAAGCACTGTTTTCTGCTTTCCTTAGATAAAAACTATAATCATTATCCGATTGAAGTGCAATTTGACATGCCAAGTAGACAAGTAAATAATCGGGCGGCTCAATTTTTCTGCTTATTTTCTTGTAGTCATCCCGCTTTTTTAATATTTCAAAAAACGCCTTGCTCCCCAATTCGCGCATCGGAGTAAGGATATCCAACCAATTCTTAATGAATCTATTGCCTGCTGATGATGCCAAAAACCAAGTTTCGATTACTGGATAGTTTTCATCAACCGTATTTACATCCCGGTAAAAACCTATCAAATCATATCGATTTTCTAGATCCGGATGATGTAACCAACTCAAATTCTCCTGAAGTAAAATGGTAACATCCAACCATACACCTCCATATTTATACAATAGATCTAGCCTTATTAGATCAGTTTTGTTTGCTATTGGAACTTCCGGGTGACAGGTAAACAATGGCAGGAAATTGTGCAGAGTGTTCTTAGAAAGAACATTTATCACATAACCTTCATCAAACCGTCTTAATTTTGAAATAAATCCTTCTATGATTTCTGGGAGTTCATCCTCTTCCCAATAAACCCATATGATCCTCGGTATTGAAGGCAAGTTCTTCTCCTTACCATTTAGCTTGATAACTTTCTCAGTTTCAGAAAACTCTGGAAGCTTGAAAATCCCTCTTTTATATCCAGCTGCCATACATCTTACAACCTTAGACATTCTCTTAAGTTCAGTAAACATATAGCTCAGGATTAGTGATAAACAAACTCAATACAACAGCTTTTCTAAATACAAGCTTCTCTGAAATCCTTTTTAATAAGTAAGTGGCATTGCTAGGTGAAATTTTGAACATCAACATAAAAAGTTGACCAAATTCCTTTGTAGATAAAGCCGAAATTCCAACATCTTCAGAAATCTTCTGACTTTGCTTAATGAAATTCTGTCTAATCTTCCTACACTTAGCATAGTTCTTTAAATTCAAAACTGCCTTCAAGACATGCATAGATTGGAAGAAAACAGATTTTTTGCCAAAAATTGAAATATTTGACATCCGGTAAACTGCCATAAACTGTGGTAAATAACCATATTTCCCAACCTCACCATTTAAAAACCAAAGAACATAATCTCCAACTAAAGAATTCTCCAACAACTTTATCGATGGCAAATTATTCCTGAACAATACAGAAGGAGTATGAATAAAATTCCCCGATGATATTTGAACCAAATCTTTTTTGGCTTCTACTTCAGTCTTATTTAACGTCTCGTGCATAAAACGACCTTCCTCATTGTCGTACAATAACACTCGATGATAAACAAGATTACAGTCCGCATTAGCATCCAAAAAATCGACCTGCCTTTGAATTTTATTGGAATCGATCCAATAATCATCACCCTCACAAACTGCAATATATCGTCCCTTTGCTTGCTCATAAGTCCATATAAAATTCTTAATGGATCCCTTATTAACAATATGGTTGTAATATCGAATACTGAATTTAGAAGGATCATACTTCTTCTTCTTCAAAATTGATTCTACCACCTCATTCGTATTGTCAGGTGATTTATCATTTGAAATAATCAATTCTATGGTGCCATCAAATTCTTGATCCAAAACCCCCAGAATCGCTTTCTCAATGAAATTCTCATGTCCATACGTAGTCATAATGACTGAAACATCTATCGGTTCTTTTTTCAAATAATCCATATCATCAAATAATAGATTAAATAATTCGGTTAATAATTATGGTTAGTGTGTTGTTGTTTCCTTAGCTTATGATAATTCAAACTGATCTAACATCGTATGGATCTCTTCTTTTGAATTGAACATCATTGCATCCAAAATAGAAAGACCAGGTTCAAATTCCCGATATCCTTGCTTATAGCCCCTTAGTTTGATCTGATGGAAATACATATCGATATCTGCGACATCATATTTACTTCTATTGAAAAAACTTTTACCTCCGCTGGGGTTTATGTAAGTTAAGTTAGAACCTATGCTTTTACATATGTTTAATGCCCATTCATCTGAATCTTGAGGTTTCTCAATTTTTAATTCCATCTCCGAAAAAATTGAAATATTCCTCTGAATATCTAAATAAGCACATATCTGCTGCAGAACATGTTTGTTCAACATGGTAATGTTATCGAAATCTCCAGATAATGTATCCTCTAAAAATTCCATCGTTGAACTATAGTTCGGAGCAATTTTTTTATAAATTGAAAGTTGAGCTAAGATTTTATTTTTCCAAGGTTTTGAGTTGTCTAAAACACAATCCTTTATTAAAGTCGACCTACCATTGTTTTTGATAAGAGGGACCTGAATATACAACCATCCTTCCTTCTGCTTTAAGATTCGATTTCTTTCAATCCAGCCCTTACGTTTAAACTGAACCGTATCTAATAAGATAAAACGATCTGTATGCTTTATCAAACTGATATATCCCAAATAAGGAAAGAAATATGGCTGCATTATACCTATTCTTTCTCTAAGCATAATGAGTTGTTCTTAAGATTTTATTACTAGTGTGTGTTGTTAGTTTGTGTGATTTATGTTACTTATTACCTTTTATTACATATCTTTCATTTTATGTTTTACAATTAAACTATTATCCTTTACCAATTAATTCGTTTTTATAATTTTACCCGGCACACCTACAACTGTGCAACCATTTGGAATATCTCTGTTAATCACTGAGCCAGCACCTACAATTACATTCGAACCAACACTTATATTAGGTAAGATCGTACAATTTGACCCCAAAAACGTAAATTCTCCAATTTTCGTTCTTCCTGAGATTACAACCCCAGGACAAACCTCCACAAAATCTTCAATGTCAACATCATGACCTATAGAACTGATTTGATTGATCAAAACCCCTTTTCCAACTCTTACATCATTCGTAATAACTGAATTCAGCATCACATTTACTCCTTCACCGAGCTCAACGCCAAATGATCCAATCCTACTGGTTGATGAAATCATAGAGGAAGGTTGTCCTCCGATGGAAGTGAATTTCTTCCACGCCATTTCTCTTAATGCAGGTCCGCCAAGTCCTAAGACAAACCGATTGTCAACCTCCCTGAAATATTCTTCTACCTCTTTCAAGGTTCTCATTATCTTGAACTCATTGTAAAGTTTGTCAGGCAAATCCGTAGACACATCATCATAAAAGACAATATTATCTCTATCTTCTTTCTCTAAACAAACTTCCAAAACTTCTTTTGCGAATCCCTTCGCACCAAATATGATCATGTACTAATTATTTTGACTTCTTAATATAATCCTGGAAATCCAATCAATTTCCTCATCAGTCAATTCATAATACAAGGGCAAGCATAAAACTCTTTTTGCAATATCATCTGTAACCTCCATTTCCACTGGAGCTAAGTAGGGTAAACTAGATGACAAACTAGGATAAAAATATCGGCGAGTGAATATTTCAAATGTGTCTAAGCTCGACTTGACCTTCAATAATAAATCCTCTGACTCCAAAATGTAAACCAAATATGCCCCGTTTTGGTTTGAATTTTTATGCCATAATGGAACTTTCGCCTTGAAATTCTGAAGGTTTTGGTTATATCTTTCAATAATTTCCAACCTCCTTTTGATAATCTTATCAATCCATTTAAAATTAATAAGACCCATAGCCGCATGAAACTCAGAATTCTTTCCGTTAATCCCCAACTCTGAAAAACTACTGTATCCCGAAATTCCAAAATTGCGCATGTGAGCAATCTTTTTCAATAATTCTGGATCCTTAGTAATTATCAGTCCACCCTCTACACTATGATATAACTTGGTAGCATGTAAACTGCAAGTACTGATATCGCCGTATTCAAATATCGACCGACCATTCACCTGAACGCCAAACGCATGGGCGCCATCATAAATCACCTTCAGATTATACTTTTTCGCAATCGCATCTATAGCCTCTACATCACAAGGATTACCATATACATGAGTTGCTAAAATTGCTGATGTGTTTGGACCAATAGCTGCTTCGATCTTTTTAGGATCGATATTTAAACTAAATGGATCGATATCAACAAACTTTGGTGAGCAGTTTTCCCAAACAATAGAAGAGGTTGTAGCTACAAAGGAAAATGGAGTTGTAATGATTTCTCCTTTCAACTCTAAAGCCTTAATAGCTAATTGAAGAGCAACAGTACCATTGGTAACATATAAAAGATGATTTAAATTAAAATACTCCTTTAAAACCATCTCAAGTTTACTGGCTAATGGCCCCATATTGGTAAGCCAATTCCTAGTCCAAATACTCTCAATATAATCCCTGTACTCCTCTATAGGGGGTAAAAATGGTCGTGTGACTGGTATCATGTGATTAATTTCTTATGAAAATTAGTTAAACTAAACCGTTAAACTTCTTTCTATAAGAACTAATCTTTTGTTTGTAGGACATCCTTTACAACTTCTAGGTATTTGTGCCCAAATTTTAAATCCGGCTCCAAATGATTACCCTCAGCCCATTCATTCCACGATTTCAAAAATACAATCTGATTCTTAGGCTCATATTCCTTCACCCTACTAACAGCATTTATGAATGCTTTCTTAAATAATTCAGGTGTCGAATTGTGTAATACAAATCCATTCACTCCGCTCCTCGGGCTGTTGTCCCAATTTGGAATCACCGTTGGATAATATACATTACCTTTAGAATCTTCATTAAAGTCCTGGATAGCATCTTTATATTGGTAAATTCGAGTAGGGCGTTTAAAAATCTTTTTATAAATCTTGTTTAATCTGCTTGTTTTTGCTCTTCGATAAAGGTCTACGAATTTATTAGCTGATTTAAGATATGAATCTTTAGTGTGCACCGCTGGCGTCAATGCATCAAACCCATACTTTTGTGTATCCCAATCTGGATCGACATTCGTAGCCACCAAATGCAACCCCTCCAAACCATGCTCCGCAGCTAATTTCCTAAATGTAGATACAAATAAACCCAAGTCAGGAATTTCCATAGGTTTATACACCATAAACAATGGCTTATTATCTACCTTAAAATAACGAGGATCCTTGAAAGCAGGCAGAACTGTATTAAAATGATTTATGTAATCTTGCTCTCCAGGATAAACCTGTTCCATTAATACTGATTTGGGATTACCATGCCAAATACCACTCCAAGTTTCATTTGCCCAAGCCAAACAAAATGGAAAATCCGGTTCACTACTTTCCAATACTTCTTGAAATGGCCTTTCTAAGATTCTACGCCCATTGCCAAACCAGTAATGCCAATAGCAAAATGCTGAAATACCATATGCCCGAGCTAAATCAGCCTGCGCTTTTCGAGTCTCAGGAACACGTAAATCATAAAACCCTAAATCAGCAGGAACATGGGGTTGATAATGACCCGGAAACATGGGCTTAGCTTTAGCAACATTCGTCCATTCCGTAAATCCTTTTCCCCACCATGCATCATTCTCTGGAATAGGATGAAATTGGGGCAAATAAAAGGCAATCGCCTTAATGTTATTCATAAATACTTTAAACTAAAAAAGTAAAAATATACTATTACAATACTAATAAACTAAATATTAATATCCAATATATTTATTCTCAGATGGTTGTGATGATTTAGTTGATATTTAAAATTTATTGTTTTTAATACAATAGCACAAAAATCCAACCTTAATTTGAGAAATCAACGTAAAAAATCAGGTTTAAAAAAATTGTTAGATAAATATCTACAAAACATGCAGGAATATTATTATACATTAAAGAAAGGAATCTCTAATTCAGGAAATGAAAGCGGCATATTAACGCGTGGAAATCATTTAATATTAATTCTTCTGAAATTATTCTGAAGCTTTATTACGAGTGCCTTTGATTAAATCCAACAGTATAAATATCTCCTTAGACTTCATCAAATAGGCTGAGCCAAAATATATGGCAAGGAATAATGTTACTGTTATTAATAATCTCACAAAATCTCCGTAATTAATTAGGAAAAAATGATCCAACGAATAGATCAGTGCACCAACAATCAATGCCCTGAAAATACTTGGCAGCAAATCAGCAAATTGGCTGAAAATAGGGTAATTGATAAATTTAGAAGTATAATGGGTGTTTATAAAAACCGTTATCACAGAAATAAAAACACTACCCCAAACTAAGCCCATCATTCCAAAGGGAAAACAAGCAAAAATCACAGCTACTATGACAAACTTTTTGATGATCTCAATCCTCAAATACAGATCAGACCTCCCCTTAGCTTGCAGGATATTCAAATTATAAGTATGGATAGGGTAAAAAATACCTCCTATCGATAAGATTTGAAAGTATGGTACAGATGGCAGCCAACGTTCGGTTAATAAAAATCGAATTAATGGCTCTGCAACCACAACCATTAAAACTGAGATTGGTGCTATTAGAAAAATTACAATCTGGATAATATTCTGATAGTATTTTTTTAATGCAATATCGTCATGAGCTAATTTCGAAAATAACGGAAAGGTAACTCTATTTAATGCACCTGCAATATTAGTAATAGGAAGTTGTTTTAAGGAGTCTGCACGATTATAATACCCCAATTCTCTGGTAGAAAATGTCTTCCCGATTATAATTGTATATAAATTGTTAAAAATAGTATCCAGTAGAGAGGAAGCAGTTAGTCTTACTCCAAAATTGAAATGATATTTAAATTTCTCCCTATCAAAAATAAATGATGGTCTCCAATCGCTGTATAACCAATATTGACTGGCATATACAAAATTCTGGGCCAAAGATGAATATACTAAAGACCAAGGTCCATAACCATGCGTAGCAAAGTAAATACCTGTAGCACCTCCTGCTAACATGGACGGCAACTGTATCTTAAAGGCTGTTTTAAATTGCATAGCCTTCATCACTCGACTGGCTTGAACAGCTGCAAAGGAATCAATTATCAGAATCAATGCATAAGTCCTGATCAAGTCAGTTAAAATAGGAATATCATAAAAAGCTGAAACCAAAGGTGCAATCAAGAAAACAATTGCATATAGGATTAAACTGGCGACAAAATTAAACCAAAAAACAGTAGACAAATCCGTATCATCAACATCCTGAGCTCTAATCAAACTGCTCGTCAAACCGCCGTTGACAATAACAGCAGAGATGCTCATGACAACACCATATAACGCAATAGTTCCAAAGTCGGATGGTAATAATACGCGTGCTAAAACAAGGTTTATGACAAAACCTATCAATTGTGATCCAAATTGCTCAGCAAAAACCCAGAAAACTCCTTTAGCAGCTTGTTCTTTAAGCCCCATGGTTTAAAATTTCATGTTAAATAATATAAACACCGTCTATATTACTTTCCAAATTCAGCCGTAAGCATTCTCCGAAGACCTTCTTCCATTGAATATGGTGGAACAAATCCTGAAGACATTGCCTTGGTAGAATCATATTTTGTAACAGCACAAAACTTCTTTACGCGAACTGAACTTATCGTTAATTTCTTTCTACTGATTAGTGCCAATACATCAAATCCATAACCTCCCAACATCCCTAACCAATATGGAATATGTGTGGTTGGTATTTTCTTGCCCAATATCTCACCTGTATGATAAACCAAATCATTCGTTGTAAAATCAGGCTTGTCAACATAATTATAAACATTATAGCCTTCACGCTTATGCTGAATCAAAAATTCAATAAATGCAACAACGTTCCCTATATATGACATAGATTTTTGGTTCTTCCCATCCCCAATCATCATAAACTTACCCGAAGCTATTTGATTTAACAAGTTGAATACGTTACCTCTATTTCCTTCCCCAAATATAACAGTTGGTCTGATAATATTGATGTTCCAATCAGAATGAGTTTTATTCCACTCTTGCAAAACCTGTTCTGCCTCCCATTTACTTTTGCCATAATGATTAAATGCATCTGCAGGAAATGATTCATCAGGATTATCTTTATCCAAACCATATACCGCAACAGAACTTGTGAAAACCAAACGAGAAACCCCATTTGCCTCCATCGCCTCAAGCGTATTTCGCATTCCTTGAACATTCACGTCATAGTATAGTGAGGCTGGAGAAACATCATCCCTGTGTTCGGCAGCTAATAATACAACAACATCTTGACCCTTCAACAATTCGGTCAATTTAGATTTATCTAAGACATTTGCAATTTTGGTGAGCTGAGGATAGGTAGAACTTTGTTGTCTGTCAATGTTGACAAGGTTTAGTGAAGGCGTATCCAAAAGGTTGCTGATGAGTTTTGTTCCAACAAAACCTGAACCTCCTACAATGGCTATATTCATTTATGATTTGATAGTTATATTTTTTACCCCAAATTTTACTTCGGTCTCCTTTACATTTTCAACCTTAACTGGTTCTGTTAACATCTCCTGAACCCCTAAAGCGGATTTCTTCTTGTTTACAAAATAATTAAAGGTCAATGTAAATGCAAACCAAAGTATGAAATCCAATAATACAACAACATTATTGCTGATAAATTGAACCATGATAATATTAAAAGCACAGAAAAACAAAGATAAACCGATGATACTCATCATAGCACTTTTATGTGATAATCCTGCTCTTAACAATTTATGATGTAAATGGCTTCGGTCAGCTTTAAACAATGGTAATTTCTTGTACCATCTGATAAAAATCACACGAGCCACATCAAAAACCGGAACAATTAAAGTAGAAAAAGCAACAACGATAGCACCTTCCGAAAATGGCTTAATACTCTTGTTATTCATAGCAAAACTAATGGCTAAAAACGCCATGGTATAACCTAATGTCATGCTCCCTGTATCTCCCATAAATATTCTTCGGCGTCTTTTCGATGCTCCAAATACATTATAGTAAAAAAATGATATCAGAATGCCTGTTGTGATAAATGCTAATAAGGCATGAATCCAGGCTTGATAATAGGCAAATAAAGTTCCTAAAACCAAACACCCAACACCCACAAGCCCCGAACATAAACCATCCAGACCATCGATAAGATTGATAGCATTTATAATTAATACAACCGCGAAAATGGTTAAAGGAATACCTATCCAAATCGGCAAATAAGTGATAAACAGCAAGCCATAAAGATCATTAATCCATAATCCTGCCAATGGAAATAAACATGCCACCAATATCTGGGCAACAAATTTCCACTTATAACTTACACCAATCAAATCATCAGCAATCCCAATGATATACAATATCACTAACCCACATATCAACATAATAAACATCGGGAAAACTTCCCATGTCACGATACCTAAATTGATGAAATTGATTTTATATACTAGGACGACAGTAATTGCCAAGAGACAACATTGAATAGGAACAAAAGCAACACCACCTAATCGGGGAATAATACTCTGATGAACTTTACGGGCATCTACCGGGTCAAATAACCTCTTCCTATAAGTAATAAGCATAATATATGGGATAATTATTTTCCCAAGTAAAATAGCTATTAAGAAAGGAACAAGTAGAATTAAAAACTCCATCGAATATTTATTTTTTAAGATTTGTGTGGAATGAAACGATTGCCACGACTAATAACAATTTAACTATACTGTTGTTTCATATACTTTCGAATAGAACAAATTTATAACATTATTAAAGGTCTGACGATAGTTTATATCTCTAAACACCTTATATTTATTAATTTGTAGCCCAAACCTTACACCTCTTTTTAAGTGCTTAAACATGTATTTTATTCGCTAATTTAATCTATCGCAAACGCCAAGAGATGGCTCTATAATAAATTGGTTCAATTAATATTTTACACTATAAATATAGTAATTTCTAATAAATAAAACACTATTTGAAAAGTTTGCCCCAAAAGCCCACATTCTTTTCTTTTAATTTTAGGTCCATCTCAGATGAAGATTTAAAAGATAAATTATGCGATCGGTTGTTATGAATAGCTTGGTAGATTTCCCCCCAATCAGGCAATCCCCCGAAATTTCGATCATCAATAAATAAATCTGCACTGATTTTCCTTGACGAATGTTGCCTTTCTTCTTCCGGAAAATTCGAATTATGAGCGTAGAAATGAACCCCAGCTTTTTCACAATATTCAATAGCTTCTTGTAACAATTCGCCTTCCCTAACAGTCCACAAAATCAAACGGTGACCTTCATTAATAAGCTGCTTCAGAGCATCAATAGCGAAAGGAACGGGCCTTCCTATTTTGGGATATTTATGCTCAACGATCGTACCATCAAAATCTACAGCTATTACCATATTTTCTTTTTCACCTCTTCTTACAAAATCTAGTCCATTATGCTTGACGAATACTAATTTTTAATTAAAAGAACAGCAAATAACCAAAATGTTAATTAACCATTTATAATAGTACCTTATTTTAAAAATCTATTAAGAAAAACTGAGTAAATTCTCATAACAATTATCAAAAAGTTACAATCCAACAACGTAAACAGTCAAAAATTTAACAACAATTTAAATCAGATAAAAATGCTTATGAATACCGTTAACAATGTTTTTTTATTGTATTTCAATAATATTGACTATAGTTTTCTGGCAGATTAGTTCGGCAAACCCTTGATTTGATATTCAGATTTAATATTTTAGCCCCGCAAATTTCACAACTATTCAAATATTAAACATTAAAAAAATGAAAGTATTAAAAATTGCTATTTTATCTGCCGTATCTCTTTTCTCTATGAATCTTTCGGCTCAGGAAACTGTCGACCAAGAAGCCGTAGCTGCCGACACCACCAAAATCTGGACCATCAAAGGTGAAAACACATTTCTTATTAATCAAAGCTCATTTTCAAATTGGGCTGCAGGTGGGGTAAACTCCATGGCCGGCAACCTGATGTTTAACTATGATTTCAATTATAAAAAAGATAAATGGAGTTGGGACAACAAAGTTTTAGCAGCGTATGGCCAAACATTTCAAAAGGAAACTGATTGGAGAAAAAACGATGATAGATTTGCTATCAATAGTCTCTTGGGATATCAAGCTGCTGAAAAATGGCTCTATACTTTCTTCATGAATTTCAATACGCAATTCGCTAATGGTTATGATTATGATGGGACAGAAAGAGGAGATAAAATATCAGCACCTTTTGCACCTGCTTATTTAAGCTTTGGACCAGGTATCGCTTACAAAGAGTCTGACAACTTCAAAATCAACTTCTCCCCTGCTTCTGCAAGGTTTATTATGGTCGGAGCAGAAAGCTTAAGAGAAAATTTCGACGTAGATCCAGATAAATTTTCAAGAAATGAATTTGGTGCTGCTTTAGATGTATATTACAAAGTCGGATTGATGGAGAACATCAATTTTGAAAACATCTTAAAACTTTATTCAAATTACCTTCAGGACCCACAAAACGTTGATGTGGATTATCTTGCTAACTTAAATTTGCAGGTGAACAAATTTATCACCGTTAATGCGTCAGTTCAATTATTGTATGATGACAATGTAACTTTAATAAAAAGTGACGGCCGTGAAGGACCAGGTTTACAAGTAAGACAAATCCTGGGTGCTGGTGTAACCTATAAATTCTAATAATAATCAACATATTGTTAAAGCGGCTTTTGCCGCTTTTTTTATTTCCGGAAACTAAAGGGCTGCCTATCTGTTAATTAATTAGTACTTAAATATTAATCCCTTAACATATGGCTAAAATAGTAGCGGAGCAATTAGTAGAGATGTTGGTAGAAGCTGGCGTAAAAAGAATTTATGCAGTTACCGGTGATAGTTTAAATTATTTCAATGAAGCAATACGTAAAGACGGCAGAATACAATGGGTTCATGTAAGGCATGAAGAGGCCGGTGCTTATGCAGCCGCCGCGGAAGCAGAACTCGATGGAATTGCATGCTGTGCTGGTAGCTGTGGTCCTGGGCACGTACATTTAATCAATGGCGTCTATGAAGCGCATAGAGCGCATGTACCTATGATCGTAATTGCCTCAACTATTCCAACCTATCAAATGGGAATGGGTTATTTTCAGGAAACAAATACATATAAACTCTTTGATGACTGTAGTGGATATAACCAACTGGTTACCACCCCTGAACAAGCACCAAGGATATTCCAATCTGCCATTCAGCATGCTATATCGCAAAAGGGTGTCGCAGTAATTGGACTTCCAGGCGATGTTTCAGAAATGAAAGCAAAAGAAACGCATACTTCAACTCAGATATTTCGATGCAATCCCCTGATCAGACCTTCAGATCATGAACTTCAAAATATTGCAGACCTCATAAATAAAGCCAAGAAAATCACTATTTATGCAGGAATCGGAGCAACAGGTGCCCGTGAAGAATTAAAGTTACTAGCTCATAAACTTAAGGCACCCGTTGGATATAGCTTCAGAGGAAAGATGAATGCACAATTGGAAGCTCCTTATGATGTTGGTATGACTGGCCTTCTAGGATTACCATCCTGCTACCAAGCAATGAAGGAAGCTGAGGTACTAATTTTATTAGGCACTGATATGCCTTATGACGAGTTTATGCCTATGGATAATAAAATCATCCAAATCGACACTGCCGAAGAAAGGCTGGGACGCAGGTGTAAACTGGATATTGGAGCAGTTGGAGACATCAAGGAAACAATAAAAGCCTTGCTTCCCCTCTTAAATGGCTGTGTAGACAGTGCTTTTGTAGATTCATTCGGTAAATTCTATAAAAAAGTAGAAGAAAGCCTGAATGAATACGTAGATGATACAGGTGAAAAAGATGCCATTCAACCAGAATTTGTAGCTGATGTTTTAAACCAGCACGCTAGCCCTAATGCAATATTTACAGTAGATACTGGCATGTGCTGCGTTTGGGGTGCTAGATATATTCAACAAACTGGAGACCGCAAACTTTTGGGATCCTTCAATCATGGTAGTATGGCAAACGCTATGCCTATGGCTATTGGTGCCGCTCTTGCCCATCCTGAAAGACAAGTTATCGCAATGTGTGGTGATGGAGGCTTATCTATGATGACGGGAGACCTGGCAACAATCAGACAATATAATTTACCAGTTAAACTTATCGTCTTCAACAATAGAACCCTGGGAATGGTAAAATTGGAAATGCAAGTAGCTGGTTTAGTAGACAATCAAACAGATATGTTAAACCCTGACTTCTCTCGATTATCTGAAGCATATGGTATTCCTGCACTTAATATTCACAACCCTAGTGAGGTTGTTGGCGCAATATCGGAAGCCCTGCGAGTGGATGGACCATTTTTATTAAATATCTTCACAAATCCAAGCGCCCTGGCCATGCCTGCGCACATTACCCCTAGTCAAGTGATGGGAATGACCGAAAGTATGGGTAAACTCCTACTTGGTGGAAGAATGGACGAAGTATTTGACACCATAAAATCAAATTATAAACACCTTAAAGGAATGTTTTAGCATTTGCCGTGACTGGTAGGTGGAGACACCTACCAGGGCAATTACGCCCTGACTGGTGTTCTCATTTGCTATTCACCACAATGCCTGTTGGTCCACCTGCCATACACCGCCGTGGCTGGTGCCTCCACCTGCCACCAACCATCATTTAGCGTTTGCTGAAGTATCACCGCCGTGGCTGGCGTCCTCGCCTGCCACCAACCATCATTGAGCGTTTGCTAAAGTATCACCGCCGTGGCTGGCGTCCTCACCTGCCACCAACTTCTATTTAGCGTTTACTGAAGGATCACAGCCGTGGCTGGTGTCTCCACCTGCCAACCATCATTTAGCGTTTGCAAATGTCTTGTGTCTTATGTCTTATGTCTACTGTCTAACCTACCCCTACTTCGACTTATACAAATGACTCAACAGCGCAAAACAAAGTATAAAACTCATAATAAATCCAAACCAAGACAACAACGGAATTCCCCATACCAAGTATCCTACTCGGCCATGAGCCAAAATACTTGCTCCAACACCAAAAGTCATGGCTAAAATGGACAACAAAAACTTATTACCCATCCGATGCAAAATCAACTGTAGATTATCAAAATCCTGCATCTTATGGTTTACTGTAATCTTATCTTCCTTAACTTTTTCTAAAATGGTCAACAAATCCAATGGAACTTCTGTAAGAACGTCCTTAGCGAATTTGGCTTTTTCTTTTAGCTGTCCAAGGATATATTCAGAGGAGAACTTTTGAGCAGCAATCTTTTTAGCAAAAGGCTCAATGCTTTCAGGAACATTCAGTTCTGCATCTAACTGCCGACCGGTGCCTTCTAAGATAGATACACCTCGCAATAATAAGTAGACAAAATCGGGCAAAAGAATATGGTTGCTCTGAAGAACGATATTCAATTTCTGAAGCATTACAGAAATATCAATATCATCAAGCGCATTCTGTTTGATCATTTCAAATATTTCATAAGCATCTCTTTCCAAACGCCTTTCATCTTCTATATGATGAACCACTGCAAGTCTTTTTATATTCTTAATAAGGCTTTTGGCATCATTGGAAAGAAAATCCAATACCATAGCTTCAATGATTTTACGATCCTCTGGAATCATAAATCCCATCGATCCAAAATCTATAAAAACTATCTGTCCTCGTCTATTTACAAATACATTACCGGGATGCGGATCAGCATGAAAGAAACCGTGCATCAATACCTGCTCTAAATAAAGATCCAAAACATTTTGAAGCACAGATTTTGGATATAGACCGAGTTCCTTAAATCCTAATGTATCATTTACCTTGACACCATCGATAAACTCCATACAGATTAAAGTATCCGTACTATATTTCCGATAGACTTTAGGAATATAGATATCTTTGTTTTCAAGGAAATGACGTCTAAATCGTTCTATATTGTTGAGTTCATTGGTAAAGGATAGTTCATTCAGAAGGGAACTTTCGAAAGAAAGCACAATTTGGTAGAGGTTCATTTTGTAGACGACCTCATATTTCCGCTGCAGGAGTTTAACTAAATCTTTAATAAAATCCAGATCAGCATGAATAATTTCATCTATTTCCTCGCGTTTTACCTTAAAAACGATTTCTTTGCCGTTAATTAAGGTCGCTCTGTAAACCTGCGCTATTGAAGCAGAAGCAATAGGTTTAGGATCAATGGATAAAAAATGCTCGTCTAAATTGATTTCCAGTTCTTTCTCAAGTCTTTTCCTGATATCAATATCTTCTAAAGCTACTTCATCCTGTAACTTAACCAATTCTTCTTGAAGGTCCTTTGGAATGATATCAGGTCTATTGCTGAGCAACTGACCCAATTTAATAAATGTAGGACCTAGTTCTTCAATGGCAGAACGAACTCGAATATTAAAATCTTCTTCAAAAACCTTGCGGGCGTGATTATTCCAAAAAAGAAAACTGTCTGGTAGTATCCGATCTAAATTTGATCTTGAAACTACTTCATCAAACCCATGCTTGGACAAAATCTTTAAGATCTGCCCCACTCGCTTTATTTTTTGAAAACCGTTTATATGCTTCATTCAATAATTTATCTGTTTTTCTAAACAATTCAATATAAGAATTGATTTGTTAGAATATTACTTTCTATTCAAATCTGTAACCAAAAAAGGATTATCTTTCTTCATGTCTTCCAAAAAAGCAGCCACTTTTTCAACGGACTTGAACTCATTCAAATAATCCAATTCGTTTTGCGTTATTCCAACCAATTGAATAAAAGATACTTCTCCGTGCGGTGTGTCTATACGTCCTAATTCAGGATCAAGAGTCGTTGCAAAACCAACAATGGCAGTGTCCGTATCTAACCTTATTGGCCCATTGGCAGGAATATATTGATTCTCCTCAAACCATCGACCGCTTTTGATCACGTACCTAGCTAAATTATTGAATACTTGCATCATCCAACCTGGATCTCCCTGATCACCTGAATAAGGAACTAATCTAAATGTAAATTCAAACCCCCATTTACTGAATTCCTGTCCTGCAGCCTCCGGGTTATAATAAATTTCACTCATCCCATAACTAATCAGATGCAAATGCTCAGGATTTGATTTATGATTATATACGCTTATTCCATCTATGGGATCAGTCCCACCAGCCATATAATGAATACCACATAAAGGGCCATAATGCCTGGGTTCGACACCAGGATAAACCGAATCAATCTTCTTATCAATCTCTATCCAACCTACAGCATCTTCTTCATTAAATCTTTTAATATAATCTTCCTTTTCCATAGTAAATATTTAACTACTTTCAATTGTTAACATGATATTAGAAAAATCTCTCTTTTGGAGGTCACTTTTATGAATGCTGAAAAAAATCTCCCCAGCATCCCACCACTGAAAGGATCCAGTGGATTTAACTTTCAAAAGATTAATCCAATCCTCTGGTTCTCCTTTTTTACGAATGGCAGCCTGTAGCTCAGGTGATTCATGTTGAGTAAAACCGTAGGAATTGACCTCCAAATCTGTAATGAACTCTTGTTCCATTATTGGAAAAATATTCATCTCATAATAGTCTATTGCTTCATCATCATTTATTAAACCTTTCGGATCATCTTTAAAAAGGTATTTATTGGTTTGAATTGCGTATAAATAAGGTAAAGAAACCATACTAAAAGCTTCTAATTTGTAACTATCATATTCAGCACCTGGCAACTCAAAGAAATCTGATTCCTTTTGATTCAAAAATCTTTTTCCAGATTCCAATTTATTTGAATGCTCAATAAATAACACTACCCCAGAATTATCCTCTCCAAAATGATGAATACTCTTGATAAAGAAAAACAAATAGCCCTTTCTTGGAAGATAATCTTGGTAACTTGAAATACTATCCAAATCTATTTGAGCAATAAATTCATATAAGCATTCTTTTTCTTGATATTCCGAATAAAAAGATGGAAAAGGTATGTCAAAAGGCAAATCAGGCTTTCCTCCCATCCTACTATTCCCAATTTTTGAATAATCTTCTGCTTCAGAATGAAGAAATCCAACCGATTGTTTTACCGTAGATAATATATCTTCTTTATAAATTTCAATTTTATCATTGTTTAGCAATCCTGATATCTCGTTATAATAGGATGTCTCTGGTCTCGCATAATACATTTTGTTATCCCATGCCACCATTCCTTTTCCGTCAGCTCCAGCATAATTATTATCCAAAACCCTAGACTTAACGTCCAAATCAAGGGTTAATCCCGCAAAATCATTGTATCCTTCAGGTAGACTCTCCAAGGGATTTCCAGAAACCGTGATATTGTTTATTTCTTTTTGTTGTATCAATGATATCGGGAGGGTCTTCAGGTTATTATAGTACAAATCTATTGACTTTAGATGCGGCATATGGATTTCATTCGGTATGGATGTTAGTTCGTTTCCTGAAAAATACATCCGTTCCATTTCTGGAAGTTGAAAAACTTTAGCAGGAATCTCCTTTATAAAAGAGCCGATAAACCCTAAATTGGACAATTTGTCCATTTGAGCTATTTCTTGAGGAAAAATTTCAACCGGAAAATTACTGATCCGTAGATAATTGAGCTCACCTAACTTTTCAAAACCGGAAGGAAATTCAAAAATGGGTTGTTCATTTTGTTTGGTTGATAAATTCAACGACAAATGCTCTAGACTTTTAAAGTCAAATATTTCGTCGGAAAATTCACCAACATCCATTAAATTTAATTCTAATCTTTTAATATCACTTTTATTAAAAGATTGGGTTTCTTCAAGGGTTGAAAAATTATAATTTTCTATCTTTAAATCTGATATATCCATTGGTAAATAGACCTCTATTGGATATTCTGGTTGGTTCTCATATAAAGGTTTTATTATCCCAACCATTCCCACCAAATTATTCTGAAAACCAAATTTACCTGTAAATCGGAAAGGATAATCCATGCCTTCTATATCTAATCGGCTGCTTTGATTTTCACCACTTCCTTCTAAAAAATAAAATTCTGTATATAGGCCATTTTTATTAAATACCTTATTAGAAGAGAATTGGAAAACAATTTCACTAGGGTTTTGTGAATATTCATAAAGAATCCCACTCTTCAATCCTTCCTCGACAGCTTCGGTCTTTATCACCAAATCAACATACATGAGATGGGTAAGTGGACTGATCATAGCTTTTGCATCCCCTTTAATTGAAAAATTTAGTCCGCCAATCTCAAACACATCATTCGATTTATTTTGGAAATTTAATTCAGCTTCTATTTTGAATTCATTTAAATCTTCCTCTTGAACTGGATTAATACTTTCTAAATAGCTATATTTTTCAAAAATCATATCTAGAAGTTCTACTTTTCCAATCAAATTAACAGATTCTAAAATCTCAGAAAAAACAGAAACATATTCATTTTTCAATGAATCAGGACAATCAGCAAAAAATTGGACAGCATATTTTTCATAAACAGGAATTAATGCGATATGATAATATTTCTTGTCTTTTGAACTTGCGAATAATTGAAAACAGGTTCGACCATCCTTTAATTCGCCCAATCTCTCTTCATCTGGTTCAGCTCCTTTGGTATATAAGATAACAGTATTGAAAAATCTGGAAGCCAAACTGTCCCCTTCTCCTTCGTTAAAATCTTCCAACTCTACAATCGACACAAAAACCTTAGCAGTATCTAATACTTGATCGGCTCTTTCGTCAAGAACTTCTATTGCATCTTCACTATTGAAAGAAATTTCAAAACTTTCAGGAACTGCAAAAGAAAAAACCTTGCTTTCAATATTTTTCATAAATTATTGAGTTTACAATTCAATTCACTCTTTAATACTTCTATAATTTACTAAACGAAATTCAATTAACCTCATTATATATTTGTTAAACAAAGGAATACTACAGCATTTACAAAAAAAATTGATTTACTGGTTCTTCAAACAAATTCAGATAAAATTTTCCTCGAAGCTAAAATTTCTCGTAAATTACATCACTAACCTTTAAAAACATGATTAAAGAAAGATTGGCATCTACCATCGGAAGACGAGATGAAGAACCTAATATTGATTTAGCGAAAGAGATTATTCATAATCAAGATGTCCAATCCATTAAAGAATTAGTTGCATTATTGAAAAGCAAACAAAATGAAGTACAAAATGATAGTATAAAGGTGCTTTATGAAGTTGGTGAAATGTCACCTAATTTAATCGTTGAACATTACCCAGAATTCCTGGAAGTTCTAAAAAGCAAAAACAATCGTCTTCAATGGGGTGCCATGACGGCTTTGAAAACGATTTCCCTTCTTATTCCTGCAGACATATATAACAACATATCTACCTTAAAACTTGTGGTAGATCAAGGTTCTGTAATTACTAGAGACAATTTTGTCGCTATATTGGTTAATTTAATCGACCAACCAGCTTATGAAGCGCAGGTATTCGATCTTTTATTAAATCAAATACAAGATTGTCCAACAAATCAGTTGCCGATGTATGTTGAAATGGCAGCAAACAAGATCACAAAAGACAAAATTCTACCTTTCCGCCAAGTTGTTATTTCCAGAATGAATGAAGTCGAAAAAATCAGTAAAATAAAAAGACTGGAGAAGGTCCTTAAAAAATTAAGTTAATTCTAGAACCAACTCCGAAAAACTTATTTCAATACAATAGATCTACAATGTCTGAGAAACCTTTATTTTTAGCATGGTCAATGGCTATCACCCCTTCTTTATCAGGAATGTTCTTATCAGCGCCAGCTTTGATCAGGATATTGACTATTTCAACATGATTTTTACTGCCATCACCCATTGATATGGCCTTCATTAATGCTGTTTGACCAAAATTATTGACATGGTTGATAGGAAAATTCTTGGTATGAGCCAATAATCTCACAACATCTACAAAGCCTTTTTCTGCGGCTGGAATAAGGGCAGTCCCACCATATTGGTTATAAACATCAAATCGAGCACCATATGCCAAATACAACTTAACTAAATCCAAATAGCCGGATGCACCAGCATATAAAAATGGACTGTTAAATATTTCATCTTGTTGGTTTGGATCAGCTCCATTTTTTACTAAAAATGAAGCCATGGTGTAATCATTCTGATAAGTCGCTATCATCAATAGATTTTCAGACTTCTCATTCACCTCATTTACATTCTCCGAGTTGAGGTGTTTTTCCAAATAGACTGTATCTCCTCTCTTTACAGCACTCACTATTTCTGAATCCATTTTCATTTTGACTACTTTTCGGTAATTATTTTGATTTTAGAAAACTTACAAAACATGAAAGAAACCTATTCACCGGAATCAACATATTTTATCCATTAATACTATAAGTGTGATTATAATTATAAACTTTCGTAAAAATGCCTTTGATGCATTTTAAACACAATAAATATATCCATTTTTTCGCAATCATCACAGAGAACCAAAATCAATATTTTCTTGTAGCTAAATAGCCTCAAAACATTCCTCTCAAAACTTTTTTCTATAAATTATTATTTATTAACATAGATCAATGTCTAGCAATTTTTTATTCCCAAACTTTGCATCGACAACAAAACGAACAAACTTTAAAAATTTACAATATGAAAAATTTCTTTAGCCTATTGGCAACTTTGCTTTTAGTAAGCAACATCGCTTTCGGACAAACTAAGTGGTCTGTAGATCCAGCACATACAAATGCTCGTTTCGAAATTAAACACCTAGGGATAGCTTTTGTTGATGGAGAATTCACAAAGTTAGAAGGTCAGGTAGAATCTAAGGACTCAACATCATTCGAAAATGCAACAGTTTCATTCGATATTGATGTAAATTCAATCGATACAAGAGTGGATGCTAGAAACAAACACTTATTGAGTGATGACTTCTTCTCAGCAGAAAAATTCCCTAAAATGACCTTGAAAAATGCAACTTTAAAAAGTGATGGAAAAGGTAAATTCAAATTAACAGGAGATTTAACCATCAAAGATGTAACGAAACCGGTAACATTTGACGTGGTTCAAAACAATGGAATCATCCAAGATCCATGGGGCAAAACCCGCGCAGGATTTACAGCTAAAACTAAAATTAACCGCTTCGATTACAATATCAAATACGCAGATAAAACTCCAGCAGGAATTGATGCTGTGGCTCCAGAAGTAGCAATTACTGTAAACGTTGAAGTAGTGAAAAACTAAAATTGGGGAGTAAAGCAGTAAATTCTAGCTTAAAATCACAATTACTATAATGAAAAAAGGGATAACATTCAGATATCCCTTTTTTTTATTTTATTGATATTCATAACTTTACATCAGAATTCAACCAACTCAATTATGGCACATCAACTAGCAAATAGATTTAGGGAAGTAATTCTTAATGGAACTTGGATCGCAAATACCAATTGGGAAAAAGAATTATCAAATACTAACTTCCTTACTGCCACATCCAAAATCAGTGATTTAAACCGAATAGCAGATCTTACCTATCATATACTGTATTACATCAAAGGCATCAATTCCTTTTTCAAAACCGGTAATCTGGATATTAAGGATAGCGAAAGTTTTCAAACCCCTCCTTTATCTAACGAATCTGATTGGGAAAACCTTAAAAATGAACTTTTCAATCAAGCAGAGTTATTTGCAGAAAATATCGAAAACCTATCCAATGAACAACTAGAATCTACATTCTATGATCCTAAATATGGCACATACAAAAGAAACATAGAAGGCCAAATCGAACATGCCTATTATCATCTAGGCCAAGTAGTGTTACTAAGAAAGCTGATTGTCTGATGTCGCTTCTCTATTCCTCAGTCTCATAACTCCAAGACATCAATCTTTCTTGGAAAATCCTTGAAATTTTATTGAAATACCTTTTATGCTTATAGCCCATCACCCATTGAATACCTTCGACAGCATTCGTACAGAAAATTTCATCGGCGACTTTCATAATTTCAGGTTTGATTTCAGCTTCAACGACTTCGATACCTTGTTCCTGTGCCATATCCATTACGACCCTTCTCATAACACCTGCAATACATCCTTCGGAAATAGCCGGAGTATACAATACCTTATCGTAATAAACGAAGATGTTCGAGACCAAAGCCTCACATAGATTGCCAGATTGGTTTAAAATCAAGACTTCATCAAAAGCATTTTTTTTCTTGTATAAGCCAGCCATCACATAGATCAAAGCATTATTTGATTTAATCTTAGACAGCTCACTATAAGGCTTTTTATATTCTGTATATACATCAATGATTAAACCAGTTTTCTTGTCTCTTAAAGTTTCAGGCTTACGGTCTACCTGCAAGATAAATGCTGGTTTATTGGTTTCGGGACTATACAGCCCTCCGCCTTGACGGAATACTATTAATCGAACTCTGGCTTGTTGACCGACCATATTGTTTTTGCGCAATAATTCCTCTACATTGCTACGAATGAAAAAAGCATCAAACTGATCAACATCATCAAAATGGAGCATGGACAAACTCTCTTGCAAGCGCTCTAAGTGTAGGTCTAAAAATCGAATATCTCCATCTCGCCATAACATGGTTTCGAAAATTCCATCGCCATAACGAAATGCGCGGCTATCAACATCTAGAATAGCCATATCTTGAGGTACAACAGTACCATTGTAGTTAATGTAATGTACGGGCATAAATTTTTTAAGAATCTAATTTTGATTATTTGAGCTGTAACTTCTCCATTTCTCTAATGCTAAACGGAAATCTTCCGGCATTGGTACTTCAAAATGCAAAAATTCTTTCGATTTAGGATGAATAAATCCTAAACTCCTGGCATGCAAGGCTTGACGTGGCAACAATGCAAAAGCATTATCTACAAATTGCTTATACTTGGTAAAAGAAGTTCCTTTGAGAATCTTATTGCCACCGTACGATTCATCATTAAACAACGGATGGCCGATCGATTTCATGTGGGCACGAATCTGATGAGTCCTACCAGTCTCTAGTTGGCATTCAATTAAAGTAACATAGCCCAATCGCTCCAAAACTCGATAGTGCGTAACAGACCATTTCCCCTTCTCTTCATCATCATACATATCCATGATCCTGCGATCTTTAAGGTTCCTACCTATATATCCAGTGACGGTTCCATCCTCTGCGATATCTCCCCACACCAAAGCGACATATTTACGAGCAATACTATGTTCATAAAACTGTTTTGCCAAGTAAGTCATTGCCCATTCATTCTTTGCAATTACTAACAAGCCTGAAGTATCCTTGTCAATACGGTGAACCAATCCTGGCCTGCCCGTATTGCCCGGTAGAGTAGGTAATTGGTTTAAATGAAAAGTTAAGGCATTTACCAAGGTTCCAGTATAGTTGTTGAATCCAGGATGAACGACCATACCAGGCTCTTTATTAACCAATAAGACATCATCATCTTCATAAATAATATCCAATGGTATATCCTCTGGGTACACCTCAGTATCTCTTGGAGGATCAGGTAAAACAACTGTGATTACATCAAAAGGCTTAACTTTATAACTAGCTTTTACCTCTTTGTCATTCACTTTTACAGTTCCGGCATCAATAGCATTTTGAATCCTATTTCTAGAAGTATTCTCAACCCTATTCATCAAAAACTTGTCAATGCGCAATAATGCCTGACCTTTGTCAGCCACTATTCGTAAATGCTCATAAAGCTCCTGCTCTTCCTGTTCGTTATCAAGATTATCAACCATTTTGCAAAAGTAGCATTTTTATAATCATTCTATTTCCTGTTTGAAAAAAGGCTAATTTTAACCCATGAATTTTTCATTCCAAATTTATAGCCCAGAGGAACAAATTCACGATTCAAAATTTGAAGACAAAAATATTTCAGTCTATATTAAAAGAGATGACAAGATCCACCCTTTTATTTCTGGCAACAAATGGCGTAAATTAAAATATCAGCTTGAAGAAGCTAAAGAACAACAAATAAATCATTTAGTCACTTTTGGCGGCGCTTGGTCAAATCATTTATTAGCTACAGCTGCAGCAGCAGCACAATTTGGATTCAGGGCAACAGCCTATGTGCGTGGTGAAGAAATTCACAACCCAGTGTTGGATATGTGTCGACTATTTGGAATGAACTTACTTTTTGTAGATAGAGAATCATACCGAAATAAAGAAGAATTGTTCCAACGAGGCCATAATCCTCAAACATCTTATTTCATCGACGAAGGGGGCAAATCAGATCTTGGCATAAAAGGTTGTGCCGAAATAATATCAGAATTAGAACAGCAATACGACCATATATTCGTAGCATCAGGAACAGGAACAACCGTTGCGGGCATTCAATTGGGAATAGCAAAGAACAATCTCCAAACAAAGGTTCATTCCATTCCTGTATTGAAGGGTGCAGAATTTTTAAAAAATGAATTCCAATCCTGGAATATAGACCCTGAATTGATTACACTTCACTTGGACTATCACTTTTCAGGGTATGCAAAAGTAAAACCAGATTTAATAGCCTTTATTAAATCCTTCATAAGTTCTACTGGAATTATGATAGAACCGACCTATACTGGAAAACTGCTATTTGGCGTATATGATCTTATAGAAAAAGAATATTTCAAACCTAACAGCAAAATATTGGTTATTCATACAGGTGGTATAACTGGACTATTAGGTCATCTCCAACATTTTAATAGATAATATGACACTAATCTTAACCTGAAATCATATTATTTGTAATATTTTTACAGCGGATTATTTCAGTACATCCATCTAAATCAACCACTAATAATACAACATTAAAATGCGCATTAAGCTATTCATTTTAACCATATTTATCTTAGCTAAGCTACCTTCTTATGCGCTTCAAATACAAATTCAAGACACGGTAAGCACCAAGGAACAAAGAGACAGCACCTTATCAACTGATCATCTCTATGATATCGTAGATGCGTTTAGAGATATTAACCCTTTCAAAAAAGGCGATAAAAAGCCTTCTGGAAAGAGATCCGCAATATCTTATCTTCCAAATTTAAATTATAACCCATCCATAGGGGCACAAATTGGAATAAAAGCTGTTGGTGGAAAAGTACTGGGCAATGAACCGAACACAACCATGTCTATTGCTGCCACCGCATTAAGTGCCACAACACGCGGAATTATTGTTGGGTACCTTCTTCATGATATCTATACCCCTGGAAATAGATGGAATATTAAAGGTGGAGCTATGGTGGCAAAAGCTGTCGGATTAGACTATGGTCTAGGAATTGGAGGCACTTTGGAAAACCCTACTGAGGAAGAGCTAATATTAAATAACCCCGATCGCCAAAGATTCGTAAATCGGTATATGGCATATACCATCAATGAAAGAGTATATAAGCAACTTTTCCCAGGAGCATTTGTCGGTGTTGGTGTTTTCTTCGAGCTAAAAAGAAAGCTCAGTACGGTAGGGAGTGAAGAAAATATGTCACCAGTGGAAATATATAGCAGGTGGAATGATTTCGACCCTTCCCGGGTTAACAACAACGGCCTAATGTTGAATATGCAATATATGACCCGTGACAACCCCAATTCAGCCTACAAAGGATATTATTTCGATATGGTATTAAGAATGAACCAAACTTGGCTCGGCAGTACTCATAATGCATATCAATTGCAAACGGATTTCCGAAAATATTGGCAACTTTCAACATCGAGACCTAATCATGTAATTGCTTTCTGGAACTTCGGATCCTATAATTTAGGTGGTAAACTCCCTTATATTGATCTACCAGGAACTGCAAAGGACACATATGCAAGAAGTGGCAGAGGATATACGATGGGATACTTTAAAGGAACTTCATTCTTCTATTCTGAAATAGAGTACAGATATCCTATTCTTAGAAACCAATTCCTAAGCGGAGTTGTATTCGCCAATATTCAGACTGCCAATGATCAAATGGGCACGAAATTATTCCAAGTTTGGCAACCAGCTGCTGGTGCTGGCCTTAGGCTCTTGTTTAATAAAGCAACCAGAACCAATCTTTGTATTGATTATGCTTTTGGTAGATTCGGCCAACGGGGCTTATTTTTAGGTTTAAATGAAGCATTCTAATTTATTAATATAAAATACTTTAAAATATTTACATGACTCTTAAGAAATTCGGTTTAGTATCTCTTTCAAGCACATTATTTTTCTTTTCTGCCAAGGCACAGATTTCTTCGCCTGACACAAGCATCAACGACATCGCACCTATTGAAATAAAGGCTTATTTCAATGCTCAATCAATGTTGGATTTAACGACTTCTGCTCGGGTAGTGACTAAAAAATTGCTTGAATCTCAAGCTCCAAGCAACTTCTTGAGTACCTTGAATACAACAACCGGACTTCGAATGGAAGAAAGATCACCTGGATCATATAGACTTGCCCTAAGGGGAAGTATGCTGAGATCGCCGTTTGGTGTGAGGAATACAAAAATATACATTGATGAAATACCATTTACTGATGCCAGTGGAAATACGTATCTCAACCTTTTAGATCCTGTTGGAATAAATAGTATTCAAGTGATCAAAGGTCCAGATGGATCATTATATGGACCCAATTCAGCTGGGGTACTTCGATTTATTCCCGAAGGTTTTGGAAAGCCTAACAATGAAAAATCAATTATGGTTTCTGGAGGATCATTTGGTCTTTTCCATCAACAATTGCAGGTCAATCATCAAGTGAATGAAAATTACAGCTTTTCTTTCGACCAGGCTTATCTAAGGTCAGATGGTTATAGACAACATACGGGCATGGACAAACTGTTCTTCCAAACTGCTCATCAATGGAAATACAATTCAAAAGGAACACTAAAAGTATTTGGATTATATTCTGATTTAGGTTATCAAACTCCAGGTGGACTTACTCAGCAACAATACGATGAAGACCCAACCCAATTTAGACCTGCTGGAGGCCCGTTCCAAAGCGCCAAAGACCAAAAAGCAGCTATCTATAACAAAACATTTATAGGAGGTATAACCAATGAATACCAAATAAATGACAATTTTAAACATGTTATATCCATATTCGGAACAAATACTGATCTAGAAAATCCATTTATTACCAATTATGAAACCCGCGACGAAAAGAACATCGGTTTAAGGACTTACCTATCCTATGAGAATTTGGATAAAGAAGATTTGCTTTGGGAGATGCAATTGGGTGCTGAAGCACAAAAAGGATGGTATCATGTCAAAAACCATGAGAACAACCTAGGGGAAATGGGCGAACTTACTGATGATGATAACCTAAAAAATGGTCAACATTTCTATTTCTTCAGAGCGAAAACTAGAATTTATCAAAAGCTTTCAGCAGAAGCATCTATTGGATTGAATTTCAACAATATAAAATTCAACAGACACCTACCTGGAGAAGAACAGGCTGAAGGGAAAATTGATTTTAACAATACTTGGATGCCTAGATTTGGACTATCTTATTCTGCAACAGATAATTTCGCAATTAGAGCTTCGGTTTCCAAAGGATACTCTACCCCAACTATTGCTGAGGTAAGATCTTCTGACAACAGAATAAATCAAGACTTGAAACCTGAAACTGGAATCAATTACGAAGCTGGAATCAGATATGAAAGCAAAAACAGAAGGTTTATTGCTGACCTTGCAGCATACAATTATCAAATGGACAATGGAATTATTCGTCAATTGAATGAGGATGGTGCTGAATTTTTTGTGAATGCTGGTAAAATAGATCAAAAAGGAGTTGAAGCAAATATACTAACTCAACTGATCGCAAATGAGAATAGTGAATTTTTAAAAGGGCTGATATTTTCTTCGAACCTGACTTATCAAGATTATAAATTCAAAGAATATAAAATTGGTGAAAATGATTTTTCAGGAAATGAAGTAACATCAGTGCCAAATTGGATTTGGGTAAATACATTATCTTTTAGATTCAATAAACAATTTGATTTTAATATTTTACATAATTTCACATCAAGCATTCCATTAAATGATGCGAATACTGTAACTGCAGATAAATACCATGTTCTTCAAGCTAAAGTGTCATGGTTGACATCTATTTCACCTCGGTATAAACTCCAGCTATTTGTAGGTGCTGATAACCTGTTGAATGAGAAATATAGCTTAGGAAATGACATTAATGCGATGGGAAATAGATATTTCAATGCTGCTCCAACTAGAAACTTTTATGGCGGAGTAAAGGTTATATTATAAACAGGAGGGAATTCCAGATTCTTTCCAGAATCTTTATGCTCTATTGTAATTTATTTCGATGAAGATATTAATAATAGAAGACGAAACAGCCTTATTGCAGACAATTGAAGAGTTCTTGAAATCTGAGAATTTCCTCATTGAGTCAGCGCAAGATTATAATGCTGCATTGGAGAAAGCAATGACTTATGATTATGACTGTATTCTATTGGATTTTATGCTTCCCGGAGGAAATGGGTTGGATATCCTCAAAACATTAAAAGAAGCACATAAAAAACAACCCGTTCTCATACTTTCAGCCAAAGATTCTGTCGAAGACAAAGTATTGGGATTAGAAATTGGAGCTGATGATTACCTAGCAAAACCCTTCCATCTCGCTGAACTTCTTGCACGTATTAAATCAATCATACGTCGAAATGCTCAAGATGGTGAACAACTTGTTAAGTATAAAAATGTATCCTTAGACCCGGACAGCAGGCAAGTGACAGTAAATGAAAAGATTACCCCATTAAACAGAAAAGAATTCGACCTTTTTTATTATTTTATCCTTCGTCCCAATAAATTACTTGAAAAGACAAGTCTCGTAGAATCTGTTTGGGGAGATCACACCGATCAAGCCGACAATCTTGACTTTATATATTCGCAAATAAAAAATATTCGCAAAAAATTAAAAGAAGCTGAAGCAGATATGGATATTCAAGCCGTATATGGAGTAGGCTATAAATTGGTGTAATGGCGGTTTCAATCAAATATTATACAAACAGAACTTTAGCAATTACCATATTGGTCATTATGGCCATCTGGGCACTGCTATTCTATGCGTTCTTAATGGACGAAGTGTATGATAATGTAGATGACGGACTCAAAAACCAAAAATTAGAAATTATTCGCGAAGCCTATAACAATCCTGAAATAATTGAAACTAGCAAGGAATATGGGATTAATCAATTTAAGATCTATCCTACCAAACCTTCTGAAGATATCGATAAAAATCACTTCTCCCGAGAATTGATGTATATGCCTTATGATGATGAAGACGAACCTTATAGAATCTTAAAAACTGGATTCTATTCCAAAGATAGAAAGGCTTACGCCCTAGAGATCAGAACTTCAACTGAAGAAGAAGATGATTACCTGATTAATTTAGCCATTTCATTGGCTGTACTTTACGCAGTAATTGTAATCAGCATCCTGGTCATCAATTATTTTGTCATGCACAAAGGATGGAAACCTTTCCATAAAATATTGGAAAACTTGAGCAACTATAGATTTGGCCATACCAAAAGCTTTGAACCTGTTCCTACTGAAGTTAAGGAGTTTCAAGAACTGAACAACCAGATCAATCAGATGATCAGCACCAATGAAGCTGTATTTCAAGATCAAAAACTATTCTTGGAAAATGCATCCCATGAACTTCAGACTCCATTAGCTATTACAATCGGAAAACTAGACCTGTTATTGCAAGATGGCAATCTCCCAGAAGAGCAAACTATAAAAATAGCCGAGGCAAAGCAATCTTTGCACAGGATGGTAGGTTTGAATAAATCGCTGTTAATGCTATCTCGAATAGAAAACAATCAATACACATCAAGTTCTGATGTAAAGTTCAACACCGTAATTTTACAAAAACTGGAAGAATTTGAAGAAATCATAGAATTTAAGGACATTAAAATAAATATGCTTCAAAAAGGGCATTTTATTGCCAATATGAACATTGACCTTGCACGTGTCCTGATTTCAAATCTTCTCAGAAATGCAATTAAATATAATGTAAAGGCTGGACATATTGATATAACCATTGATGATAACGAGATTGACATCGCCAATTCAAGCAATGACGGTGCATTAAATCCGGACTTTATATTTAAAAGATTTCATAAAGGAACACAGGATAGCCAATCCAATGGACTCGGACTTTCTATTGTTAAAACCATATTAGAGAAATACTCAAATTTGAGCATTTCTTATGATTTCATAGAAAACCTCCAACATTTCACCATAAAAAAAATCAAATAAATTCTATTTGTCCAGATTTTTCCCAATTCTTTCCAGAATTGACCCCGAACTTAGTGTCAACATTTAAATAAAACACTATGAAAAATCTAATAAAAGCAGCAATGGTAGTATTGATAGCAGGATCATCATTCCAAGCTATCGGACAAGAAAAAGTTATTGAAGTAAACAACCTTCCGAAGGCAGCACAAAGCTTTATCAGCTCTAATTATGGAAGTGATAAAGTAGCATTGGTAAAATCTGAAAAAGAATTGATGCAGTCAATTGAATATAAAGTGGTGTTAGCAAGTGGAATTGAACTAGAATTTGACAGTAAAGGTAACTGGACTGAAGTTGATGCAAAATCAAAATCAGTACCTCAAGGAATCGTTCCTGCTAAAATTAAATCCTACGTTCAAAAAAGCTTCCCTAACAACAATATCGTTCAGATCAATAAAGATTCAAAAGGATACGAAGTTGAGTTGACAAACGGTATCGAAGTAAAGTTCAACAAAAACGCAGAGTTTATTAAGATCGATGACTAATATCATCGATTGCCTTAAAATCACATTAAAAATTAACCCTTAAAATATAAAAATGAAAAAGTTATTATTATCAATCACACTATTATTTTCGATCGCAGCTTTGATGATCTCATGTGACAAAGAAACCGTAGTTAGCGAAGGCAACCTTCCTAATACAGCTGCACAATTTCTTTCTAAAAACTTCAATGGAGTAAAAATTCTTTCTGTAGTTGAGGAAAAAGAAGGTTTATCAGGATTAGAGTACGATGTACTTTTAGAAAATGGAATCGAAATCAAATTCAACAAAAATGGCGAATGGCTTGATATCGACGCGCAAAATGATTCAGCTGCCCTACCAGATTCTTTGATCCCTACATCTATCCTATCCTACGTAAAACAAAACTATCCTAACACTGGGATTAATAGTATCGAAACCGAAAGACATGGCTACGATGTTGAATTGACCAACGGACTAGACCTAGAATTCGACAAAGACGGAAAATTCATTAGAATAAACCCGTAAGTAATTATAGATTAACCCTGGCCGGTGTCTCCACCAGCCAGCAAATTGACGCCTTAAATAGTGGTCGGTGGGAACACCGACCACGGCTTCAGAACATAAAACCAAAAGGCTGAAGGTGTTTTTAACATCTTCAGCCTTTTGGTTTTATTAATTTTGCTAACGCCATCCTAAGCGGGTTGGCCTGCCCTTCGACTACGCTCAGGGACCGCCCTTCGACTAACCAGGGACCGGCATCGACTCGGTGGCTGCGTTGGCTGAGCGGAGCCGAAGCCAGGAGTCGCC
This sequence comes from Sphingobacterium sp. 1.A.5, assembly GCF_002734235.1. Taxonomy (NCBI): domain Bacteria; kingdom Pseudomonadati; phylum Bacteroidota; class Sphingobacteriia; order Sphingobacteriales; family Sphingobacteriaceae; genus Sphingobacterium; species Sphingobacterium sp. 1.A.5. The sequence continues at coordinate 100,033 of NZ_PEBA01000006.1, forward strand.
CTTCGACTACGCTCAGGGACCAAAGCCATGAGCCTTATTTAATTACTTAAATAGCTCGTCTTCACCGTAATATTAGCTGTCTTTTTCCTTGATGTCACATTAAAAGCTCCACCATAAGAATATTCCTCATTTTCATTCTGACCCGTAATCTGAAAAATACCCAAATCAGCCTTCACCAATTCTCCCAATGAAGAACCTGCTTCTTTCGCAATATTCTCAGCCCTTACCTTCGCATTCTGCGAAGCCTCCGAAATCAACTTCAGTTTCAAATCTTCCAAGCCCGAAAAATAATAGTTCGGCAAATTTGAACTCAACTCCACTCCTTGCGAAATCAAAGTCGAGATCTCACGAGAAGCATTCGCTACCTTATCCAAATCCTTGGATTCCACTGAAACATTCTGGGAAAGGCTATAACCAGTAAAAGTATTATAACTGTTTCCATTAGGATCTGTATGATATGAAAAATCACGGTTAATATTCACTGCATTGAACAGAATTTCCTTGTCACTGATACCTTGGCGAACCAAAAAATCCTTGACCATATCACGATCTCTCTTCAATTGTTCCGAGGCTTCGCTCAGATCCATGGATTTACGGCTAAAGGAGGCTGACCATTTCACAATATCTGACTCGAAATTTGTCATGGCATTTCCTGTAACATTGATCGTGTTGGAATTCTTATATTTATATTTATAAGCGTTCCCAAAAATCATCGCAAAGATGATTATCGATATACCAGCAATGATGCTGATGATGATGCCTGAATTTCTCATAGCGCCTTTTATTCGGATTTATAATAAAATTGTTATCCTCTAAACTAACCTAAGTTAGTAAATTTTAGGTATTATTGGAATTCCAAACAACAAATTATATGAAACGTAAATTTGCCTTAATACTCCTAGGGTTAAGCGCTTTTTCACTAGCTAATGCACAGAAAAAACCAATCGACCATTCTGTTTATGACGCCTGGAAATCGATCAGCAGACCCCAAATCAGTAAATCTGGTAATCTAATCATTTATTCCGTAACCCCTCAAGAAGGTGATGCTCTAGGAATGCTGAAAAATGATAAGAACCAAACTTTGATACAAATCCCAAGAGGTTCAGAATTGACACTTACAGATGATGAAAAAAATCTGATCAGTCTTATCAAAGCACCATTTCAGGATGTTAGACAAGCAAAAATAAAAAAGAAAAAACCTGATGAAATGCCTAAGGACTCCTTATTGGTGTTTAATCTTAGCAATTCATCCAGCAAAAAATTTGCTCAGGTAAAATCATTCAAAACTGCACGTAAAGGAAATGAATATGTTGCATTTTTGAATGAAACAATCGTCCCTAAGGCACAGGATACTACAAAATCAAAAAACTCAGCTAAAAAAGAGAAACCAACTCCTACTTTAACCGTGATGAATCTCCGCTCCGGTGATACCAGCAATATCCTGAAAGCAGACACGTATGATTGGAGTGATGACGGTAAATTTTTGGTATATTCCATAAAAGGACCAGAGAAGGACTCCTTAAATGAGTCTGGCCTTTTTATAATGGACATGGCTAATAAAACCAAAAAGAAAATTAGCAATGGTAAAGGGAACTATAAAAACATCCAATTTGACGATGCAACTAAGCAATTAAGTTTTCTGGCGGACAAAACTCCTGAAAAATCTTTGCTAAAGGAATTCAAACTCTATTATTATACTCCTTCTCAAGACACTGCATTTATTCTGGCGGACAGAAACAGCACAGGCATTCCTGAAAATTGGTTTGTTTCGGGAGATGGACGCCTGACATTCAGCAAGTCTGGCAAAAGGCTATTCTTTGGCTTGGCTCCTATTCCTAGGGTAAAGGACACAACCTTAGTTGAATTTGAGCACGCTAAAGTAGATATTTGGCATTGGCAAGATGATTATTTGCAACCAATGCAATTGGTAAATCTAAAAAGAGACCAATCTAGAAATTATACCGCATTGATCAACCTGCAAGGCAATAGAAATATTATGCCTCTATCAGACGAAACCTACAACAGAATCTCCTTGACAGGAGACGCTGACAACGAGTGGGCTATGGCTACTTCGGATAAAGGCTATCGTATAGAATCCCAATGGGAAGGCGGAATGAGATCGGATATCTATGCAATCTCAACTGTAAGTGGTAAGAACAAGTTAGTTACTAAATCAAACTCTGGTTATGCTTCTTTAGCTCCAAATGGCGATTATATCATTTACTTCAACAGATCAAATGGTAACTGGTACAGCTATAATATCGCTTCAGAAAAAACAGTGCAGTTAAACGATGGCCTTCAAGTTAGTTTTGTAGACGAAGAAAACGATGTTCCTGCAGCGCCAGGACCTTATGGAATTGCTGGCTGGTCAAAAGATGGAAAAGCAATCTATATCAATGACCGATATGATGTCTGGAAAATCTCCTTGGATGGAAAATCCAAATCCAATATTACAAATGGATTAGGCAGAAAAAATCAAATGGTCTATAGAATTCAAGAATTGGTAAAAAATGATGACCCAAGAGTTCAATACACCATGGTTGACGAAGGAAAGCCTGTTTTCCTTTCCGGATTCAATAAGATCGATAAAAACCAAGGTTTATATAAATTAGGCAAGAAAGACATTAGCAAACTTTGGTCGGGACCTTATACTTATAGAATGTTGAGTGCTGATGATAAGATCAACAAAGTAATCTACACTAAAGAAGATTACCAAAACTCACCGAATCTTTATCTATTGGCTGATTTTAAAAACGAAACCAAGCTTTCGGATATAAACCCACAACAAGCAGATTATAATTGGGGAACAGCAGAATTGGTTCACTGGACTACACCTAAAGGTTATAAATCGGAAGGTATATTATATAAACCTGAAGATTTTGATCCAAATAAGAAGTATCCAATCATAGCATATTTCTATGAAACCCTTTCTGATGGATTGTATACTTACCAACCACCGGCTCCTACCCCTTCTAGGTTGAATATTCCATATTTTGTAAGTAACGGCTACTTGGTTTTCGCACCAGATATTCGATACGAAACTGGTTACCCTGGAAAATCTGCTGAGGAATTCATCAACTCTGGAATGCATTACCTAGCAAGAAACAACAATTGGGTTGATTTTACAAAAATGGGAATCCAAGGGCAAAGCTGGGGTGGTTACCAAGTTGCGCACTTGATCACTCGCACGAATATGTATGCAGCGGCATGGTCAGGAGCACCTGTAGTGAACATGACATCAGCTTACGGCGGAATCCGTTGGGGTTCTGGTATGTCGCGTCAATTCCAATATGAAAATACACAAAGCCGTATCGGGAAACCACTTTGGGAAGCTAGAGACCTTTATATCGAAAACTCGCCTTTGTTCTTTATGGACAAAGTGAATACTCCTGTTGCAATTATGCATAATGACAATGATGGCGCAGTGCCTTGGTATCAAGGCATCGAGTTCTTCACCGCTTTGCGCAGATTGAACAAACGTGTATGGTTATTGAACTATAATGGTGATGATCACAACTTAATTCAAAGACAAAACCGTAAAGACATTCAAATTCGGGAAGCACAATTCTTCGATCACTTCTTAAAAGGCAAACCTGCTGCCAACTGGATCAAGAAAGGTGTCAAAGCAACCGAAAAAGGAATAGATTGGGGACTTGAAGTCGACTAATTTTACAAAACAAGGTTAAAATAGGTGGTGATTTTAAAAAATTACCACCTATTTTTATTTAAAAACAGGAAATATTCCGATTTTTTATATTTTTTTTTAAAAAAATTATTTGAATAACCTATTTTTACCATACTTTTGATATTAATTAGAAGAAATAATCAAGCAATCAACAAAAACTTAAAAATAAATAACAAGAATAGCATGTTAAACTCCAGACTAGCCGCAGTTGAGACTGCCTCTAAACACATGTTCAACGAAACAACAGAGGTAAATGCAGAACGCGCTATCCACATTTTCAACAAAAATGTGTTCAGCATCTCTAAAATGAGAGATTATCTTCCAAAGCCTACTTTCGTAGAATTGAAATCGGCAATCGACGAAGGAAGACAAATCAGCAGAGAACTAGCAGATTTCATCGCACAAGCAATGAAAACTTGGGCTCTCGAAAATGGCGCAACCCACTACACTCACTGGTTTCAACCATTGACGGGTTCAACAGCTGAAAAACACGATGCTTTCTTCGAACCTGATAGCGACGGAAGTGCAATCGAGAAATTCAACGCAGATGCCCTAGTTCAACAAGAACCAGATGCATCTTCATTCCCGAATGGTGGTATCCGCAATACTTTCGAAGCTAGAGGCTATACCGCTTGGGACCCTTCATCCCCTGCCTTTATTTTCGAAACCGGCGCCGGAAAAACCCTTTGTATCCCTACAGTATTCGTTTCTTATACTGGGGAATCTTTAGATTATAAAGCTCCTCTATTGAAAGCTATTGCTTCAATAGATAAAGCAGCAACGGATGTTGCACAATATTTCGACAAGGCAGTTAGCAAAGTAAATGCATCTTTAGGTATCGAACAAGAATATTTCTTGGTTGACCTTGCCCTTTACAATGCTCGTCCTGACTTACAATTGACAGGAAGAACATTGTTTGGTCACATGTCAGCAAAAGGACAACAATTGGAAGACCACTATTTCGGAGCAATTCCTGAACGTGTTCTTGCCTATATGGTTGATTTGGAAAATGAAGCCCTTAAATTGGGTATTCCTTTGAAAACTCGCCACAATGAAGTAGCACCTTCTCAATTCGAGTGTGCGCCAATGTTTGAAGAGATCAACTTGGCAATTGACCATAACCAATTGTTGATGAATCTGATGGAGCAAGTTGCTATCCGCCACAGCTTCAAAGTGTTATTGCACGAAAAACCATATAGCGGTGTAAACGGTTCTGGAAAACACAACAACTGGTCATTGATCACTAATACAGGTGTTAATTTATTGTCTCCAGGAAAAACTCCTAAGAACAACTTGATGTTCTTGACTTTCTTCGTGAACACCATTAAAGCAGTATTCGAACATGCTGATCTATTGAGAGCTTCTATTGCAAGTCATTCAAATGATCACCGCTTAGGTGCCAACGAGGCTCCTCCGGCTATTATTTCTATCTTCTTGGGTTCTCAATTGGATGAAATCTTGGAAGAAGTAGAATCTGCTCGTGTTGCTAAAAAAGTAAAAGCTGACGCTAACTTATGGCATGGTATCCCTAAAATCCCTGATTTGAAATTGGATAATACGGACCGTAACCGTACTTCTCCTTTCGCTTTCACAGGCAATAAATTCGAATTCCGCGCGGTTGGTTCTTCAGCAAACTCAGCTCTTCCAATGACCATTTTGAATGCTATCGTTGCAACGCAATTGATCGAATTCAAAAACGAAGTAGACAAGCAAATCAAAAAAGGAACGAAAAAAGATCTTGCTATCTTGAACGTAGTTCGTAAATACATCAAAGATTCTAAAGCTATCCGTTTCGAAGGAAATGGTTACAGCGAAGAATGGGAAATTGAAGCAGGAACTAGAGGTTTATCAAACATCAAATCTACACCTAAAGCGCTTGACGTTTATGTAAAACCTGAGTCTTTGGAATTGTTCGAGACTTTGGGAATCTTCTCAAGACGCGAATCTGAAGCGAGACACGAAATCCTTTTGGAGAACTTCTTCAAGAAACTTCAAATCGAGGCACGTGTGATCGGTGATGTGGTAACGAGTCAAATTGCTCCGGCATGTATCGTCTACCAAAACCAATTGATCGAAAACGTAAAAGGACTGAAAGACCTTGGACTGAACAAAGAAGCTTACAGTTCACAGTTGAATTACATCGAAAGGATCTCAAAACACGTGAACTTAATCTTGGAATTGGCTGAAGAAATGCGTCAAGCACGTAAGAAAGCAAATACAATCGATGATATCCGCGAAAAAGCAATCGCTTATGATGAGGTTGTGAAGCCATTCTTCGATGAAATCCGCTACAACGTCAACAAACTTGAAAAAATCGTTGACGACGCAAAATGGCCATTGCCGAAATTACGCGAGTTGCTGTTCATTCACTAAGAATACACCAAACAACAAACAATAATAAAGGGCTGTCTAAAAAAAGACAGCCCTTTTTATATTACTTCAAAAATTGTGTCCGCTGAAGACTTCGACCATCCGCCATGGTAGGTGTCTCGGACCATCCGCCATGCCTATTGTCCCCGTCATTCCGCCCTGGTTGGTGTACCCACCAGCCAGCAACTTGTCTTCTAATTAATCGTAGTCTGTGATGCACCAACCAAATGCTATGGCTAGTGTCCCCACCTTCCAGAAACTTGTCTGCTCAACATTCGTAGTCTGTAATGCACCGACCAAATGCCCTGGCTGGTGTCCCCACCTGCCAGAAACTTGTCCCTTTAAAATAATGGTCGGTGGGAACACCAACCCACGGCTTTGCTAGCGCCTTCCTATCTCACATCCCACATCTCAAATCCCATATCTCATCCTAACTTATTATACTCTCCTTCGTCTCTCCTTCGGACTTCGTTCGGACCTCGTTCGGAGCTTCTTCGGAAAACACCCGAACAAGGTCCGAACAAGGTCCGAACGAAAGAAGACTGAGAGTGGAACAAGAGTGGAACGAGAGTGGAAGGAGACTATATAAAAAGCATATATTCCAAATCATAAAAAAAGGGGACTTTTCCCTAGTCCCCTCATCAGATGTTACTAATAAAAAATAACTCTAACTAACTCCTCAAAGATGCCCAAAAGCATCATTTAAAAAGGATATATATTACTGTTTGTGCTACCATTATTACTGTTTTAGGGTGTTTTTGGTTGGATACCGGAAATGATGGTTGGTGGGGACACCAACCATGGCCATTTCGCCACCTAATCCCATAGGGGTGTCACTATTATAGCGACAAAATAGTTTCCATCTCTTACGAGATGGAATGACAAGCTCGTTCGTTTAGTGAAGGGGGAATTGGGCGGGGAAGTGGTCGCCGCAGCGACCACTTCCCCGCCCAATTCCCCTCTAACTTCCCAGGAAATCGTGTCATTCCCAAGCTTTAGCTTGGAAAACTATTTAGTCGCATTGCAGGAATTTAGTTTGTTCGGCAGAGTGTATAGTCATTTAATTAACCAGCAATTTATAGTGACACCCCTACAGGGTTGCATGGCGCCGTTTAAACATTTTGCTATAATAGTTGCACCCCTCTGGGGTTATCAAACATGCCACACCTACGGCGTTGTTGTTTGCGGTGATTCAATGCTATAGATATTACATGCCGATGGCATTTAAGAGATATTTCATGCCTACGGCATTTAACCCCCATGGGCAATGTCATTAAGTTAAGGATTTTATCATGCCGGTTTGTAGTTTGTGTAGGTCCTGTGCTTGCACTTTTTATTCGAGGTCTTAAGCTGCCTTGGGAACGATCTTCCCTTTCGAATGGGCAATGTGTCCTTGAGGAAATAGGCCGTGAGCTCCCTGAGGATTTCCCTTTCCCTGTTTTTGAAAAAGATGGCTATCAGGTTTTCCTTTAATTTTCCGAAGGATTTGTTCCCGTTGACCTTTTGGGGGTACTTTTTCGTGGATGTATCGCGGTCGAGCTGGACCTGGGCATCCCTGAT
>NZ_PEBA01000007.1:0-95214 GCF_002734235.1 Sphingobacterium sp. 1.A.5
ACTGCCCGGGTCAGCTGTTACCAGGCTCGGCGATGCGAAGGCTGCCCGATGCGGAGTGGGTGCCATAAAGCTACAGGCGATCGGCTCATTGAAGTGAACCACAGGCTCAATAAGCTCAAGGCTAAAGCCCGGGAAAGACTGCTGTCGGAAGAGGGAATGTACCATCGGAGCAAGCGACCCATAGAAGTGGAAGCCGTTTTCGGTCAGATGAAAAGCAACAACAGGTTTACCCGGTTCACAATGAAAGGTCTGGAGAAGGTCGCTGTGGAATTCGGTTTGATGGCCATTGCCCATAACCTAGAAAATGGGCAAAAAAGTGGAAAGACAAAGCTTTTATCGGTAAACCAGGTGGCAAAAACTCCCTGTTTGCGATAAATCAAGCCATCAACATGCTGAAAAGTACAAAACATCGACTTGCAGCCTAATATTGCTCATGAAATTATAATGGAGCTCCAGAAAGCTATAAAACAGAAGAAGGTGCCTTTTTAGACACCTTCTTTTATTTTATTTTTTGACTTCAATTAAATCATTTGTTTTATTGATTATCTTCGTTAATCGATTATTAACAGATGAGAAAACCAATATTATTAACTGCCTTGCTGGTATTTATAGGTATATCGGCTATGATGGCACAGCCTGTCCCAAAAATATCCAAGTCTGACGTGCCTAAATGGTTGAAACCCATATCGGTTAAGCCTCAGCAAATAAATCTGGATGACATTAGTTTGGGTTATTATTATGAATTATTGGAAGAACAGGTTCATCTGGGAGAACAAACGCACTATCATAATACCACTACCGTTGTTAGTGATGAAGCTGGAGCAGAAAATGCAGGCCATTTAGAGGTTGAATTTGATCCAAGCTATCAAAAAGTATTCATTCACAGGGTGGAGATAGAACGAGAGGGGAAAATTCAAAACCGCTTGGATCTTTCCAAATTCAAAGTAATAGCTACTGAAAATGATCTAAAAAGATTTATATATAATGGCTCTTATTCGGCATTTACCATACTTGATGATATTCGAAAGGGGGATAAAATTAGGTTTTCCTATTCATTGGTAGGTTTTAATCCTGTATTTGAAGGCAAATATTTTGAATCTTGTTATTTAGAAGGTGGAGAGCCTTCAGGTCTTGTTCATATTGTCTATGTAGTTCCAGAAGGCCGAATTTTGAATATTCGAAAACAAAATGGTGCTATTTCAGAAAAGAAAATCAATAAAAATGGATTGAACTACTATTATTGGGAGCGGCCGTCACAATTAACTGATGGTTATGTTGATTATGTGCCTTATTGGTTCAATCAGAACCCCAGAGTGGAGGTTTCTGAATTTTCAACATGGAGACAAGTTGCAGAATGGGCAAAAAGAGTAAATCCAATCCATAAACTCAAGCCTGGCACAGAACTACATTCATTTGTTCAGAAATTATGGGCAGAGTCAAATGAAGATCAGGAACTGTTCTTTGAGAAAAGTTTAGATTTTGTTCAGAATTCCGTTCGATACATGGGTGTAGAAATGGGCGAACATTCGCATCGAGCCCATAACCCGGAAATTGTATTTAAACAAAGATATGGAGATTGTAAGGATAAGTCCTTATTGTTGGCATCTATGCTGGCAGACAAAGGGATTGAGTCTTCATTGGTACTTGCTAATACCTATCAAGATAAAGAATTGGATAAAGTGCAACCAAGTCCTGCCGCATTTAACCATATGGTGTTGTCTGTATTTATAAACTCACAGATGAAAGCGGTCGATCCTACCATATCGAACCAAGGCGGACCAGTAATGGAAAGGTACTTTCCTCCTTATGGGCAAGTATTATCTATTAATTCAGGAACCCATTTGGATGAATTGGAAAAATCTACTAAAGATGGTTTTTTGGTAAGGTTTGAAGATGTATTCCAACTTTTGGGAGGTGATAAAGCGAATTTAAAGGTTTTTACTACTTACCGGTATAATGAAGCTGACAAAATGCGTAGTTACCTAAAAGAAAATGCAAGAAATCAAATTCAGAATGATTTTGAAGATTATTACAAAGGAATATATGAAAAGGCAAAAAGACTTAAACCAATCGTTGTTGAAGATAATCTTGAGAAGAATGTATTAACCATTGCTGAGGAATATTTGTTAGAGTCATATTTGTTCAAAGAAGATGGACAAAAGCAAAAATATGCACCTGCATTTTCTAAACCTATTTATGAAAGGTTACCGAAGGTTTCGGAAGATAGAATGTTGCCAATAGCATTATCATTTCCTATAGATATAGAGCATGTCATAAAAATTGTCAATAAAGACAATATTCCTGTCGGATCACTTAATTTTGATGATTTTGTTGAAGAAGATGCTTATTTTTTTTCAAGGTCCATCAAAACAAATAAGGACACCGTCCTCATAAAAAATGTTTTTATAACAAATGATTCTTTCATCCCCATGGAAAAATCAAGTAAGTATTTAGAGGACTTCAAGAAAATTGAAAACAATGTCACGTATATCCTATTTGCATCTGATGATGGCAAGATTAATTTAGGGGATATATCTAACTTTAAATTTAACATTTGGGTTACCCTAGTTTTTCTGTTTGTCGCTGGTCTTACGGTTTGGTTTATTTGGGCGAAATACAATAGATCCAAACCAACGGGATTTATCAATCTGGAACATGCATATGAGGAGACATCCATAGGAGGATGGCTGATATTGGTGCTCATTGGATCGGTTATTTCAATTGCTCAGACCATATTGATGTCTTTTTCAGCAGATTCTCCTCTTAATGCAAATCAATGGGAGTTGGCAAAAGCATATAATATTGACAATGGGCCGCTATACTATATTTTTCTCGCAATTATTCTGGTATTTAATGCAATTGGATTAGTATTTACTATTTATACAGCAATATTATTATTTAAGAGAAGGGATATTTTCCCTCAGACTTTTGTTTTCTTGAGAATAGGGTTATTTATTATGTATATAGTGATGTTTATTTTTATTTACCTATTGAATCCTTCTGAATTTACATTAGGAAATGAATTAGGCAGATCTATTTGGGAAATGCTGTTTATGATTTTATGGTGTTTCTATATGATTTTCTCAAAACGAGTTAAAAGAACTTTTACGGTGCCTTATAAAGCAGAAACGTATCCTAATGAAAGTGACGAAATAGAAGGGAACCTAGCGCCTAATAATGACCCAAAATATTAATTGATTTAAAGCCGACCAGCTAATCAAAGCAGTGGCCGGAGTCTCCTCCGGCCACTTATAGTTTTTTATCTCAGATCTTCTTTCCACTTGCTATCCCACCTCTGCTTTCCGGTTGATATCTCAAATCTCAAATCCCACATCTCATATCTGGGTCTTACAAATTGCTTTCCTTCTTGATTTTTCTTCTTGTAGTGACAGGTTTGGCCAATTGTTTGGCTTCATATTGTCTTTCCAAGTATTTGATTATTTCTCCTGCGATATCTTTTCCAGTTGCTTGTTCTATTCCTTCAAGGCCTGGGGAAGAATTTACTTCTAAGATCAATGGTCCTCTAGCAGAAGGGAGCATATCTACTCCTGCTACTGTTAATCCCATTGCCCTAGCGGCAGCGATGGCAGTTTCTTTTTCATTTCTGGTTAATTTTACCACTTCAGCTGTTCCACCACGGTGAAGATTAGATCTAAATTCTCCTTCTTTTGCTGTCCTTTTCATTGCGCCCACAACTTTTCCATCCACTACAAATGCGCGAATATCAGTTCCTTTGGCTTCTTTGATATATTCTTGGATCAGGATATTGTTTCCTAAACCATAAAATGCTTCGATTACAGAGGAGGCAGCTTTTTTAGTTTCAGCCAATACGACACCGATACCTTGGGTCCCTTCCAATAATTTGATGACTAGAGGAGCACCCCCTACCATAGAGATCAAATCATCCACATTGGATGCGGTTCTGGCAAATCCCGTAATAGGTAATCCAAGGCCTGCACCCGAAAGAATCTGCATACATCTCAGTTTATCCCTAGAGCGTGTGATTGCTTGGGATGGATTAGCTGAAATAACGCCCATAACCTCAAACTGGCGGACAATCGCAGAACCATAAAATGTTACGGATGAGCCTATCCTAGGGATTATGGCATCAACTTCTGCAATATCTTGACCTTTATAATGGATGGAAGGTTTTCCTTGTTGTATGCCTACATAACACTTACCATGGTCAATGACTTCGCATTCATGACCTCTGTTAACGGCAGCTTCTACCAATCTACGGGTAGAATATAATGACTTGTTCGTCGATAATACGGCTATTTTCACAATTGTTTTTTTGTTAAACAGATAACGAATGTATGTGTTTTATATGATATTCGTTGCTAAATTTTTTTTCGCCACATCTACCAAGAATTTCCCTGTGATAAAATTTCGCCCCAATAACATCGGGTAGGACATGGCAGAGCGGTTTCTAAAGGACAATTTGATATCATATAGCTCGTTAAACATACGAATCTTGGTCAAAAAGATATAGCGTATCTCGGATTGTCCAAAAGAACTTTTAACAGTGCGTTCCCGATGAACCGGGAAAGTCAGTTTTAAAGTCTTTTCACTGTCTTCATTTGGGCGGATAAATGCGGTAATATATAAGTGTCCAGCCTTTTTAACAACCTCCATGTCTTCACAATGTAAAACAGATGTCTCTGCTCCAGTATCGATCTTAGCATGGATATTGTAAAGACCTAGTTCCGGAAGGTCAATGATCTCTGTTCTACCTATGGTTTTTTTACCTCTCACTGCCAAATTTATTCGTATACAAATTCTCCATATGGTGAACGAATGGTCACTTGTTTTTTGTCAAAGGACTCAACTCGACCTATAACTTGTGCTGGTATACCGAATGATTCTGAAATCTGGATAATATCAGCAGCAATCTCCTCAGGAACATATAATTCCATACGGTGACCCATATTGAATACTTTATACATTTCTTGCCAGTCCGTGTTTGATTCTTTCTGAATCAGTTCGAATAAAGGAGGAATTGGGAATAGATTGTCTTTAATGACATGTACGTTGTCTACAAAATGCAAGACCTTTGTTTGAGCACCGCCAGAGCAGTGAACCATGCCATCAATTTGATTACGATATTTATCTAAGATTTGTTTGATGACAGGAGCATACGTACGAGTAGGGGAAAGTAATAATTTTCCAGCAGTTACCTCTTCACCAGTTTCGGTCAAGATGGTGTCTGTTAAAGCTTTTCCTCCAGCAAATACCAAATCGTAAGGTACTGCCGGATCAAAACTTTCAGGATATTTTTCAGCAATATATTTGCTAAACACATCGTGTCTTGCTGAAGTTAATCCATTAGATCCCATTCCGCCGTTGTATTCTTTCTCATAGGTAGCTTTACCATAAGAGGCAAGTCCTACTATTACATTGCCACCTTTGATTTTGTGATTGGAAATAACATCTTCACGTTTCATCCTACAGGTAACAGTACTGTCAACGATAATTGTACGAACTAAGTCGCCTACATCTGCAGTTTCTCCTCCAGTTGAATAGATGCCGATTCCCATCTCGCGTAGGTCAGCTAAAATTTCTTCAGTGCCATTAATGATTTCAGCGATAACTTCTCCCGGAATAAGGTTTTTATTTCTTCCGATAGTTGAAGAAAGGATAATATTATCGATGGCCCCAACGCACAATAAATCGTCAAGATTCATGATAATCGCATCTTGTGCAATACCTCGCCATACTGAAGCGTCACCGGTTTCTTTCCAATAAACATATGCTAAAGAGGATTTTGTTCCAGCACCATCAGCATGCATGATGTTGCAATATTGCTCATCACCCGCCAATATATCAGGAACGATCTTACAGAATGCTTTAGGGAACAAACCCTTATCAATGTTTTTGATTGCGTTGTGTACATCCTCTTTCCCTGCGGATACACCTCGTTGGTTATATTTTAAATCTGACATCTTGCTGCAAAAATAAGCAAACCTCTTGATTATAGCGAAAGTTTTTCGAGCCTTATTATTCTGAAATGCCAGCAGGATTATAATCGTTAGCTTGAATCTGCATTAAGGTTCCAAACAGTTTTGTCATGTTCTTTTCGGTTTCTATCTTATTCTCCTTTAAGTATTTCTCGTTTTCCTTATCAGTAGCTATAAGATTGAATAAACTATCTCCATGAAAATAATACCTTACCTCATCAACTTTCTTGGTCTTCGAGATATCGAATTTTGGATCGATGATATGGGTGTTGTAATTGTAAACCTCTTCAAATATGAATGAAAGCTTGCCATCTTTCAAATAAAAATCTTGATATGAAAATCCCCCTTCTCCAAAACTCCTGACTTTAATCAATTCCAAAATACTGTTTTTGGTATAATATTTTGCGATCCCTCCTTCAGTGGATTCGTGAATTTCTGCTGAATCTATACGATCCCAATTCTTTATTTCATTTATTCTGTTAAAATTTTCACGGATCAGCAAAGTAGGGTCAGCAGCATGTTCATCAAGTGTGGAGTCTACCGAAGTGCTGTCCAAAGCAGAAATAGAATCTATTAAATCTGTATTTGTTTCTTGGTTCCTGTTTCCCTGACATGATGTAATGCAAATCAACAAGCCCAGGGTCATTATAGTTAGATTTCTCATGTGATTATGCTTAATATATGCTGTTTACTTGCAAAAACGATTCCAAGGAAAAATTGAAGCATAAAAAAAGCTCCCAGTAACACTGAGAGCTTTAAATTGTATAATATTTTTTTAGTGTTTGAAGTGGCGAACTCCAGTTGTTACCATTGCAACCCCTTTTTCATTAGCCATATCAATTGACAATTGATCTTTAATAGAACCACCCGGTTGTAAAACAGCTTTTACACCAGCATTTCCGGCGATCTCAACACAATCAGGGAAAGGGAAGAATGCATCTGAAGCCATTACACTACCATTGATTTCAAATCCAAACGACTGCGCTTTTTCAATAGCCTGTTTTAATGCGTCAACACGAGAAGTTTGACCTACACCTGAAGCGATTAAAGTACCATCCTTAGCAAAAACAATGGTGTTTGATTTCGTGTGTTTTACAATTTTGTTTGCAAAATATAAATCTTTTAATTGTTCTTCAGTAGGTTTTACCTCAGTTACTGCAGACATAAGTTCTGGGCCTTCAACAGTATTGTCTTTGTCTTGAAGGATAACACCATTTAACAAGGTTTTGAACTGTTGAGTAGGTAATTGAACCTCTTTGCGACGTAGGATAATACGGTTTTTCTTAGCAGTCAGAATTTGCAATGCTTCTTCAGTATATGAAGGAGCGATTAAAACTTCAAAGAATAAGTTGTTGATTTCTTCAGCAGTTTCTTTGTCTACTTCACCATTGGTAATCAAAACACCACCAAAAGCAGATACAGGATCGCAAGCTAATGCAGCTTCCCAAGCAGCTTTGATGGTAGGACGAGACGCTACTCCACATGCATTTGTATGTTTTAAAATTGCGAATGTAGGCTCTTCAAACTCATCAATGATCGCAACAGCAGCATCCACATCAACCAAATTGTTGTAGGAAAGTTCTTTTCCATTTAATTTGTCGAACATGCCTTCTAAGTCTCCGTAAAAAACACCTTTTTGATGAGGGTTCTCTCCATAACGCAACACTTGAGCTTGCTGTTGAGATTGTTTGAAAACATCTAATGGCTCTTCTTGATTGAAATAATTGAAGATTGCTGTGTCGTAGTGAGATGATGTATTGAACGCGCGTTTGGCGAAGGACTTACGTTGTTCTAATGACGTTGATCCTTCCTGAGCTGCTAGTATCTCTTCCAATTCTTTGTAGTCATTTTTCGAAGAAATGATTACTACATCATTGAAATTCTTTGCTGCAGCACGTATTAATGAGATTCCTCCAATATCGATTTTTTCGATTATATCTTGTTCTGAAGCACCTGAAGCAACAGTTTCTTCAAATGGATATAGATCTACGATTACTAAATCGATCTCAGGGATATTATATTCCTCAATTTGTTTTTTGTCTTCAGCTAATGGGCGACGAGACAAAATCCCACCAAAAACATTGGGATGCAATGTTTTTACGCGGCCACCTAGAATGGATGGGTAGCCAGTTAAATCTTCAACGCGCTCAACAGGAATATCTAAGTCGCGGATAAATGACTCAGTACCACCAGTGGAATAAAATGTAACTCCGTATTTGTTTAGTAGTTGAATTAGTGGTGCAAGGTTATCTTTGTAATAAACTGAAACCAATGCATTTTTAATCTTAACAGGATGATTCATTGTGTTTTGTTTGGAGCCGCAAAGATAAAAATTAAAAATAAGTTTTTACTGAAAATTATCACATTATTGCGTACCCAAACTAAAATGGAATTCGATTTATTAGTATATTGGAGTACCAATTCGAAAAACAATACTAAAGATGAAAAAATCAATTCTATATTTCTTGTGCTTATCTTTTAGCATTAGTTCCATTCAAGCTTATGCTCAAGAAAATATTGGCAAACAACTTCCAAAGGTGCTGTCGCCAGAAGTAGAGCCAAATAACGCCACTACATTTAGGCTCATTGCTCCAGATGCAAGTAAAGTTGCATTGACCGGAAATTGGATGCAACAAACATCAGCTTCGGCACCTCAGGTGAACATGGTCAAAGACAACAATGGTGTATGGTCCGTGAAACAAGACAGCCTTGGTTCTGACCTTTACCTTTATAATTTTATTATAGATGGTGTGAGGATCAATGATCCTTTGAATGTTTATCAAATCCGGGATGTCAGCAATGTGTTTAATTATTTTATCACTAATGGTGAAAACGCAGAGTACTATAAAACTAAGTCTGTCCCTCATGGTAGCATGATAAAGCAGTGGTATCCTTCAGCGATTAACAAAGCTGAACGAAGACTGACGGTTTATACCCCTCCAGGTTATGAAGAGAAAAAGGAAAAATATCCAGTTCTATATTTATTGCATGGCATGGGAGGGGACGAGGATGCATGGCCGACCTTAGGGCGGGTAGCTCAAATCATGGACAATTTAATTGCTGCAGGAAAAGCTAAACCGATGATTGTGGTGATGCCCAATGGACATACGAGCAATTCTGCAACCCCAGGAAGCTCAGAAAAAGGGGAGTATCCAATCGAATTTGTAACACCAGACGTAGGATCCGGTGACATGGAGTCCAACTTTGGTGAAATTATCAAGTTTGTAGAAAAAAATTACAGAGTGAAAAAGGATAAGAAAAACCGAGCAATTGCAGGATTGTCCATGGGTGGTTCACATTCCTTGTTTATTTCTAGCTATTACCCCAACACTTTTGATTACATAGGTTTATTCTCTGCAGCTTACAGGATCAATGACAAAGTAAAGCGCGATGTTTATGACAATTTTGAGCAAAATCTCCTAAAACAAAAAGAAAACGGATACCAGCTCTATTGGATAGGAATGGGTAAAACAGATTTTCTCTACAAAACAGGAGCTGATTTCAGGAAAAAATTAGATGATATCGGCATGAAATATACCTACAAAGAATCCGAAGGAGGCCATACCTGGTCCAATTGGAGAGATTATCTAGTGGAATTTGCAGGGGAGTTGTTTTAGAGTAGATGAGGGATATAGGTATAGACATAAGACATAAGACATTAGACATTAGAAATGGTAGAATTGCAAATAAATCCAGGAGATAGCAAACTATTTCTAATGTCTAGGACCTGAACTATAAACCATTAAAAGGCAAACTATTTATTCCTAATGTCTAGGATCTGGACTATATACCATTAAAAGGCAAACTATTTATTTCTAATGTCTAGGACTTGAACTATAAACCATTAAAAGGCAAACTATTTATTTCTAATGTCTAGGACCTGGACTATAAACCATTAAAAGGCAAACTATTTATTTCTAATGTCTAGGACCTGATCAATAAACTATTAAATAAAAAACTATTTATTTCTGAATTCAATCACCTCATAAATAAACCATTAAATAGCAATCTATTTATTTCTGAAGATTACCACCTGATCAATAAAACATTAAATAGCAGACCATCTATTTCTTATGTCTTATGTCTTATGTCTTGTGTCTATTGTCTTTTGTCTATTGTCTCAATTATACTTCCTCAACAGATTTTCAATAATTTTTGGATAGTGGGTATGTTCTAGCTGTTGGCCGTTGAATTTTATGATTTCGAGGGTGTCTCCTGGTTCTACGCGAAAGCGTGCTTGGTGGATGATTTCGCCTTCGTCAAAATTTTCGTTCACGAAGTGTATGGTAATTCCATGTTCTTCTTCTCCGGCTTCAAGTACAGCTTTGTGCACTCGGTCGCCATACATTCCTTTTCCGCCAAACTTAGGCAATAAGGCCGGGTGAATATTAATGATTTTATTAGGGAAAGCTTTCAAAAGACTTTCTGGTACCAACCATAGAAATCCTGCTAGGACAACAAGATCGATCTCCAAACGCTTTAATAAGTTTACAATTTCATCAGTTTGATAGAAGTCGTGTTTGTCAAAGACATGGGTTGGGATTTCAAAATTGTCAGCACGTTGCAAGACATATGCATCCGGGTTATTACTTAAAACTAAGGCAACTTCGGCACTGTCAGAATATTTAAAATGCTCCATGATTTTTTGGGCATTCGATCCAGAACCAGAAGCAAAAATAGCAATACGCTTTTTCACAGTGTGTTATAAATTGAAATATTAAACCTTCTTGTCCTGCAAATATAGCTGTTTTTTTGCAATAAATGGCCAGAATAAGAGTACTTTGAGGCATTTTTTGTTAGATTTAAGCTCATTTGAGTCAATTATATTGCATTATGAAAAATTTTATCTCAACTATAATTTTAATTTTCACAATTGTTGGTGTTTTAAATGCTCAGGTTCCTGAAATCATGCCCTCGTTTTCAAAGTTTACCGATATGAATTCAGGGATGAAGGTTACCTCAGATTCCATCAATAAAGAACATACTCAAGTCTTCGTTTTGTTTGATCCCGGTTGTGGGCACTGCCAAGAATTAGGGCAGGGGATTGCTCAGTCCCTGGATGTAATAAGACCAGATGTAGATTTCTACTTCATCTCGATGCAGGAAAAGGCATTGGTGGATGGTTATATCAATATGTTTGCAAAGGGTTTGAAGAGTGATTCACGCGTGAGATTCCTATATGATCCGGAAGGCGAATTCATTCTGAATTTCCATCCCAAAAATTTTCCATCGACCTATATTTATGAGGCTAAATCGCTACAAATTCTCAAACAATTTGATGGCGAAAATAAAGTTAATTCCTTGCTTCCTTTCCTTAAAAAACAGCAATAATAGCGCAGATATGGAATATTAGAGGATTTTCCTTTTTATTTCTAAAATTATCCTAATAAAACAAAGTGATATTATTTATTTAATTGTTTTCCTATATTTACGGTATCGAACAGTTTTTTAAAGAAAAAACTGTGCTTGATTGGTAGTAAGATATATGGAATCTAGGACTACAAAGCCGTTTAATGAATGATGTTTAATGTTTGAGCTTAATTTATGGGAAAAATTATAGCTCTACAGAAATGTTTTTAGAAGCAAATTAGTTTTCGGGAATGGTTAGGGAAATAACTGTTTCAGAAAGACGTTAAGTTGTTGGGTCATAGTCAGAATTGACAAGGCCTATGAAGAACTTAAAGAGCTAGCTATTAAAAATTATTTTCAACCTATATTAAACATTTTCACGAAATGATAGTCTTTGTGAATGTCAGCCAATAAGCAATATTAGAAAATTGTAAGGGCCAATTAATTTACAATTTGGTTGATGAATTACATTTATTTATGATTAACATTTATAAGGAGTTAAATTATCGTGATGAGGAAGCTTTTTCAGCAGTAGAATCATTGATTATGTCTCTTAACAATGGTCCACAAAAGGAGGTTATGTTAACTCATTTTCCTGCTTGGGTAACTATAGCGAAGGATTATATTCAAGCTAACTGGAACAAGCACATCACGTTGGACGAATTAGCAAGGCTATGTTCAGTCCATAAGGTTACAATATCCAAATATTTTGAGAAATATGCGGGTAGTACGGTTTTATTGTATCAGAGAAAGATACGGATGATTCGGGCAATGGAGTTAATCCAGTTGAACACACACTCTTTGACGGAAGTCGCATTCTTATGCGGATTTTCAGATCAAAGTCATTTCACTCGATACTTTAGGCAGATGATCGGATTTTTGCCTAAGGAATTGCAAAAGAACTGAAAGTGCTAATATCCTTCTATTATAAGGATACAGCAAGAGTTTAATTTGTAAGAAGTGATTGAATTTAATTGTTTAACATGAAAATACTACAAGGGAATAGACTCCCGAAGCCAAATGGACATTATAGTACGGCAATAGTATCGAATCATTTCTTGTTTATATCTGGGCAGTTGCCAATTTCTTCTGATGGAACGCATCATGAAGATGACGATTTTGAAGGGCAGTTTAATGTAGTGTTCCAGAATATTGAAAACATTCTGGTTGCTTCTTCAAGTAGTTTGCAGAAAATAGTTAAAGTGACAGCTTATATAAGTGACGCCAGCTTCTGGCCACAGTTCAATGCTTTGTTTGCCGATTACATAGGTAAACATAAACCGGCAAGAACTGTAGTGCCGGTACCAGAATTACGTCATGGTTATAAATTGGAGGTTGATTTGATTGCAGAAGTATAACAAAAATTGCACACATACAATAAACCCGTATATTCCTTTCCGGAAAGTTGATTTGATCATCATATCTGAATGGATGGCGTAAGCCTACAGTCATGATACACTGAGAAAGATAGCGATGCGAAGGAAAGCGATTGGTTCTTGTCCATGAAAAGAGAAGAACTAAACAGTGAAACAGGGGAGATAACCAGCATGGGAATCTCCCCTTTTCAATTTATTTTGTGGTCAAAACTTTTTCAAGCAACTGCGTTCCAATTTTCCCTAATTGATTGCTAGAATTAGAAAGCATGATAACTACCGATTTTTCGTCAGGAACAAACCCTACGAATGCATTAGAACCTTCGGTTGCTCCGGTATGATGATAATAGATCACACCATCCAACATGTTCATATGCCATGCTAAACCAATGTCACTGTTAGGTGGTACAAGGAATGTGAATTGTTTTGTAAGATTCATTGCACGTTGCACATCGTTCTCAGGGAAGGTTAATTGTGCAATCGTATAGCGTAAAAGATCATTCAACGTGGATTTTAATGCGCCAGCACCTGCAATGGCTTGAAAGTTCCAAAATGGAACTTGCTCTCCATTTTCCGAAAATGGTGCAGCAAAGTTTTTGTTCTTAGGATTTAATTTATCTCCAGTATTGGTCATCTCTAATGGAGTTAGTATTGTTTCTTTCACCAAAGTCATGTAAGGCTTTTTGGTGATCGTAGACAGAAGCTCACCTAATAAACCAAAACCCAGGTTGCTGTATTCGTATTCTGTGCCTGGTTCTTTTTCAGCTTTAAAATCTTTTAAGAAAGCAAATAATGCTTTTTTGTCATAAGCTGCATATGGATCTTTTTCATTGAATTTCGGTACTTTATTCCAGTTACTAGCCAACCTTGGTAAGCCCGAGGTATGATTCGCTAACATTTTGAAAGTTATCTTTTGGATATCCGGATTTTGTGCCACTGTATCAGGAAGGAATTTCGAAATGCTGTCATCTAGTCCTATAACACCTTTATTAACTAGATCTGCAAGGAGAGTTGCGGTAAAAGTTTTTGTGACAGAACCTATTTCATAGACGGTATTTGCATCAGGAAGTGAATTGTTGCCTGGCGCTGTTTCGCCATAAAAAAAGGTGTTGATCTTATTTTGATGAATGACAGCTACTGCCAATGAATGTGCATTCCCATTTTTTGCGTAGCTTCTGGCCACTGAATCTACAAACAGATCCAAGGGACTCTTTGCTTCAACATTGCTGATAATCTCTTCTTTTTGAGGTTTCTCCTCAGCCTCATAAGGTTTAATCAAGAAAGTTGAATAATGCATGGTTGAATCAATACCAAGCAGTATGCTTAAGGTAGCTGATTCTAGTTCTACTTTATAAGTAGCGACTCCCTTTCCGAAGGCTGTTTTCGTAGCATTTTCAATCTTGCCTAGTTCAAATAACTGCTCAATGGTATTGTTCATCTTTTCACGGCTGATCTGTTCTTTGAACGCATCAGAAGCGAGATTATAAATTGAATCGGCTTGCTTGGAATTGAAGAAAAACTCAATTCTATTAAATACCGCTCTATTGTTGTCTTCATCAATTGTCTGGGCATTAGCAATGCTAAAACAAGATAAGACAAGGATAATGAGTAGGTTGAATGCTTTAATTCTCATGCCCAAAAATACAAAACAAATTATAAACCTATAACTTGCTTTAGTCTAGCATAACCTGATTTGCTGATATTTACTTTTTCACCGGACAAAAGAGTAGCTATATAGCTGTCTTTTTCCATGGGTTCTATCTTTTGTAGTTGATCAACCTTGACAATAAATGAGCGATGTACCCTGACATATTGTTTGCCGTCCAATTGCTTTTCAAAGGAGCTCATGGTCTTATTCTTCAGAAACATGCCGTCAGGGGTATGAATTTTTACATAATCGTCATACGCTTCCAAGAACAAGATTTGTTGAACGGGGATGATTTTTATTTGATTACCAGTTTTAACAACCACACGTTCCAAAGAAGTTTCCTCGTCCATAGATTCTTGCAACTTTGCTGAGTCTATCTTTGGTGCTTGTTGGGTACCAAAGGTAGCTTTGAACTTTTCAATGGCTTTTTGAAACCTGTCCGGACGAATTGGTTTCAATAAGTAATCGATAGCATTCTTTTCGAAAGCTTTTAATGCATATTCGTCAAATGCTGTCGTAAAGATGATATGAGGCTGCGAATCCAATAGCTCCAACATTTCAAAACCAGTTAACTTAGGCATCTGTATGTCCAAAAATACCAAATCCGGTTGGTGCTGTTGGATAGCCTTTACGCCTTCAAATCCATCGTTACATTCAGCGACAATCTGAAAATCAGGATGTTCATTCAAGTATTCAAGCACCATACTGCGTGCTAACGGTTCATCATCTATAAGGATAGTCTTTATCATAACTGTGGTATTCTTAATGTGGATATAAATGTATTGCCATCTACTGAAGTCTGCAAGAGGTCTGTTCTGCCAAACAGGAGATATAATCTCCGCTGAATACTGGTTAGGCCGAAGCCAGTTCCTTTTTTCTGTTCGGGCTGATCCTGTTCAAAAGGATTGCTGATCTCTATACTGAGCAAATTGTTCTCCAATAGAATCTTAGTTTTTATAGTTACTTGATCGGTGACATTATAAAGCCCAAACTTAATTGCATTTTCAACAAGTGGTTGTAAGATCATAACGGGTATCTTGCCGCTAAGTACGTCCTCTTCATATTCAAATTCAGTGCTCAAGCGATGCCCAAATCTTACTTTTTCGATGTCTAAATATAAGCTTAAATGATTTATTTCCTCTTCTACTGTTGTAAATTGCTTTTCATCTTTACGCATGGTTCCTCTGAGGAAGTCTGACAATTGGAAGGTCATGTTCCTTGCTTCCGTAGGTTTGCTGCCAATCAAAGCGATGATGGAATTTAAGCTGTTGAACAGAAAGTGAGGCTGAAGTTGCTGTCTCAAGTTATACAGCTCTGCGTCACGAACCATTTTTTCGCTCTCATCTTTTCGTCTTTTATTAAAAACTAATTCTTCCTGTATGTTCCAAAAGATATTGATGGTCATGACACAGGTTATAATAAGGAAATTGATGACGAATCGAAAAGGGAGGCTGAAATCCAGGTAAACAAGATTGTCGTCTGGAGAAAGTTGGATGATCAATATGCGGACAATCAAAACACTGATGGCGGAGAAAATCGCCGCCATTGAAAAAAGTTTCCAATAGTTTTTGTTGTTTGGCAGATAAAACTGTAGGGTACTGTAAATTAAATAGGATATACCGGTCATGGTCAAAGCGCCAATAATTGCATCATACGCTGCAGTTACCTTCGCAATATTGGACCACAATAATAAACCATAAACAATTAAGAAATATAAAACACAAATAATCCAAGAGGAGGCATGGATTACATAGCGTTTTGATTGTTCACTTAAGGGTTTTTGCATACCTAAAACTAACTATTCTTAATTGTTAATCCACCAAATAATGAAGTTCCAGTGATGTAAATTTTTTTGTTCTCATCCGTTACAACCTCTATCATTGGTCTTCTATCATCTACTTCTCCAAAAATCGAAGAAATATTGGAATATACTTTCCAGTTGGTAGGGACGATGATTTTGGTGCTTCCAAATAATTGAAATGTATCAATTACAACGGGTTGTTTTAAATCTGCTTGCAGGAAGTTCAACTGGGTGCTCCCGAAAACTGAAGTTATATTTCCACCTAAGAAATTCTTTGTCAAGATTACTTTTTTAGTATCGCTAAAATAGTTGTCTACTTTAAGGTAGTTTTCGAAATCTGGCATAAAGTTTTTTCCATAATTCCTATGCACGCTATCAGTTTGTGCATAGGAATCATTAGGGTTTTGAGTACCAGTTGGACTTTGACCGCCATTATTATTTTGATAATCTTCTGTTACACGCTTGTCCCAGTCATACTCATCTTTTGGAGGAGTAGTAGGAGGTAAAGTAGGGGTGCTCTTGTTACGATTGATCAAGTAGAACCCTAAAGCAATGGCAGCAGCCGGGATAAGAAATCTACCTAAGTGGATATCCAACTCGTTCTTCAATAAAAATACTGAACCAATAATGATCAATACGATTGAAGATTTCTTTTCAAATTTTGAGTTGATACCGATGACCAAACCAATAATGATTAATATAGTTTCCCATCCGAACATCCAATTAGGGACAATATTTCCCATATTAAGGTTCTTAAAGAGGATAGCTACTCCTAAGAAGATAATTATAAATCCGACTAAGTTGGATGACTTGTTGTTTTTAGGAGGTTTTCCGTAATCTGTTTTTGTTGTTTGATTGTCCATGTCGTTGTTTCCTTTTGAATTAGTTTACTCAAAAGTATAGCGAATATAAGCATAGCAACAGAGCTAATAGGTCTCTTGGGCTATTTTTTCGGTGAAAGTCTGAAATTAATCGGTGAAAAACCTAAGAACTTTGATAATGTTATCTAATCTGGTGCAATATTTTAATTATTATAATAATAATTTTTAAATAAAATTTGGATGATTGAATTTAATTATTATATATTTATGACTGAAAATAGAGGGTTAAACTTAAATTTTATATTAATCTAATGGGAGATTTTGACAATAAAGAGCGTGAAGAGGTATTTTCAAAAAAGGTGAGAGCGGGAAAACGTACTTATTTTTTTGATGTGAAAGCCACTCGCTCAAACGATTATTATGTGACAATCACGGAAAGTAAGAAACGCTTTGAAGATGGACAGTTCATTAAGCACAAGATTTTCCTTTATAAAGAAGATTTCGAAAAGTTTGCTGAAGGACTTCAAGATGTTGTCGAGTATATCAAGGCAAATCAAGAAGTTGTTGAGAAAAGATATGAGCCAAATCAAGACGAAAATGGTTTTGAGAACAACGGCGAACTAGTACAAAAAGACAATTACTCTTTTTAATTTAGTTTTGAATACATTATTATGAGCCACTAATGACCTTAGTGGCTTTTTCTTTAAATATGTTACAGGCATTTTTTAGGAGATCATCTAGAATTTGCTATTTTCGGTGCATAAAAAACAAATTACTTTATAAACGTAATCAAATGAATAGACTGTTTTCTGTAGCTTGTCTTGCTCTGTTAATTGTATCTACAGACGTTGCAAGTGCGCAAACTAAAAAATTATCCTTTGAGCAGGCTTGGGGAAGGACCCCATCATTAACCAAAACAATCAGCAAATTTGAAGGCTGGGCAGATGCCAACCATTATATAGAAAGATCGAACAACCAACTTTTTAAAGTCAATGTCAAAACTGGAAAAAAAGAAAGTTACTCTTATCCAGTAAATACCTCTACTAAAGTATTTGTTAAGGATAAAGATGTGTTCATCCAATATCCAGACGGACCCGCAAAACAGTTAACCCAATCACCGGAAATTGAAGAACAAAATCCAACCTTATCCCCAGATGGTAAATATGTTGCTTTTACCAGAAAAAGTGACCTATATGGATTGGAGATTGAATCCGGTAAAGAAATTAGGTATACGAATGACGGAACCGACGTAATCTACAACGGTTGGTCATCTTGGGTATATTATGAAGAAATTTTAGGAAGACCCACTAACTACAGAGCTTTTTGGTGGTCTCCGGACAGCAAAGAAATCGCTTTCATGCGCTTCGATGACACCAAGGTGCCTATGTTCCCCATCTATGTTTCAAAAGGACAACATGGCTATCTGGAGGAAACAAGATATCCAAAAGCTGGTGACCCTAATCCAGAAGTTAAAGTCGGTTTTGTAAAAGCTGAAGGATCTCCAATTGTATGGGCAGATTTTAACGAGAAAGATGATCAATATTTTGGACAGCCATATTGGAGCTTTGATAGTAAATCCATCATGGTTCAATGGATGAACAGGGACCAAACAAACCTGAAATTTTATGCTGTAAATCCTTCAAATGGACAGAAATCTGAAATCTACAATGAAGAACAACCTACATGGATCAATCTAGACCATGATGAGCGAATTACTTATTTGGCAGATAACAAACATTATATTCTGAAATCTGACAAGACAGGGTGGGCGCATTACTACCTGTATACTCTTGACGGAAAATTAGTGAATCCTATTACTTCAGGAGATTGGCAAGTAACATCGATCGAGAATATCGATGAAAAAGGCAAAGTTCTATATTTCACCGCAAGAAAAGAGAATTCAGCGACAAGGGATCTTTATAGAGTTGGGTTTAATGGAAAGGACCTGAAAAGATTAACTTTTGGTGACTATACCCACAATGTATTGGTTTCCCCTGATGGGAAATATTTCATTACCAACTACTCCAATATTACTACACCTAATAAAGTGGCTTTAGTAGATAATAAAGGAAAAGTTGTGAAAGAATTAGCGGACAGTAAAGCAGATGACTTTGATAACTATAAAGTTGCAAAACGTGAATATATCACTATTCCATCTGAAGATGGAAAATTTAATTTGCCTGTTATCATTACATATCCAACTGATTTCGATGAGACCAAAGAATATCCAGTTATCATGAGTATTTATGGTGGGCCTGATGCGGGTACTGTTCGCAATACCTGGAAAGGAACTAATGGAGAATATTGGTCTCAAGAGGGGGTTATCCAAATTGAGGCTGACCATAGATCTTCTGGTCATTTTGGAAAACAAGGAGTTGCTTGGATGCACAGAAACCTAGGCAACTGGGAACTTGTGGACTATATAACAGTAGCAAAATGGCTGAAAGCTAAACCTTGGGTTGCCAAAGATAAACTATTGATCACAGGACATAGCTATGGTGGCTATATGACGTGTCTGGCATTGACAAAAGGTGCAGATTACTTCGACTTCGGTATCGCTGGGGCTCCAGTTACTAGTTGGGAATTATATGATACCCACTATACCGAGCGTTGGATGGATACCCCACAAGCAAACCCTGAAGGTTATAAAAATGGTTCTATATTACCGTATGTTGATCAATATAAAGGTAGATTGCGCATCATGCACGGTGACTTGGATGACAATGTTCATTTGCAAAATACAACTCAATTGGTAGACGCTTTAACCGATAGAGCAGTGCCTTTTGAACTGATGATTTATCCTGGAAGCAGACATGGTTTCAACCGGTCAAAAAGCGCTTACGATTTCAAGGAACGCACTAGATTTTATTACCAATATCTATTGGAAAAACCAGTGCCCGAGAATTTAAGATAAGAAATGTTAAAAAAGGCTAAGAAAGTATATTCTTAGCCTTTTTTTATACGTTTGAGCCTCCAAATAATTGCTTCCAACAAAAAAATTATCATATTTGCAATATTATTTAAGACATGCTAGATTTTCTCAAAGACATTACATTTAAAGCCAACGACGTTGTGTTAAGAGCAGTAGATATCCTCATGAGGAATTATATTTCTATTGCCGGATTGTGCTTTTTGCTTTTTGTGACTTCAAATCTGTCTTCATTCCTTGCCTTGTACTTAGATTCTTCTAATTACTTTATCAAAGTACTGCTGCTGCTGGTCTTTGTTGGTCTTTATTTTGGCTTACAATTAGTATTGTTGAAGCGCACAATATTCTTGGCAAAAGATGAAAAAAGCCATGTCTTTAAGGATTATCTACCTACCGTTTCGCAATTCTGCTATTATATAGTAGGGCTATTGTTTTATAGTCTGATAGCTTTTGTGGTTTATTTGATTATGTATGTATTATTGTTCCCATTATTGTTCTTAGGGGTCAATATGCAGACTGTTCAAACTGAAGTGCATCCGTTGCTAACGGGATTGGTTATGATGTTCATCCTGATCAGAATCACATTCTTCCCATTTTTTATTTTAGAAAACGGATTTAATACGTTTAAATCATACAGGTTTAGCTTGGCAATGACCAAAGGTAACGTATTGACACTATTAATAATTATTGCTATTGTCGCATCTACCCACCTATTGCAGATTGCTGCAGAATATTTAGGATACTCCTTAGTATCATGGATTTTGAGCCTAATCAATGCTTTTGTAATTATACCGGTTGTCGGTGTAGTCATGTCAATTGTGTATATTGATATGATGAAAGCATATAAAGGAGGATCCGATCCATCGGTAATCGACAATATCATTTAACACTAATAAGTTTTGAGTAAAAGAAAATTAGCCATATTAGGTTCTACAGGTAGTGTTGGGACACAGACTTTGGAAGTAGTAGAACTTTATCCCGATCACTTTTCTATTACCGTATTAACTGCTGGCAAAAATGCTGACCTGTTAATCCAACAAGCACTCAAATTCAAACCTTCGGCAATTGTTGTGAGCGATAAAAGCGCTTATGAAAAAGTTAAGGATGCTTTAGAAGGTAAAGGTATAGAGGTGTATTTTGGAGAAGAAGCATTGATTGATGTTGTTCAAAGAGATGATATTGATATTGTTCTTACTGCAGTTGTTGGTGCGGTTGGATTGAAACCAACTGTTGCTGCCATTGAAGCCGGAAAAGATATTGCCCTTGCAAATAAAGAAACTTTAGTTGTGGCTGGTGAATTAATCACCAATCTGATAGAAAAGAATAACGTCAAGTTATTGCCAGTTGATTCAGAGCATTCAGCAATTTTTCAATGCTTGGCAGGAGAAGAAGAAAATCCAATTGAGAAGATTATCCTTACTGCATCGGGCGGCCCTTTTAGAGGGTTGTCCAGGAATGATTTGGTTTCAGTGACCAAAGTGGAAGCATTAAAGCATCCAAATTGGAGCATGGGAGCTAAAATTACCATCGACTCGGCATCATTAATGAACAAAGGTTTGGAAGTCATTGAAGCAAAATGGCTGTTTGGATTGGAGGCTGACCAAGTAGATGTCATTATCCATCGTCAATCCATCGTCCATTCATTGGTCCAATTTGAAGATGGTTCTTTAAAAGCTCAAATGGGGCTTCCAGACATGAAGCTCCCGATTCAATATGCCTTAACCTACCCAAAACGATTCAAAAATGATTTTCCACGTTTTAATTTCTTGGATTATCCAACCTTAACTTTTGAACAGCCTGATATGGAAGTGTTCAAAAATCTTAAGCTGGCTTACCAAGCATTGGAAGCGGGAGGTAATGCACCATGTGTTTTAAACGGTGCCAATGAAATTGTTGTGGAAGCATTCCTAAATGATCAGGTAGGGTTTTTGGAAATGAGCGATATCATTGAAGAGACATTGTGTCAGGTGAAATCCCAAAAAACGTTAAGTTTAGAGGATTATCTGCAGTACGACCTTGAAAGTAGGACTGTGGCACGAAGTTTAATAGATCGTAATAATAAAAAGTAAATTAATAACAAAAATATAATAGATGGGAATTGTAATCATGGTTGGGCAGGTCCTTTTAGGCTTGTCTTTATTAATCATCTTGCATGAGCTTGGGCACTTTTTGGCAGCTCGAGCATTCGGCATCAAGGTAGAAAAGTTCTATCTTTTCTTTGATGCATGGGGTGTGAAATTATTTAAATTCAATTATAAAGGTTGTGAGTACGGTGTAGGTTGGTTACCTCTGGGCGGTTATGTTAAGATCGCAGGTATGATCGATGAATCGATGGATACTGAACAGATGAAAGGTGAACCTCAACCTTGGGAATTCCGTTCAAAACCAGCTTGGCAAAGACTGATCGTCATGTTGGGCGGTATCATCGTCAATGTTATTGTCGGTATCCTCGTGTTTTGGATGCTAACCTTTAAATATGGTTCGACTGACTTCGATAATAATCAGTTGTATGGTGTAAAACCAGGGATCATTGGAGAAAAGATCGGTTTGAAAGATGGTGATAAAATATTAGCAGTCAACGGTAAAAAAGCTAATCTCTTCTTTCAGGACCTTATGACATCGGATGTATTGATGGGTGAAGCTGTTCTAACTGTTGAACGTGCTGGACAACAAATGCAAATCACGCTTCCAAAAGACATTTTAAACGATGTTTCGGAACATAAAAAGAACGAATTGGTTCAGCCTATGTTCAAAATGACACCTGTGAATCTAGTGGAGAAAAATAGTAGGGCAGACAAAATGGGATTGCAAGTAGGAGATAGTATTGTTTCTATCAATGGTGTTCAAGTACAGCAATTAGATGAATTCAAATCTCAGGTAACTGCCAATAAGAATAAAGAAATCAATTTGGAAGTTATTCGTAATGGTAGTCCTGTAACATTAAAGGCAGCTGCTGATACTTCTTCTGTCTTAGGATTCAATAATTTTCCTTTAGTTCAGCATCAATATGGTTTCTTTGAAGCTTTACCTATAGGTACTAAAAAGGCATTTTCTGTAATTACCGACAACATCAAAGGTTTTGGTAAAATATTTAAAGGTGAAGTTCGTGCAGATAAGGCATTGTCTGGCCCAGTAGGAATAGCGACAATGTTTGGTACTGAAGTAGACTGGTTGAGATTTTGGAGCTTGGTAGGTATGCTTTCAATGGCATTAGCATTTATGAATATGCTTCCTATTCCAGCATTGGATGGTGGGCATGTGATTTTCTTGTTGATAGAAATGATACAAGGAAAACCATTGAGTGACAAATTCTTAGAAAAAGCTCAAATTGTGGGTTTCTTTATAATCGTCGCCCTGATGATATTTGTTTTCGGAAACGATATATTTAAACTGACAAAGTAAGATTAGAATTGAAAATATATAAAGGCTGTCATTAATAAATATGACAGCCTTTTTTTTGTTAATTTCGGGAATAATAAATTAAAAAACTATTGTTTGCGAATTAAAATAATTTGTACCTTTGTCTCCCAATAAAATGAAAGAGACCTTTTACCCAATATCATCCATTAAAGTAGTAACTACTTCAAGTCAATCTATTAATTGATATGTTAGCCCGTTTGGGCTTTTTTTATGTTTGGGAGTTAAGGAGATCAATCATTAAATTTGAGAATACGTTTTAACTAAAGATAAGAATGACCAACTACAGCAAATTGCCAGCAATTTTAGTCCTTGAGGATGGGACAGTTTTCCATGGTAAAGCAGCAGGTAAGATCGGTACGACAACAGGCGAAATCTGTTTCAATACGGGTACTACAGGCTACCAAGAGATCTTTACAGATCCTTCTTATTATGCACAGATCATGGTGACAACCAATGCACATATTGGTAACTATGGTATTGATGGAGAAGATGAAGAATCTAAAAAAATTCAGATTGCAGGGTTAGTTTGTAAGAACTACAACATTAATTATAGCCGTAAGATGGCTGACCAGTCTATTCAAAATTACTTCGAAGAAGAAAATTTAGTAGGTATATCAGATATCGATACGCGTTCATTGGTTCGACATATTCGTAGCAAAGGAGCGATGAATGCTATTATCTCATCCGAAAACTTAGATGTTGAGTCTCTTAAAGCTGAATTGGCGAAAGTGCCTTCAATGGCAGGATTAGAGCTTTCTTCAGCAGTATCTACAACTGAACCTTATTTCTACGGTGAAGAAGGTGCTCCAACTCGTATCGCAGTGCTTGATCTTGGTATCAAGAAGAATATCTTAAGAAACTTTGACTCTCGTCAAGTTTATGCTAAGGTATTCCCGGCAAAAACTACTTTCGCTCAAATGGAAGAGTGGAACCCAGATGGTTACTTTATTTCCAATGGTCCTGGTGATCCAGCAGCAATGGACTATGCTATCCAAACTGTAAAAGAAATCTTAGCTGCTGATAAACCAATGTTCGGGATTTGTCTTGGTCACCAAATCTTAGCATTGGCAAATGATATTAGGACTCAAAAAATGCATAATGGGCACAGAGGTATCAATCACCCTGTGAAAAATATAATCGCAAATAAATGTGAGATCACTTCTCAAAACCATGGTTTTGGTGTTGTGGCAGAAGACATTAAAAATTCTGATAAAGTTGAAATCACACACATCAACTTAAATGATGATTCTATTGAAGGTATCCGCGTGAAAGGAAAGAACGCATTCTCGGTGCAATATCACCCTGAATCTTCACCTGGTCCACACGATTCAAGATATTTATTTGATGACTTTATTGCAATGGTAAAATCATAAGGAAAGAAGATTATTTAAAGCTGCATTCACATTGGATGCAGCTTTTTTGTTTCTTATAACCTAAATCTGCTACGATAATTTAATTTTTATAAGAAGTAAGGCTTATCACTTAGATTTTTTCATATTTTTGATATAGTAATAATAATTATTATATTAGTGTCTTAAATACACTAAGTAAGATATTTAAATAAACCACACAAAAATGAGCTTGATAATTGACGTACATGCGCGCCAGATTTTAGATTCGCGCGGAAATCCTACGATAGAAGTTGATGTAACAACCCAAAATGGTTTTGTTGGCCGTGCAGCGGTTCCATCTGGAGCTTCTACAGGTGCACACGAAGCTGTAGAATTACGCGACGGTGATAAGAAAAAATACCTAGGTAAAGGTGTTTTGAAAGCTGTTGAAAACGTAAATACTAAAATCGCTAAAGCTTTAGAAGGTGTAGACGTATTTGAACAAAATGCAATCGACAAATTAATGATCGATTTAGATGGTTCTGAAAACAAAGGTAAATTAGGTGCTAACGCTATTCTTGGTGTTTCTTTAGCAGTTGCTAAAGCAGCAGCACAAGAAAGCCGTCAGCCATTATATCGTTATATCGGTGGAGTAAATGCTAATACACTTCCTTTACCAATGATGAACATTGTAAACGGTGGTGCTCACTCGGATGCCCCAATCGCTTTCCAAGAGTTCATGATTATGCCTGTAGGCGCTGAGTCCTTCTCTGAGGCTTTGCGTTGGGGTGCTGAAGTTTTCCATAACTTAAAGAAAATCCTTCATGACCGTAACTTGTCTACAGCAGTAGGTGACGAAGGTGGTTTCGCGCCAACTTTCGAAGGTACTGAGGATGCTATCGAAACAATTCTTGAAGCTATCAAAAAAGCTGGTTACAAACCAGGAAAAGATATCTGTCTTGCTTTAGACTGTGCTTCTACAGAATTCTTCGTAAAAGGAAAATATGACTATGCTAAGTTCGAAGGTAAAGGTGGTGCTGTTCGTACTATCGAAGAACAAGTAGATTACCTTGCTGAATTAACTGCTAAATACCCTATCATCTCTATCGAAGATGGTATGGCAGAAGACGATTGGAAAGGATGGAAATTATTAACTGAGAAAATCGGTGACCGTGTACAATTAGTAGGTGACGATTTATTCGTTACAAATACTAAACGCCTTCAAGAAGGTATTGATAAAGGTATCGGAAACTCAATTCTAGTTAAAGTAAACCAAATCGGTTCATTGACTGAAACAATCAATGCTGTTCATTTAGCACAAACTAATGGCTATACATCAGTAATGTCACACCGTTCTGGTGAAACTGAAGATACTACCATTGCTGACTTAGCTGTAGCTTTAAACTGTGGTCAAATTAAAACAGGTTCTATCTCTCGTTCTGACCGGATCGCGAAATACAACCAGTTGTTACGTATCGAGGAAGAATTAGGCGCTAACGCAAAATTCATCGGAAAAGATTTTAAATACGCTCCGAAAAAATAATTGCTTTTTGAAGCATGAAAGGGAACCAATTGGTTCCCTTTTTTATTTTTCAACATTGGTTAATTTAATTATTTGAATAAGCCCTTTCTAAACTTGTAATGTTCATCTTAAATTAGTTATCTTTAACCGAATTTAAATTGCTTTGTACAAGCCTATGGAACGTTTCATTAATACTATCCGTAATCAATATCTTATCGCTGGTGTAGCTTTCCTAGTGTGGATGTGCTTTTTCGACCGATATGATATAACTACCCAATATAATTTTCAAACTGAAAAAGCTAAATTGGAACAGGAAAAAGAGTATTATACCAATGAAATCGAAAGCATCTCGCAATCTATTAAAGATGTACAATTCAACCAAAGTGAAATACAACGCATAGCACGCGAAAAATATAAAATGAAGAAAGATCAGGAAGATATATATATCATAACTGAGGTAGAGGCACCAAAAAATTAAGACCTTACAGAAAACTAAAAAAGCTCGGAAATTAATTCCGAGCTTTTTTAGTTTAATATTTTTATTGAGTCTTGACCAACGAGATTTCCTGATAGGTGTCTGAAATTGCAAAAATTCTATAACCATGGTCGTGCAGCTGCTTAAAGAATTTTTTACCCTTTTCAAGTCCATCATCAAAAAAGCGTTCATGAGTTTCGACCAAAATCTGTTTTATGGGTATTCCAGAATTTAAAATCCCTTCCATCACTGCATATTCAGATCCTTCTATATCCATTTTTAACACATCAATGTGGCGATGGCCCAATTCGCTGACAATATCCTTAAATTCCTTTAAAAGGACTTCTACAGCATTGCTCTCATCCACTAGTTTATGGCCATAAACACTGCCAGAGACATGTTCTTTGTTCTTGGGAAGATTGAAAGTTACTGTGCCAGTCTTTTCACCTATTCCAAACGGATGAAAATAAAACTGCTCAGGTGTATTGTTGTTTTTAATATAGTTGATGGATTTTGGGGTAGGGTCGAAGCCATAAACCTTGGAGCCATGTTTTTCAATGATTGCCTTGTCAAATGAAATGTCCTCACCAATTCCGAAAGAATAAACAATGGCATTGTCAGGAACTAAAGTTGGATCCACATAAAAACCACCATATCCATTGCCGTACCATTGTTTCTGACGTTTTTCTTCTATATCAATAAATGCAATTTTACCTATTCTTGCTTTTACCCAATACTCAAGTCTTTTAAGTTTATCGTTTCTTTCCATTCTTTAAGGTAGATATTATTAAATATACCCAAAAAATAGAAAAATACTAAACTTCTGAAATTGCATTTATAATATCATATTGTGTGATAATATTTATCCTTCCAAAACTGTCTTCAACAAGCACTGCTTGCGTGTCTTTATTGATTAATCCTGATATTTTATCAATTGAAGTATTTAAGTCTACGAAAGGAAATGGTTTGGTCACGATTTCTTCCACTGCAGATGACTTTAACGAAGGATTTTCTAATAATGCCGATAATATATCCGATTCTGTCACTTTTCCGATAACCATACCTTGTTGTGTTACAGGTATTTGGGAGATGTTCAGTGACTTCATGATATTGAAAGTCTCTACTACTGTTTGGTTGGCGTCAGCAGTGATGATCGCTTGTTCACCACGCTTCTTAAGTATTGATTTAGCGGTTAATTTCTCGTCTTCTAGGAACCCTCTTTCTCTTAACCAATCTTCATTATACATTTTGCCCATGTATCTTGATCCATGGTCATGGAAGATGACTACAACGACATCATCATCTTTCAAATCAGCGCCTAATTGTAACAAGCCTGCCAAAGCAGCTCCGGCAGAATTGCCTGCAAAGATCCCTTCTTTCCTTGCCAAGTCTCTTGTCATTAAGGCAGCATCTTTATCGGTCACTTTTTCAAATAAATCAATGACATCGAAATCAACATTTTTCGGCAAGAAATCTTCACCAATACCTTCTGTTATATAAGGGTAAATTTCATTCTTGTCGAATATGCCTGTTTCTTTATATTTTTTGAAAATTGACCCATAGGTATCGATTCCCCATACTTTGATATTCGGGTTCTTTTCTCGAAGGTATTTTGCTGTTCCAGAAATGGTACCGCCAGTTCCGACTCCTACTACTAAGTGAGTGATTTTACCTTCTGTCTGTTCCCAGATTTCTGGCCCTGTCTGTTCGTAATGAGCTTTAGAGTTAGAAAGATTGTCATATTGATTGGCCTTCCATGCATTGGGAACTTCTTTTTCTAACCTGCTGGATACGGAATAATAGGAGCGAGGGTCCTCCGGATCTACGTTTGTTGGGCAAACAATTACCTCCGCGCCAAAGGCACGAAGGGCATCAATTTTTTCCTTAGACTGTTTGTCTGTTGTGGTAAATATACAACGATAACCTTTTACAATGGCAGCCATTGCCAAGCCCATCCCAGTGTTTCCTGAAGTTCCTTCTATTATCGTTCCTCCAGGTTTCAAAAGTCCAGCTTCTTCAGCATCCTCAATCATTTTCAATGCCATTCGGTCTTTGATTGAGTTTCCAGGATTGCTGGTTTCTATCTTGGCTAATATAGTGCCTTTTAAGTGTTGTGTTATCTTGTTTAATTTAACCAATGGCGTATTGCCAATGGTCTCAAGTATGTTATTGTACCACATAGGTGAAAATCTGTTCTGTTTGTTTGTTGTCTACTACAAAAGTAGATATTTTTTAGAACTTCAGGTGTTTAACTGTTAGACCGTTGTTGATTAATTGTTTAAGTGCATCAATACCAATCTTAACATGAGTCTCAACATAGGATTTAGTCACTGTCACATCAGATCTTTCCGTCTTTACGCCCTCAGGTACCATGGGTTGATCTGAAACCAATAATAAAGCTCCTGTTGGGATTTTGTTGGCAAAACCAACTGAGAATATAGTCGCCGTTTCCATGTCGACAGCCATTGCCCTAATGCTTTTTAGGTACTTCTTGAAAGTCTTGTCATGTTCCCAAACTCTGCGGTTTGTGGTATATACAGTTCCGGTCCAATAGTCACGTGAATGGTCGCGGATTGTGGTAGAGATTGCCTTTTGCAATGCGAAAGCAGGTAACGAAGGCACTTCCGGTGGTAAATAATCATTTGAAGTTCCCTCGCCACGAATAGCAGCTATCGGTAGAATCAATTCACCGACATCAATTTTCTTCTTCAATACTCCTGTTTTCCCTAGGAATAAAACTGCTTTAGGATGGATAGCTGTCAACAGGTCCATGACTGTTGCTGCTACTGGTGATCCCATACCAAAATTTATTATAGTGATACCATCAGCAGTACAGGTTTGCATAGGTTTATCCTCTCCCATAATAGGTGCATCATCGTGCATTTGGGAGAAAAGTTTTACATAATTGCTGAAATTGGTTAACAAAATATATTCGCCAAACTCATCAAGAGGTCTTCCTGTATATCTTGGAAGCCAATTGTTCACAATATCTTCTTTTGTTTTTAATCCTGCCTTAATTGGAGAGTTTACTTCTTCTACATTTTCAACTTTTTCGTCTTTCTTCTTTGTCATAATTTCATCCTTTCTTAATAATGTGCTAATACAAAAAACCCTCGCGTGATAGGCGAGGGTTTAGGTTTTTTTAAGCTACTTGCAATTTTTTGAAGTCTGTTTTTGCAAATTTGTTCTTCGCGTAATCGAGCGTTATCAGCAAGGTCTTATCGTCTGAATTGTCCTTATTGCTCGGTGTTTCGAACATGGCATCCAGCATAATGGCCTCACAGATACTCCGCAGACCGCGGGCACCGAGTTTGAATTCCCAAGCTTTATCAACAATGAAGTCGTAAACCTCAGGCTCAAAAGACAATTTAATGCCTTCATATTCAAACAACTTAATGTATTGTTTTACCAATGCATTTTTTGGCTGGGTAAGGATATTAAGTAATGTTTCCTTATCCAATGGATTTAAGTGCGTAAGAACTGGTAAACGACCGATTAACTCAGGGATCAATCCGAAGTTCTTTAAATCCTGCGGAGTGATATATTTGTATAAGTTATTCAAGTCAATTTCCTGATCCTCATCTTTCATTTTGTAACCAACAGTTTGAGTTCTCAATCTGTTCGCAATTTTCTTTTGGATACCATCAAAAGCACCACCACAAATAAACAAGATGTTACTTGTGTTTACCGAGATCATCTTTTGATCAGGATGTTTACGGCCTCCTTGAGGTGGTACATTTACATTTGTTCCTTCTAAGATTTTCAACAATGCTTGTTGAACACCTTCTCCGGATACGTCACGTGTAATTGAAGGATTGTCGCTTTTTCTCGCGATCTTATCAATCTCGTCAATATAAATGATACCTCTTTCAGCAGCTGCTACGTCGTAATCTGCTGCCTGTAGTAACCTAGTCAAGATGCTTTCAACATCTTCACCCACATATCCTGCTTCTGTCAAAACAGTTGCATCCACGATACAAAATGGTACATTTAATATCTTGGCAACAGTTTTGGCCAACAAAGTCTTACCAGTACCAGTTTCTCCTACGATAATCAAGTTGGATTTTTCGATCTCAGTTTCATCAGAATCGACACGTTGGTTCAAACGCTTGTAGTGGTTGTAAACCGCCACAGAAATAACTTTCTTTGCGTCATCTTGACCAATTACATACTGATCCAAATGTTCCTTGATCTCTTTAGGACGAATTAACTTAAGAGCAGTTTGAATAGATTTATTCTTGCGTTGCTTAAGCTCTTCCGCTAAAATCTCCCCAGCTTGTTGCACACATCTGTCGCAGATATGCGCACCATCACCCGCAATAAGCATTTGCGCTTCATTCTTACTGATTCCGCAAAATGAGCAATGGATATCTCTATTGTTCGATTTACTCATTGTTTTTATTTTGTTTCTTTCTTAGGTAGCAATACCTCATCTATCATACCAAATTCTTTGGCTTCTGAGGCGCGCATCCAATAATCACGGTCTGAAGATTTCTCAACCCATTCATACGTTTGGCCGGAATGATCAGCAATGATTTTGTATAACTCTTCTTTTAATTTCAACATTTCACGTAAGTTGATCTCCATATCAGATGCTACTCCTTGTGCACCTCCTGATGGTTGATGAATCATAACGCGAGAGTGACGTAACGCAGCACGTTTTCCTTTAGCTCCTGCTACCAACAAAACGGCACCCATAGACGCTGCCATACCTGTACAGATAGTGGCTACATCGGGTGAGATATATTGCATCGTGTCGTAAATTCCTAAACCTGCATAAACACTTCCTCCTGGAGAGTTAATGTAGATCTGAATGTCGCGTTGTGCATCTGTAGATTGTAAAAACAATAATTGTGCTTGAACAATATTTGCTACTTGGTCATTGATGCCGTCACCTAAAAAGATAATACGGTCCATCATCAAGCGTGAAAACACGTCCATCTGCGCAACATTCAATTGACGCTCTTCGATAATGTAAGGTGTCAGGTTGCTTGGAATTTGTTGCTGTAATCTAGAAATGTAACCATCTACATGTTGGCTTCCAATTCTATGATGCTTGATAGCATACTTTCTAAATTCGTTTTTATCTATATTCATGTGTTTCCTTCTGGCTTTAAGCTACTAATATAATATTTATTTTAAAATTCAAAATCTTCTTGATGAAAAGATGGCAGTTCCGTTATAAATGTAAAATTCGACTGCTCAAAATCAATCCTACAATAATAATGCTCAATTCCATTACTGACTAAAAGTAGAGGAATTTTGTAAATGCTATTGTAATTTGCGATTTGATGAAATACTTTTTCGGTAATTTTGACAGATGGTGCTTTGAATTCTGCCAAAAGTACTTTGGAGCCCTTTCGGTCATAAATCACCAAATCAGACCTTTTTTGAAGAGCATTCAGTGAAAGTCCGCCTTCGATTTTCATCAGTGACATGGGGTAGCGATAGTGCAGGTTCAGGTGACTTACCCAGTGTTGTCGTACCCACTCCTCCGGTGTCAACAAAAGATGCTTTTTTCGCAGCTCGTCGAAAATATAATACTGATCTTGTTTTTTGCTGATTTTGGCCGGAAAAGGCGGTAAGTTCAATGGAACCGGTCTAAACATTTACAAATTTACGAAAATTTACAGCCCTTTACAAGTCATAAAAGTCTACACATTTTCGTACTTTCGTACAGCATGAATACCCAATCCATATTATCAGAAATAAAGAAAAAAAAATTAGCACCTGTCTATCTTTTACATGGGGAAGAACCATACTTTATTGATTTGATTGCTGATGCTATCGAGCATACCGTATTGGATGATGCTCAAAAAGGTTTCGACCAAACGGTGGTATATGGAAAGGATACAGACTTCTCTAATGTTGTCAGTATGGCAAAGCGGTACCCAATGATGAGTGATTATCAAGTAATCGTAGTCAAAGAAGCGCAGAACTTGAAGTGGAAAGATGATGAACTCCTCCAAAAATATCTAGAACAGCCTACTCCAACAACAGTTTTAGTATTTGCACATAAGTACAGCAAATTTGATAAG
Organism: Sphingobacterium sp. 1.A.5; assembly: GCF_002734235.1. Lineage (NCBI taxonomy): Bacteria > Pseudomonadati > Bacteroidota > Sphingobacteriia > Sphingobacteriales > Sphingobacteriaceae > Sphingobacterium > Sphingobacterium sp. 1.A.5. The sequence goes on from NZ_PEBA01000007.1 coordinate 32,665, forward strand.
CGGAAAAAGGCTTATAAGCTTATGGAAAAAGCAGGGATTGTTTTGGAATCCAATAAACTTTATGAAGATAAGGTTGCAGCATGGATTGTTGAACAACTCAATGCTTCTGGCAGAAAGGTACATCCTCAGGCATCCGCATTAATGGCTGAGTATCTAGGAACTGACCTTTCTAAAATCGCCAATGAAATAGAAAAACTCCAATTAAACATTCCTGTTGATAAAGAAATTACAACAACAGACATTGAACAAAATATTGGTATCAGCAAAGATTTTAACGTATTTGAACTCAATACTGCGTTGTCAAAAAGAAATGCCTTAAAAGCATTTCAGATCGTAGATTATTTTGCAGCAAATCCAAAAAGTAATCCAATGCCGGTCGTAATAGGTTCTCTCGGAACTTATTTTACGAAAATATTAAAATACCATTACCTTCCTGATAAATCACAAACAGCTGCCGCCAAACAGCTTGGAGTTCACCCCTTCTTTGTCAAGGAATATGAATACGCAGCAAGAAACTTCAATCGCAGAAAAACTTTTGAGATCATCCATGTCATTAAAGAGTTTGACCTAAAATCAAAAGGTATGAATGTGGGTCATCTCACTGAAAGTGGTGATTTATTAACCGAATTAATCTATAAAATATTAAACTAATACAATGAAAAATTTTTTGGTGGCTGTAGTCCTTTTGTTATGCATCAAATTAGGATATAGCCAGAGTAATTACTATTCAATAATCCAAGCTGGCGGAAATATAGGTTTGTCCAGGATATGACGGTAAGTTCAATGGTTACTCTCTGCATTTTATTTTTGGTAAAAATTTAAATGAGAAAGCTTATGTGGGTATTGGTTTAGGTAATGAAACCTTGAAGGGCTCTTATACTCAAACGAATAGTCCAAATGATGACAACAAAACAGCCAAATATGACAGAAATCTATTCCCTGTATTTCTAGATGCCAGGTTACCTCTTGCCTATATTGGTGAAGTATCAAGAATTGGTGTTTTTGCTAATGCAGGGTATGCTGCAAAAATTGGACCTGTATACGACAAAGGAGCAATGGGAAAATTAGGCGTCTTTTATCTTTACGATTCCTTTAATAAAACAAAATTCACATTTTCAACATCCTATGTTTACCAACAACTAAAAGGTAATTTGTATGGCTCAGATTTTAAACATCAGCACCTTAATCTGTCAGTAGGAATTATGCTGAAATAAGATTTTTCTTCAAAATTTTAGACTTAAATAATTTACCCAAAATATTTATTCGATTAATTAGTTCCACTTAAAGTTTATTATTTGTTATTTTAGATACTTTAAAGCTATTTAAAGCGATAAATTATCCTGAAAAGTATAAATGAATCATAATATTTCAAAAACGGATTCTGAATTATTGGTAATGCTCAAGAATAATAATCCTAAGGCATTTACTGAGATTTATAATCGTTATTGGGATAAATTGTATGTCGTCGCTGCAAATAAATTAGGGGATCTTTTCCAAGCTCAGGAAATTGTTCAGGAAATATTCCTAGATCTTTGGCGTAGAAGAGAAAAATTAGCTGTTACAGAAAATTTAAATGGCTACCTCGCAACCGCCCTAAAATATAAGGTCATTAATCTCAGACAAAAAAGGACTGTTGAACAAAAGTATGTTGAGCATGCTAAAAAATCAGATGATCAAGCTTATTCTATGGAAAATTACCTCCAATTTGATGAACTAAAAGCTAAGTTGGAAAGATTAGTCGCCAAGCTTCCAGAAAAATGTCAAATGGTTTATAAATTAAGCAGGGAGGAAGGGTTATCTCAAAAGGAAATAGCACAGAAACTAGAAATAACAGAAAAAACAGTTGAAGCCCACCTAACTCGAGCATTAAAAACTTTGAAATCCGGATTGAGATACCTGTTATTCTTCTTTTGGTAAGAATTTAATTCCATAGATCCTTCTCTATAATTAATTCGGCAGAACAATATCCTTAATATTTCCCTCTAAAATTTAATTTCACCCTTTGTAAATCAATACAATATTAAATAATTTTTATAATAAGTATTTTTATTTAAGCTATTCATAACCAGTTACTTGTCGTGATAATTTACTCTTTGTTTAGTCTCAATATTAAATTTTTATTAATTTTTTTCAAAATCGATATAGGGATATGGTCGAGTTAACTGATTATATATATAGTAGCCGATAATATAATCTCTAATAATGACAGAACAACGTTTATCTGAACTGGAAAAGAAATGGTTGGATGGCAGCATCAGCGCTGTTGAAGCCGAAGAATATGCCAATTGGTATAATTCTGGGCAAAATGAGCCATTGAATATTCCTGAATCCATAGCTAGAAGTCGTGAAGAGCACCAGTTAAAAATGCTAGAGAATATTCTAGGGAAATTGGAAAAGGAAAGCGAATCTAAAACAGATGAATCTGACCAAACACCAATCCGTAAAATACGAACAAAATATTTTTATCCCATTGCTGCAAGTTTAATCTTATTCTTAGCAATTGGAGGGGTCTGGTTATATAATTCCTTGAGTAATAGAGAATCTACAGAAATAGTAAAACAAGATAAGGCACCGGGTCAATCTGGATTAGTAATAACTCTAGAAGATGGACGTGAAGTATTGATTGATTCAATTCCAGATGGTGTTATTGCAGTTGAAAATGGGATTTCAATCATCAAAAAAGACGGAGCTATCTTTTATGTAGGAACCTCCGATGAATTAGCATATAATACAGCTACAACAAAAAAAGGGCGAAAATTTGAATTGGTCCTGCCTGATAATAGTAAAGTATGGTTAAATGCAGCTTCGCAGCTCAAATATCCAGTTATATTCACAGGTAAATCTCGAGAGGTTGAACTGAGCGGTGAAGCTTACTTTGAAGTCGAGCACAATTCAGAAAAACCGTTTATTGTCAAAGCCGGAAATCAACGAATCAAAGTATTGGGAACTCAGTTTAATGTAAATAATTACAGTGATGAAAATCATATTGCTACGACATTGATTGATGGAAGTGTGGAGGTCGCAGCTGAAAATGAAGAAGAAATCATTGAACCCAATCAACAAGCTATCTCATCTAATCTGGCAGCTGGTATACATGTAACTGAAGTCAATGCCAAAGAATGCATCAGTTGGGTCAGGGGAGAGTTCAACTTTAACAATGCAGATTTGAAGACCATCTTAAACCAAATTGCAAGATGGTATGATATTGATATCCAGATCTTGCCGGGAGTCGATCAAAATCAGATTTTTTACGGAAGCACAAATATGAATCAAAATCTTTCAGAAGTATTGAAAGTGCTTGAATTAAGTGGAATAAATCTAACCTTAGAAGGCAATACCCTCACAGTAAAACCATAGTAATTCGCAGAAGAAAACCTTAAAATCACACAAAAGCAATAGCTACTTGTGCCGTAGCTTAGACACCTTATTAATTAATAATAACCAATAGTTAAAATTTATCAAAACAAAAAATTCATAAACCTAAAATGAAAATAGCACTAACTGTTTTAATATCTATGTTGCTTTTTGTGTCTGCAAAGGCACAGAAAGTGACTCTAAAGGAAAAAGATGCTTCTTTGGAGTCAGTGTTGATGAAGATTAAAGACCAAACCAATTATGACGTATTCTACTCGGGGAACTTGATAAACAGAACCAATCCTGTTACTATCAATGTAAAGAAGAAGGAGTTGTTGTTGGTTTTAAACGACATTTTCAGAAAGCAACCTATTTCGTATTCCATTGCAAATCAGACTATTGTTTTGGTCCCTAAAACGAGGGATCAGAAAGTAGACCGACAACCCGAAGGAGTGCAGATTATAATTACTGATCTACCTGACCCACTTGTTCCAGGAGTAATCGTAAATCAATTGGGAGAGCCGATGGCTGGGGTAACCATTATCAACCTGAAAGATTCAGTTCATAGAAAATCTGCATCCGACAAAAACGGAAGATTTACCATTGCTGCAACTCGAGGTGATCTGTTGGCATTTAGATCACAAGGGCATAAAGAAAATCTGTTGTTTTTTCGAGGGGAGCAATCATTGAAAGTCCAAATGTTTGAGAAAGTATTGGAAATGGAAGGTATAACAGTAGAATCAAAGGTAAAAGAAAAATTAAATCTCAATACCCAGATAGATTTAACCAACCGCAGTTATATGAACTTAGGTCAGGTACTTCAAGGTACAGTTCCGGGATTGACATTACAGATTTTACCCTCTAATAGAAAAAAAGTTATCGGTGTAAATATTCCAACTACCCATGGCGGTCTTAAAATGACTTATTATACTGTCGAACAGTATTTGCAATATGATCCGAGATTGGGGCAGCGTGTTATTGAAGCTCTTGAAAAAGGCCAACGGTTACCTCTGGGTTCTGGAATTGTGCTCCCTGTCTTTAGTACTCAGTCAAGTGTCACATTGGTTCCTGAATTAAGGGGGTCGGCAAGTTTTGGAAATACAGAAGGGATGATGATTGTCATCGATGGATTCCCGATTGAAGAATTTCCAGCAGATTATCCTATGGCAAATGTTGAATCTGTACAGGTAATCAAGGATCCTAAAGAATTGATAAAATGGGGACCAAGAGCTATGGCCGGTATAATCTTGATCAAAACAAAAGATGGCAAATTCAATAAACTTCGGATTAGTTATAGTACAAACATGTACTACAGGCCGAAACCTAAGTATAATTTCAATGATCTAGGTTTAGCAACTTCTGCAGATCTTGTAGACTTGTATCAGGAAATATCAAATACTGAATTGGCAACCGGAGACCCATTTGCTGAAAGTACAGATATATCCATATTACTGCTGAATCGTTTACACAGTCAGATTATTACTAGAGATCAATTTAATAAATCAATGGATTCATTGGCGGTACTTTCCAATGAAAACCAAATCAATCTTTTGCAGCAAAACTCATTCTCCATGAACCATTTATTGAATTTATCTGGAGGATCAACACATTACAGGTTTGCTTTAACAGGAAATTATTCGAAAAATCAAAGCAACGGGCTCCAAAACAATGCTGATTCATATGGCTTAGACCTTAAAAACAATTTCAGTTTATTCAATAATAAGCTTAAAATCCAATGGCAAATAAATGGAACCCATAACAGATCTCAAGATGGATCTGGGGAACTGTCAGTTTATAATATGCCAAGACCATATCAAATGTTATTGGATCAAAATGGAGGTTATGTTTATGATTATTCTTCCATAACAGCGGAGAGAAATGCATTGATTGAGAAAGCGGGATATTTAAATAATGGCGTCAATCTATTAGAAGATTTCCGGTCAAACGGTAGTTTTTCGACAGGAACACAAATTCAAACTCGATTTGACAGTGATTGGGAATTGCTAAAGGGATTAAGATGGGCAAACTCGGTGTTTTTTAGGAGGTTACAGACCAATACAACGGGAACAATTGCAGGAAACTCTTCCGCAGCAAGGCAATTGATAAATAATATGGGGGTGCCAAAAGCAAATGGAGTGGATTTTTACCTACCTCTAGGAGATATTGTCAATAAAGATTCCAGATTAAACCAACAACTTAATGTTAGAACTGGTTTAAGCCTCACCAAACAAATTGATGACCATACCATCTCAATGAATGTAGGTGCCGGTGGTTCAAGTGATATATTTCAACTTCCGTCATCCCGTAAGATGTATGGATATAACCATAAAACTGGTTATGGTCTTCCGATATTTGTTCCTGCTAATCCAGACCAAGGTATATATAGTTATAGATCGTTGTACCAAACAACAAGTTCTCCATATTATATGAACAGTCTGTTGACGCCAAGTTCGGGGGATAGTACAATGAACCGAAATTTAAATGCCAATGCGGGTATCCATTATGCATGGAAAGATAGTGTTTTGACCGTAAATGCTAATGCCAGCGAGATTTATGCCCCGAATTATGGAATGGCAAATTACTCAAAAACTCAAATGTACTCGGGGGAATTAGGATGGAAAATCCGTACGTCAATATTTCCTTCGTGGCTAAATAGTTTAAGAGTTGCTACAGGGATCACCAACAGTAAGTTGCCGGATCTTCAAAAACCAATTAATGGAACTAGAAAAATCCAAGAGGATTGGAATAATTATGCGATTTGGATTTCAAATTATTTACCTATTCAGCAGGCTGGCCAATCATCTAGGAATATTTATCAGAAATTGTCCCTGAAATTATTTTCAAATCAATTAACCCTGATTGGAACATATAATACCCAAACCATGGCAGGTATATCCAGAGCAGGATCTTTAAATGATTCAACAGCTTTTGGGAAGAAATATACTGTAAGGTATTTTGGTGTTGCAGCCGACGGTATTTTTAGAGATGGTGCTCTGATGTTTACTTTGAATTATGACCGTTCGCCAGAAGGCAGCAAACAGTTCAATGGAAACTTAGCCTATGATATCAAAAATGAGTCCTATTTCACTTCTGAAAAAATCAGCAGCTTCCTAATAGGAGCTTCCTATCAAACCACCAGTGCTTTTCAAGGCTTGAGCTTGATGATGGGAACCAATAGTATGCAAGGAGGAGGATTTAGCATGGCTACCAACAATAACTTTGGATTATTGCCACCTAACAATAGAACCATCGAAGCATTTATTCAGATGGGTTTCAACAACGATAAAACCAGAATAGATCTAAGGTATTACAATCGCTCGGATATGGGACTTTCCAATAATGTTCCTCTAGATGCCGATCCATCCACTGGATTAGGTAACCTAATTACCTACAGTAACATTCAAAATCGTGGATTTGAATTTTATGTAAAATCCGAACTTGTTTCTAAGGAAAAGTTTAGATATACACTCGGAATTAATGGTGCATATAATCAAAATATGGCAGTGGAAGTTCCTGATGTACCGTATACTGCAGATGAAAAATTCTTAAGGGGTTACCGCAATGGATATAGTACCAATTCAGTTTGGGCATATAAATGGGCTGGGTTAGATAATCAAGGTAACCCTCAGATTTATGACTTAAGTGGTAAGCCTACAACAACACCTGATAGTGCAACATTATCAAAAGCATTGATATATATGGGACAAACCCGTGCTCCTTGGACTGCAGGTGTTATCCAAGAGGTATCAGTTGGTAACTTCTTTGGAAGGGCAACTGTTTTGGTGAACTTGGGTGGTGTAATGAAAAAATAAATTCCTACCCCATCTGTACTTTTTGAAAACAGTGCGCTGATTGCAGATCGTTGGAGAAAACCTGGAGACGAAGCATTCACAGATGTTCCAGCACTTTCGTCAGATAGTGATAGATCAATGCGAGGATATCTAACCAGAAATTCATCCAATAGTTATTTCTCATCGGACTTTGCCAGGTTACAAGAAATATTAATCGGATGGAATGCACCAAATAATTTATTTATTGACAAGCGATTACAATCCCTAAACGTCTCCTTCCATATTCAAAATTTAGGTTTTTGGTCGAAAAATAAATATCACTTGGACCCTAATTCTGTAGATGACCAAGGTAGAAGGGGATTGCCATTGCCTGTACAATACGGCTTAACTCTAAATGCAACTTTTTAAAATAACGGATATGAAAACCAACTTAATAAAATATGGACTTTTAATTTTCAGCTGGTTATTAATCAGTTGTAAGAAATTTCTGGATATCAACCCGAGTACCACCATTGTTAATCCTTCGACAATCAAAGACTTTGAAGAAATGTTAAATAGCCAACAATTGGCAGAATGCAATTTCTTCTATGCTGATTTAACCAGCGACAATAGTTTTATTGATGACACCACTAGAATTAATTCATACAAGAATGCATATCTGTGGGAAAAAGACATTTGGCTTCCATCCGACAATGACCAACCTTATAATGATGTTTATGAGAGGATTCTGCAATTAAATATTGTTTTGGATAAACTGCCAACTATCAAATTAAATAACAGTGAGGATGAAGGTAGGAGACGAGTGATTTTAGCACAGGCAAAAATTCATAGAGCATGGTTTTACTTTCAGTTGTCCAATTTTTATGGTACGGATTATACTTCAGGCACATCTGCTTCTAGTCTAGCAGTACCTTTAATACTTGTTCCTGGCCAAGTGGAACGCCCTAAAAGAGCCACGGTCAAAGAGGTTTATGACCAAATAATCTTAGATCTAAAAGATGCAATAGCAACAAAAGAATTACCTGCTATGGGAGTAGATATCATACATCCTGGGCTTGCTGCTGCTCATGTTTTATTAGCTCGCACTTACTTATATATGGGTGATTATGATAATGCACTCAAAGAAGCGGAGAATGGATTGGCAATAAAGAAAGAACTCTTGAATTATAAAGATGTCAAATCGTATCCTGTAACTCTTCTTGAGCAGGCAAAGAATCCCGAGGTAATGCTAGCTAAAGTTGGAATTGATGAAGATTACTATAGGTACTTTGGAGGATTTATACGTGGAGATTACGAACTTTTAGAATCTTTTGGCTGGAATGATAAAAGAAAGGAATTAGCATTTCCAAATTACTCTAACCTGTTTTTAGGAAGAGAAGGAAAAATGACTTTTAACTATAGTATAGGAGTTCCTGAAGCCATGTTTATTAAAGCGGAATGTCTTGAAAGGAAAGGTCAAGTAGATGGTGCACTAGCACTATTAAATGAAATCCGAGCAAACAGATTGTCAGGAACAGATAATCTATCCTCTAACGTAAATGACATCCTACCTCTGGTATTTAGTGAAAAGCGTAAAGAATTTATTTTTCACGGTGGAATCAGATTGTTTGATCTGAAGAGAATGAATAGAGACCCAAAATTAGCTAAAACATTAAAAAGAGTACAGAGAGACCAATGGTCAGGCGAGATAGAAAAAGAATTAGCAGAGTTGGTTCCAAATAGTCCTAGGTATTTAATGCAGATAGCACCAAGAATTATTCAAAATAATCCTGCTATTATTCCTAACCCAAGATAGTTTAGAAATCATGAAAAAGAAAATAAGTCTAGTATTTCATTTGGCGTTAGCTCTTCTCTTGTTTGGATTAATTTCCTGTAAAAAGGAGAATTTGGGACCTCTTGAAGATATTTCTAAAGATATTTCTCAATTTCCATCCTCGATTACCGGGGAAGCAACGGCTACATTCGTTGGTTTGAAGGTGATTCAAAGCGTTACTAATGCTGCACCTTATACACAAGTGCAATTAAAAGATGTTACTTCTTCACCCGTAAAAGTAAAGGCCGTAATTGATACCACTTTATTTCCTTACTACGAAGAATTATACCAAGTTAAGCCTATCAGTTTTCCTAAGGATGCCTTCAAAATCAGAAATGATGGTATACTTGAAATCGAAGCAGGAAAATCAATATCAACAGATTCACTGTTTGTGGACCTTAATAATGGAAATGGTCTTTTGCCTGATGAAGTTTATGTTATTCCACTTAAATTTTCAGTCGAGTCTGGAAATGGAGAATTAAAAGGAAAATATGCTTTCCTTAAAATGAAGGTTAAAGCAGTTTACATCGTAGGACGCATGGATCAATTTTCAACTGAAAAGAACTTCTCCAAATATTATGACAGGTTTGCAAAATACATCATGGGTGGATTTTTTAATACTAGGATGAATGGAGTTGATGATGCTAGTAAGAATGTGTCTATGTCCGTTAAATTGATGCAATCCATTAATGTTGATGTAACTGCAGAAGCAATAGAAGATAGATCATTAGTTTCTTTGGATTTTTTCAATAAAAAAAGAAATGCTAAGTCAAAACTTCTACCAGAAGGATCCTATAAAATTGTAAAGAATAAAGCTACAATAAAAGCAAATCAATGGTCCTCGCAAGATAGCATTAAAGTCGAAATCGATTATGATAAGCTAGAGGCAACCATAGGAAATGAGACCTATGTGCTTATCATGAAAATTGACAACAGTAGTGATAAGGAACTGTTAGCGCCAGATACTGTAGAAATGGCAAATAGAGCTTTTATCGAAATCAATCATAAAATCATTGACACAAAGAACATAATTAGCAATGATGGTCTGACTGGAAAAGACATGGATAGGTCTAAATGGACCGCAACATCAAGCGGCAACTTTGATACAGAAACTACCGCTTCAAAAGTTTTGGATGGTAAAGGCGATACCTATTGGAGATCTCCACGTGTTATGCCGCAAGATATAACCATAAATATGGGTGATTCCAAACTGGTAAAAGGATTCTCATTTACCCCACAGTATAATGATTCATACGACGATTTTAGAGAAGTGAAAGTTTACTCCAGTCAAGATGGACAAACTTGGGAATTCCAAGGTTATTTCTTGGCAGGATCCGTTTATTGGGATTCAAGTGTTGAAAAACCTGATATTAAAACCTTACGATTTATTAATCCTGTACAGGCAAAATATTTCAAGTTTCAGGTTATGGAAGCCTCGAACGGAATTACTGCAATTGCAGAAATCAATGGAAAAGAATAATGCATATCAATATTTAAATACATGAAGAAGTTTATAATAAATTTTGCTGTTACATTTTTTCTCGGATGTTCAATCTGTATGGCTCAACAAGATTTTACGGTGAAAGGGAAGATCACGGGTTGGCCAGGTAAGTATATTAATCTCGAAACAAAAGGTGAAAACCCTTTTAAGGATTCTGTTGAGAATGTAGATGGAAGTTTTGAGTTTATAGGTAAGACAGAAGAGGTAGCCAATGCTTTTCTTGTCAACAAGGAAGGAGAAAATCCTGAGTTTAAATTCTTTTTCTTGGAACCTGGAAATATTCAGATCCAAGGAGATTATAAAAACTTGGCATCGGCAAAAGTTACAGGATCAAAGTATACAGATCAATATCAACAGATCAAAGATATTCACAATGCAAAGAAAAATAAAGTAGATAGTTTGTATGCTTTAGTTGATGGAGAGAAAGACAAAGAAAAGTCAAAGGAATATTTCAGGGAGATGGAAGAATTGGATAAGTTGGATATTGAATCCACAAAGGAATTTATTAAGTCCCATCCTAAAAACCCAGCAACAATCTATGAATTGGGTGGTTTATCCATGAAGCTAGATTATCCGACTTTAAAAGCATTATTCGATGGTCTTGATGTATCAGTTAGAGAGTCCTTCAATGCTGAAGCTTTAAAAACAAGTGTCATCAATTTAGGGAATATTCAGGTTGGAAAAATTGCACCAAATTTTATTCAACCAGATTCAACATCTAAGAACATTCAGTTAACTGATTTTAAAGGCAAATATGTTCTATTGGATTTTTGGGCAAGCTGGTGTATACCTTGTCGAAAAGAACACCCAAACCTTGTCCAGGCGTATGCAAAATACAAAGAAAAAGGTTTTGAAATATTGGGAGTTTCAATTGATACAAAAGATGAAGAATGGCGCTGGAAAAGGGCAATAGAAAACGATGGAGTAACATGGACACAAGTTTCAGACCTAAAAGGTCAGCATAATGAAGCTGCAAAATTGTATGTCATTCAGATGGTTCCAAGCAATTTCTTGATTGACCCCTCGGGAAAGATCATTGCTACAAATCTGATGGGAGATAACCTTAACAAAAAATTGGAAGAGCTTCTTGGGAGCAATAATACGTTATAACAAAAATTACATTCAGGGAAAATTATGAGAAATTTAAAAACAATCGTTCTGCTAAGCTTTGGAATGACTCTAGTTAGTTTAACATGCAATGCGCAGACCGATTACACTGTAAAAGGCAAAATTTCAGGCTGGCCAACAGAAACAGTTTATTTAGTAAGACAAGGCGACTATGAAGGCGTTGATTCCGTAAAGACAAGTGACGGTTCTTTCGAATTTAAAGGAAAAATTGAAGGTCCAACTAAAGCATATCTTATTACCAAAAAAAGGAGTGGAGTAGCAAAATTCCTATATATCGAACCAGGAACAATTACCATAAATGGAAACTTCAGCTCATTTAAAGAGGTGGATGTACAGGGATCTCCTAGTTATTCTGACTTTTTAAAGTTACAGGCTGGTCACGAAGATATAGCTTTCAAAACCGCCCAACTTTCGCAACAAGCAGAGGAATCTACGGATTCTGAAGAAATTGACGCTATAAATAATTCAATTGATAGCCTGAACAGAGCAAATATTCAGTTTTCACAGCAATTCATTAAAGATCATCCAAACAGTGTTGTTAGTCTTGAAGAAATTAAATCCTTATCTACTATTCTAGACAAAGGAATTTTAATGGATTTGTACAACGGACTATCCGAGAAGGTGAAGCAAACTCCGACAAGTGTCATGATTGGGGATGCCTTACAAAATGTGAATAATAACGCTGGTATTGAGGAAAGCTCTAATACAATCGGCAAATAATTAGAAAAGAAACATGATTAAGTTAAGAAATTTAATATCAGGGGCACTATTGTGCATGAGTTCATTCCCAGCGATGTCCCAAACAGCATATACTGTAAAAGGAACCATTACCGATTGGCCACAAGAATTTATCCATTTGATTAGAAGAGGAGATTATCCAGGAGAAGATTCTGTTAAAGTTGAAAATGGAAAGTTTGAGTTTTCTGGTACAATTGAAGGTCCAACAAATGCATTTTTAGTAGCTAAATTACCTGAAGGTCCAGTTACAAAGTTTCTGTATGTTGAACCAGGAAATATTGAAGTCAATGGTCATTTTAAAGATATTGAAAATCTAAAAATTAAAGGTTCTCCAACATATGAAGATTATGAGATCGTAAAAACCTTTAACGACGATTTTGGAAAAAAAGTGAAAGATCTTCAGAACAGCGTTGTTGGAAAGACCATGAAAAAAGAAGAGAGTGATGCTGTAGATGCACAGATCGATAGTCTATATCAAACAAAATATGCTTTCTCCAAGAAATTCATAATGGACCATCCAAACAGCGTGGTAAGTATTCCTGAGTTGTTTACACTTTTTGGTTCCCAAAATATTTCAGTTATACAGGAGCTGTATGATGGACTTTCTGATGCTATCAAAGCAACTCCTGGCGGTGATTTAGTTGCGCATAATTTAATTCAAAACACTAAGATCAAAATAGGCTCTAAAGCACCTGAATTCACACAGAATGATGTGGAAGGAAAACCTGTTAACCTATCAGATTTCAAAGGGAAGTATGTCCTTATTGATTTTTGGGCAAGCTGGTGTGCACCTTGTCGCGCAGAAAATCCTAATCTAGTCAATGCATATCAACAATTTAAGGATAAGGGATTTGATATTTTGGGAGTTTCTTTGGATAGTGAAAAAGGAGCCCAAATGTGGAAGAATGCCATTAAAATTGATAAACTCCCTTGGACTCAAGTGTCAGACTTAAAAGGTTCCGAGAATGAAGCAGCATTGTTGTACGGAGTATTGAATATCCCTTCCAACTTTTTGTTGGACAAGGAAGGAAATGTAATCGCAAAAGACTTGAAAGGTGCTGCTCTTCTCAATAAATTAAATGAATTATTAAAATAACGGCATGTTATTAAAAAAGAAATACGGTGTTAAATTGTTGTTTGTGGTCTTGCTTGTACTCCCATGGGTGCAAGCAATTGGCCAACAAAAGGGAGAGGAATTATTTAAAGAAGATAGTTTCTACCTCAATGGATTGGAACAGAAAATAATGACCGCTGTTAAAGAACAAAAAGCAAAGACAATCAGTCAAATTCAGATTGAAACAAAAACTTTGTTTGATGATCAGCCTGTTTCATTGTCTCTGCCTACGACAAATAATTCAAAGATTTTAAGTCCTGAAGAAATTTATGCACAGAATAAGTCTGCAGTATTGATAGTTGGACGTCTGAATCATGCTAATCCTGAACTTGCGCCAATGGCAGATCCAATAGCCACTGCTTTTTTCATAAGTGAAGATGGAATTGCTGTCACAAACAGACATGTATTTGGAGAGATGATATACAGTAAAAAGTCTGTTGATAGTCTTATGCTTAGTAAGGACAGTAGTCTTTATTATGTTCAAAATTCTGAAGGTGATATATATACTATAGATAAAATTCTAGCTTATTCAGCCAGCAATGATGTGCTGATCTTTAAAGTAAATACTGGAAATAAAAAAGTGTCTTTTATTCCTTTGGACGATCCTTTGGCAGTTGGTTCAAAAGTGTTTGTCATTGCGCATCCTGAACAGAACTATTATTTTTTGTCTGAAGGAATTGTCGCCAAGAACTCTAAATTGGTAAATCCTGCAAATCCGAAACAAAGGCAATGGCGAATGACCATTACTGCTGATTATGCTGTAGGATCCAGTGGAGGGCCAATTATGAATTCCTCAGGTAATCTCGTTGGAATAGTTTCTTCAACTAGTAATATCTATGGTTCAAAAACCGAGAAAATACCATTGCAAATGGTACTCAAAAATGCAATTTCCGTTATTGCAATTAAAGAATTATTCAAGCCGTAATGTAAAAGATTAAGATGCTATGAGAAAATTAATATTTATTCTGCTATGGATTCCAAGTTTGATTTTTGCTCAAGAAAAAGGTATTCGATTTGTTGAAGGATTGAATTGGGAACAAGTGAAAGAAAAGGCAAAAGAAGAGAATAAGTTTATATTGATCGATTGCTATACAAGTTGGTGTGGACCTTGTAAAGTTATGGAAGCTAAGGTATTCCCAAATGATACCATAGGTCATCTCGCAAATGAAAAATTTATAGCTGTTCAAGTTCAATTTGATGAAGATAAAAATGCGGACCAGGTCAAGAAAGATTGGTTGACTTTAAGCAAGAAATTTGATAAAGATTATAATATCACTGGTTTCCCTTGTATACTCTTTTTCAATCCAAACGGGGAAATCGTCCATAAGGTAATTGGGTATAAAAATGTTTCAGCTTTTAAGAAAATACTTGAAAATGTAACTGATCCCAAATACCAATACTATCCAATCTATGCATCATATCAAAAGGATACTAATAATACAGAAGCTTTATACCAATTAATTCAAATAGCTAGGGAAGCTGACGAAGTTAAAAAAGGATATTTGAGAGAATATCTTAAGAAAACAAACGGAATTTCTTCAGAACGAAATGCAAAATTGATCTTGAACATGACCAACTCTTCTAGAGATAGGACTTTTCCTTTGCTTACTACTGAACAGCAAAAGATAAATCAATTTTTGGGAGAAGGGAAAGCAGAAGAACAATACCGTGGTATTATTTATTTTGAAGAACTTCAGAACACCTTAGGACGCAAAAGTCCATCAGGATATTATATTTTAAGTACTGATCCAGATTGGAAGTCTATAAAGGATAGTTTGATCAAGAAATATCCTGACAGAATTGAAGAAATCATGGATTTTTCAAAGCTGAAGTTCTTCAGTGATGCATTTCAATGGGACAAATTTATCCCAGCATTGGAAGCCTATAGGTCAAAGTATGCTCATTCCATTTCAGATCGGATGAAAATAAAATATGTAAATGATGTTATGGCATATTCTAAAAATGTTGGAAAATCTTATTTAGAGCCTCTTTTAACTTGGAGCGAAACAGCATTTAAAAACAGCCAAAACCCAACTGATCTAATGAACTTTGCTCTATTATTATATCAGACTGGAAAAAATAAAGAAGCTGTGGCTATCATGGAAGAGTATATTGAAAAAGTGCCAAACTATTCTCAAACTATATATCCAGAATATTTAAAGAAAATGCAAATGGGTGAAACGCTGTAATTTGGTAAACTCCTAATGCACCATTACAGTGAATCAAGAAACCGTTCCAATTTGGAACGGTTTTCTTTTTAAAAACAAAAACTCAACTCATCGTATTATTCCTAGTGATGGAATTTACCTTATAAAAAATTGAATGCTATGGAATTGGAAAAAGACCAATTGGATGTTCAACTCGGAACCGAAACGAACACTAAAAATATATATATTGAGGTAACCGCCGATGGTCCTTATCTACTGCATGGGCAAACTAAGATGGTGCAACAATTTATTCTTGCCAATCCCAATGGAATTTCGGTAGCATATAAGGATGGTGCAACATTTAAGGCTGAAAATGAAACATATCTATGTAGATGCGGTTTGTCTAAGAATAAACCCTACTGTGATAACTCACACCTTAAGGCAAAGCAAAACGGTGTTGATCTGACAGAAACAGCAACCTTTAACCCAGAATTTGCTACGGCAGAAATTATCGAGGGTCCAGTAGTTTCGTTATCTGACGATGAGAAATTATGTGCGTATGCAAGATTCTGTGATAACGGAAGACGAATATGGAATGAGGTCCAGGAGTCAAACCAAGAATCAGTTGAATTAAGTGTAGGTATGGCGCATCACTGTCCATCTGGCCGCTTGATTGTATGGGATGGCGGAACACCAATTGAAGACAAAGACATCGAGCCTACTATAGGATTGATTGAAGACATGCCCAATAATTGCAGCGGTCCCATCGCATTATGGGGAGGGATTCCAGTTAAAAGTTCAAATGGTAAATATTATGAAGTCAGAAATCGACAAACGCTCTGTCGCTGTGGGCAATCAACGAATAAACCATTTTGTGATGGCACCCATGCCTCAATGAAATTTCAAGATGGACTGGATAAAGAACCTGATCAAAATGGAAAGACGTTTTAATAAAAAAGGCTAATTCATATAATTTGAATTAGCCTTTTCTCAATATTAGTTTTGCTTAGTGAGCACTTAGATTTTTCTTTTTCTCTTCATCAAAATTAGCTTCCAATTCAGCCAATTTCTTTTTACCATAGGCTAGACGTGTAATAACAACGAATAGAACCGGTACAATAAAGATTGCTAAGAAAGTAGCTGCGGTCATACCTCCAAATACCGTCCAACCAATTGTCTGTCTAGAAACAGCACCAGCACCGGTGGAAAGCATCAAAGGAATAATACCCAATATAAATGCTAATGAAGTCATGATAATCGGACGTAAACGAAGTTTAACAGCATCAATAGTTGCATCAAGTAGGTTCATGCCGATATCGACCCTTTCTTTGGCAAATTCTACAATTAGAATCGCATTCTTCGCCGCTAGACCAATAATGGTTACCAAACCAATCTGTGCATAGATATTGTTGTCCAAGTTTGGTAATAAGGTCAATGCCAAGATTGCACCAAATACACCTAATGGAACCGATAATAAAATGGAGAATGGTACAGACCAACTTTCGTACAATGAGGCTAGTAACAAGAATACAAAGAGGATACATAGTGCAAAGATCTGTATCGTTTTACTGCCTGACTGTTTCTCTTGCAATGATAAACCGGAGAACTCGTAAGAATAACCATCAGATAGCGTTTGTGCCGCAACTTCTTCTAAAGCTGCTATAGCGTCACCTGATGAATAACCCGGGGCAGCCTCACCCGATATTTGGATCGAACGGAAGATATTAAAGTGGTTAATGATCGAAGGATTTGTAGCCAATTCATATCTCACCAAATTAGAAACAGGAACTGGTTGACCTTGAACATTCTTTACATAAAGCTTGTTGATATCTTCAATATGCATACGGTAGCTGGTATCCGCCTGAGTTACTACACGGAAATTTCTACCATATTTAGTGAAGTCATTTACATAACTACTACCTAAATAGGATGAAATAGTGCTATAAATATTCGATACCGGCACACCCATTCTCTTAGCCATTTCACGATCTACCTGTAATTTGTAGTTTGGCGAATTACTGTTGAATAGGGTATAAGCCATTCCGATTTCAGGACGCTGATTTGCGGCCGCTAAGAAACGACCAACCATACCCTCAAAATCTTTGATTTCGACAGTTTGCCTATCCTGAATCTCCATCGTAAAACCACCAGCAGTACCTAATCCCGGAATTGGAGGAGGTGTTGCCGCAATAACAGTAGCTTTTGAATATCCTCTATATTTGCCCATAATAGCCCCCGTGATTTCCGAAACTGTTCTTTCGCGATCACCCCAAGGTTTCAATGAAACAAATAAGGAAGCACCATTCGGTTTGGCAGCACGGTTCAATAAGTTCATACCGTTGATCGAAGTCACATATTCTATCTCTGGAAAATCTTTACGTAAATCTGTTGTTAGTTCCGTCAGAACTTCTTCTGTACGAGCACTAGAAGCACCTTCCGGTAAGTTAACACCCATAAAGAAAATACCTCCATCTTCGTTAGGAATAAATCCTGATTTCTTGTTCATAAACATAAAACCAGTACCTACGAAAATACAAACCAATAGAATCAATACTAACGGTGCAGCCTTAATAGCTTTTTTAACTCCTTTTGAATATCTGTAGGTTACCTTATCAAACCAAAGGTTGAATTTATAAAAGAATTGGTTCAATCCTTTGGAATCCTTAGTCGTTGCTGAAGGTCTTAACATGATAGAACACAATGCAGGGGTTAAGGACAAAGCGATAAAGGCTGATAACATTACGGATACAGCAATGGTAATGGCAAACTGTTGGTATAACTTACCAACCATACCTGGAATAAATCCTACCGGAACAAATACCGCAGCCAATATCAAGGCAATGGCAATTACAGGTGCAGTAATATCCTTCATAGCCCGCATAGTAGCCTCTTTGGCGTCCATCTTATATTGGTCAATATAATGCTGGACGGCCTCGACCACAACAATCGCATCATCCACCACAATACCAATCGCGAGTACGAATGCTAACATCGTCAAGTTGTTAACCGAGAACCCAAAAATCGTGAAAAATATGAAGGTACCAACAATTGAAACTGGGATAGCTAACAATGGAATTAATGTTGCTCTCCAACTTTGTAAGAAGAAGAATACAACGATAGTTACCAAGATCATAGCTTCAATCAACGTATGGATAACTGAACTGATAGATGCATTTACAACAGACACAGTTTCATATCCTACAACATAATCTACACCAGCAGGGAATGATTTCTTCAACTCCTCCAAGGAAGCGTAAATACCATCTGCAGTCTGTACAGCATTACCACCTGGAGTTTGTGAAATCATCATACCAGAAGCAACCTGACCGTTAACTTTATTGGTAATACCATAGTTAAATTGACCTAATTCCACTCTTGCGATATCTTTCAATAAAACAATAGAACCATCAGTGTTGGTTTTAACTACAATGTTTTCAAATTCATCTACTTCCTCTAAGTCAGAGTCCATGATGATCGGATATTCAAATACCTGAGCGTTTTCTTGCGGACGGGCACCAACAGAACCACCCGGCATACGCGAGTTTTGTTCTGAAATTGCTGCATTTACATCTGCAGGAGACATCCCAATATTTGCCAATTTGTTGGCGTCTAACCAAACACGCATCGCAAATGGCTGACCAAAGGCTTGCACATCACCAACACCAGGGACACGCAATAACGCATCCTTCAAGTACAAGTTGATATAGTTAGCCAAGAAATTCTGATCACGGCTGCCATCTGGAGAAATTAAAGATACCATCATCAAAATGTCGGTATTCATTTTTCTCGTGGTGACACCCAGACGACGAACTGCCTCAGGCAAAACAGGCTCTGCAATACTTACACGATTTTGAACGTCAAGGGTTGCAATATCAATGTCAGTACCTACTTCAAATGTCACTGTAATACGTGAACTACCATCGGAAGTACTGTTAGAACTCATATAAATCATCCCCGGAGTACCATTTATCTGACTCTCAATAGGGGTGGTTACGGTTTTCTCAACTGTTTGAGCATCTGCACCGGTATAAATAGCAGAAACAGATACTGTAGGAGGGGCAATATTAGGATATTGACTAATGGGTAACGTAGTAATGGCAATTACCCCTATGATCGAAATCAATATGGATATTACCATTGCCGTTACCGGTCTTTTTATAAATACTTCTGAGATCATGCTTAAATAGTTTTGGGTGACAGCACTTATTTTGTCGGTTGTTGTGGTTGCGGTTGTTGTTGATTCATTTGAGCCTTGTCTACAACTTTAGCTCCTTGTTTCAAAGATGTAACTCCATCCACAACTATTTTATTTCCATTATCCAGACCCTGAGCAATCACTACGCGATCGCCTAATTTTTGGCCAAGAGTAACTGGTTTTAAGACTACAGTATTGCTGTCAGTTACGGCATATACATTAAATGTTCCTAATTGCTCGAAGATTGCTCTGTAAGGAATCACGATTTGTTCTGTTGCAGAAGTACTCAATACATTTAAATTCAAGTTCATCCCTGCTCTCAACGTGTTGTTTGGGTTGTCGAATGTAGCACGAACTTTTAAAGTACCAGTCTGTGGATCTACCGCACGATCGATAGTCGAAATCCTACCATTGGAGCCATAAGTACTCGCATCTGGTAATGTTAGGTTAATCTGTGTACTAGATTTTCCCGATTGGAGATTGCTGAATTCCATGATTTCTTTTTCATTGATTTGGAATTCAACAGCAATAGGATTTGTAGAACTAATAGTATTTAACAATGTTGTCCCCGCAGAAACCAATGCTCCAGTACGAACCTGTGAGATACCAATATTGCCTGAAAAAGGAGCAACGATACTTGATCGTTGTAAGTTTACTCTTGCAGTTGTTAATGCAGCCTCAGCAGCTTGAACTTGTGCTTTCTGATTGTTGACATCAGTCATTGCATAATCTAAGGTCTGTTTTGCAATCGCATCCTTTTCTGCAAGGGTTTGATAACGTTGTAAATCTTTCTCAACTCGTGCAAGGTTTGCTCTTGCAATTTCTAGATTAGCTTTAGCTTGATCGACTGCCGCAGCATAACGAACACGGTCAATTTCATATAATCTTTGACCTTTCGATACAAATGCTCCATCTGCTACACTGATATTCGTGATATATCCCGAAACTTCAGCCCTGATTTCCGTTTCCTGCAATGGTACTACATTCGCAGGGTAAGAACGCTCACCTGTAACAACCTCAGTTTGTACCACGGCCATGGAAACTGGCATAGCCTGTGCTTGCATTTGTGCTGCTTGTTGTTGCTTTGCGCCATCTTTATTGCCACAAGCCGTTAGGAAAAGACCTGAGCCTAATAGTATTGTTGAAAATATGCGATTCGAATTCATGTTGTTGTAATTACTTGTGTATAGTTGTTGAGGTTGTTGTTCTTTAATTTTGAATAGCTATCGTACCTAAAGCCTGTTGGATATCTAGTTTGCTAGACATAACAGCATATAAAGAGTTTAGATAGTTTAATTGACTGGTTTTTAAATCAGTTTCTGCTGTCATCAGTTCCAAATAGGTTTTAACTCCAGCATCATACTGTAATTTTATAGTATTGTAAACTTCTTCTGAAAGTTCAACGTTTTCTTTTGCATTTCTCCATTCATTGATGTTTGAACGGTAATTCGCCATTGCCGCAGAATATTGAGCCCCGATTTGATTTTCTAGGTTTTCAAGGTCCATATCAATTCTGGATTCTTGAAGTTCGGATTTTCTAATTTCATGGATTCGTTTTCCCCCTTGAAACACAGGGAAGGTCAAGCTCAGACCAAATCCCGACTGAGGAAAATTATTGCCATACAGGTCAGCAAAAGAATTATTCCGATAATTCAATCCATAATTAGCAAATGCACTTAAGCGAGGAAGGAATTGCCATTTCTGATACTGAGTATTTAAAACTTGTAAATCTTTTAAGGTTTGCAATTGTCTGATTTCAACTCGATTGGCATAATTAAGAACTTCAGATGTGTCCATTAATACATTATTCTCCATATTTTGGTTTTCGAATGAAAGCGAAAGACCATTATTTGGATTCATGCCCAACAAAGTCTTTAGATAATCATATTTATATTTTCTAAATTCAAGAGCGGTTTTTAATTCTGCTTTTGCATTGTTCAACGAGATTTGAGCTCTTTTATAGTCTGTCTTATCCACCAACCCAGTTTCATATCTAGCATTAGCTTCGGTATATTGTCTGTTTAGTCTGGAGATGTTTTCTTGGATAATATTTATTTGTTCTTCGCTTGTTAATATATCGTAATAAGCCTTGCTCACATCCACTACAGTATTGATTTTAGTATCTTCAACACCAAGGGTATTCTGTCTTCTGATATATTGCGCTGCTTTCGACGCTTGGAACAATCCTGGGTTAATGATTGCTTGATCCGCTTGAAAGGTTAGGGCAGACGTGTTTTTCATGCCCATTGCAATGTTTTGGCCATTGATATTAGCTGTTGGCAACTGAGTGAAATGTGTCAAACTTCCGTTCGCATTGATTTGCGGGAACCAACCCGAAAGCGCCGATGCAATCTCACGTTCACCGATTTCTTGGTCAAGTTTTGCTTGTTTAACCTCGATTTTGTTTTCCAATGCATACTGGATGAGTTCATCCAAAGTCGCATTACTGTTTAAGCTATTTGTCGTTTGGGCAAATACAGATCCTACAGAGATCGCAGTAAAGGAAACATAAAGTAATAAATCCTTAATTCTTAAATTCATATATATTATTTTTTAACCCCGTTCCAAATAATGTCAACCATCGTGTCAAGTTCATATTCCGTAGGTTGAGATTTTTCATATAAACAGCCTCTAACCAAGGAGATAGCAACTCCTAAATACGCAGAGATTAATAATCGAACATTCAAATCTTTCAAATGTTTTGATTTCACGCCCTCATCCAAAAAATGCAGTAAGACATTCCTCTCTGATTTCTGTTTGATAATGTTTGTTCTAATACCCTCATAGAAAGGAGAACCATAGAATTGTTCCAAGAACCCAAAATGATCCAAGTGGTCTAGGTAATACAGGACTAGGTGCCTCCAGATCTGCTTAAACCTGGTTTCGTAAGGCAATGTACTATCAACTGAGGAAAATACATGAGCATTTAATTTTTCTTTACAATACCAGTATAATTCAATGATTAAATCTTCCTTCGAAGGAAAGTAATGGTAGATAGAGCCGACGGCAACGTCCGCATCTTTAGCAATCTTGCTCATCGGTGATCCATGGAAACCATGAATGTTGATTAATCTTAGCGTGCTAAAGAAAATTTGCTCTTTTTTTTCTGTCAATTGAATGTTCATTCGGTTGCAAATGTAGCCTTTTTTTTAACGTAATTTTGTCACGTGTTCGTTATAAACCACAATAAATATTTCCAATGTTAAGAAATTGTTAAATATTCAAATTGCCCTTGACGTGTGTAGTTTTTACACTTACCTTTGTCGTATCATAATTTAGGTTTATAATTGGTTATTAAAGGTTTTCATTCTCCCCGTTTGAAAACCTTTTTCTTTTTCTATAAAAACAAATAAAACCCTGAAAAACAACTTCTTAGAAATAAAAAATTAACCTTATAGCGTTAGATAATAAAAGCAACCCCGTAGAAATAATTACTTGATTCCTAAAGTACCCTATCCAACTTCCGATTAAAATCATGTTCATCATTTAATCACGATTAATCATAGTTCCCCTTTCGGATTCCGATTAAAATCATGTTCATCAATCAATCATGATTAATCAATGTAAATTAATCACAGTCTTTCAAGTACTTTTCGATTTCTTCTTGTTTGAAATGAGTTTTGCTATCACCGAAATAAGTGGTCACATAAGTCAGTACGTAAGCAATGTCAATAGAGGAGAGCTGAGGTACTCCCGGCATCTGTTGGTTAAAAATAATATTGTTTACTTTAATCTCACCGGACATGCCATTTTTAACAATGCATGCCAATTTACTGCGGTTTTCAGTTAAGTAAACCTTGTCAGTAAGAGGAGGGTATAATTTCCCTAATCCTTCACCCTTAGCACCATGGCAGTTCTGACAATGTGTAACGTAAAGTTTTTGGCCATTGGTCGCATATTGCATCGTTTCCACGCTTAAATCTGTATTACAAGAAAACAGAAAATAAAGCATGGAAACAAAGCTTAAAGTTCCTAATAAATAGCGAAGAGTCATTATTTGTATTCTGCTAGGATAACATCCAAATCTTCCAATAGTTTTTTGACTTGTTCGTCATCTGTACCATCGTATGCTCCCCGAATTCTTTTGTCTGGGTCAATGATAACTAAATATCCTTGGTGGTCATAGCCGCCAGGAGCATTCTCGTCCTCTTTCGTATAGACCATATATTTTTCAGCAATTCCATAGATATCCGCCTTACTACCTGTAACAAATTGCCACTGGTCATTATCGACACCAAGTTTCGTAGCATAATCCTTAAGTACAGAAGGCTGGTCATATTTAAAATCAATACTATGGGATAAGAATGCGATCTTATTGTTGCCTTTGTATTTTTCGTAAGCCTTTAGTAGGTTGCGCTGCATGGTAGGACAGATGCTTGGGCAGTGCGTAAAAAAGAAATTAGTAACATAGATCTTGTCCTTGAAGAAATCTTGATTTAGGAGAGTGCTGTCTTGATTCAAGAAGGAAAAGTCAGGGATAGTATGGTAAACAGTGTCTACAACCTTTTTACCATCCACTTCCTTTTCTACAGGAGTCCTTTCGCCATAGATAGGCAATTTCCTTTCGGTCGGTCCACAAGAGAATAATAGATATGCTGACGTAATGGCCATGATTGATTGGCCAATATACTTTTTCATTTTATTGATTTTAATTGAATGGAGCTAATAACGTTTTAATGTTTTCAGAAACTCTGTCAAACTGATTTTTCATGGCGTTGATTTTATCAACTTCTTTTTGCTGATATGTTTCATCAACATTTTCAGGATCATAATCTTTCATCCAGGTCATCATATTATCAGTAGCATTTTCAATGCTATCTTTCAAATTTGTCAGGTCGACCCGAGTTTTTGCTGTGTCTAATGTTGTTTGTGTTTCCTTTATTGTAGCCAAATTGGTCAATACTGAATCGATAACAATAGTTGACTTATCAAAGTGTGATATTTGCGGCATGATTTCATCATGTACGGCTATTGCCTGCTCCGAAAGTTTTTGATCTTTGTTTTCGACTTGTTTGCTTTGACAAGAAGCGAAAACAACGGAAAAAGCGGCGCCTAATAAGATTAATTTTTTCATGATTAATTAAATTATAATTCAATGCTCGTGTTCTCGGCGGGAGTTGGAGCAGGGTTTAATGTTTCGAAATTGAAGTCAAGGTCCCGAATATAGATCTCATTATGGGCAACGGCACATAACGTTCCATGTTTATCGAAAACCTGAGTTTGAAAGGTACGCACTACTTTTCCTTCCTTTTTGATTGTGTGCAATGTTTCATCCAGAATATCTTGGTTTAGACGAATACTAACCTCTAGGTCAAATCTGCCGGGTTTGATATAGTCAATGTGTGCAGTTTTGAGCCAAGCAACAGTGCGGGTGATCCCTTGGTGTTTGAAATACTGATCTAATAGAATAGGATAGAAGGGGTCTATTGCGGAGAAAATTGTTCCTCCAAATATAGTTTTATTGGAATTGATATTTAAGATACTCTTGTTGATTTTTACATCTGCACCCAAGAAACTATCCATTATCCTGCGAACCCAAATGCGCTGGAAAAAGAATGGTGGGTATAATCTCAAACCCCATTTTAAAGTATTTGGAGATACTTTCATGCCGATAAAAATACAGCTAATTTCTAAGAAAATCCATCTCTCTATTGTAATAAAAGAATATGTACCCTATATTCAATAAATATTCCTGATTTATGAATGAGCAAAAACCGAATAAGCATGTTTGGGTATTGATTTTCGTGGCTGCATTGGGCTACTTTGTTGATATTTATGACCTCATTATCTTTTCCATAGTTCGTATACAATCATTTACAGATATTGGAGTACCTGCTGACCAAATGCGCAGTAAGGGCGAATTTGTCCTTAACATGCAGATGGGAGGGCTCTTGATCGGTGGAGTAATATGGGGAGTGCTGGGGGACAAATATGGTCGACTCAAAGTCTTGTTTGGCTCCATTTTATTGTACTCCATTGCAAATATTGCAAATGGCTTTGTGCATGACGTCACAACTTATGGTATTATTCGATTTATTGCAGGGATAGGTTTAGCTGGTGAATTGGGAGCAGGGATTACTCTGGTTTCTGAGTCTATGCATCGCAAGAAGAGAGGTTACGGAACCATGATCGTTGCTGGAGTAGGCGTATTAGGAGCCATTTTGGCGTATTTTATTTCAGAATGGTTCAGTTGGAGAACTGCCTATTTTGTTGGGGGAGGAATGGGAATTTTATTATTGTTTATGCGGGTAGGGGTATTGGAGTCAGGTATGTTTTCCTCCTTAGAAAATAAGAACGTCCAAAAAGGAAAAATCTCAATGCTTTTCAATAATGCAGAAAGATTAAAAAGATATATTTATTGTTTATGTATAGGATTGCCGATATGGTTCGTGGTAGGAGTATTGGTAACCCAAGCACCCGAAATCGGACAGGCATTAAACGCTCAATATGCACTTAGTGCTGGTAAAGGAGTGATGTTCACTTACCTAGGAATATCTTTGGGTGATTTCTTGGCAGGATGGCTAGCGCAGATATTTAAATCAAGAAGAAAAGTGGTCTTAATCTATCAAATAATGATCTTGCTATTTTCTTGTATTTATTTGACTAGACAGGGCATAACAGAAAATGAATTTCTGTGGCTTGCGTTTCTAATGGGATTGGGAGTCGGATATTGGGCAACATTTATTACAATCGCTGCAGAGCAGTTTGGAACAAATATTCGATCTACAGTAACAACAACTGCCCCAAATTTCGTAAGAGGAGCCTTGATACCTTCAACATTATTATATGGAGTCTTTGTGAATTGGTTCGGTATAATTCCAGCAGCTATGATCATGATTGTCATGCTTTCCCTTATCGCCATCTTTGCTCTGTCGAGACTTAAAGAAAGTTTTGATAAGGACCTAGATTATGTGGAAGAATAGAAAATTAAAAGCAGGAAGTAGAATTTTGTGAAATTACTCGCTTCTGCCAGGACATTTTTTGCAACGCTTACCTTTTTTGTACTTTTTACAGCACTTCTTAAAAGTTGCATCCCCATTTGGATTAAACGGAGAATTGGCCCTTTGATCTTCAAAGGGATTGTTTTCCAAAACCTGCAGCTTAATCATCGTCTCAAACATGCTGCAAATATAGTTATTTAGATTAATTAAAAATAATTAACCTATTATTTTTCGTAATTCTAATGCAATATCATTGGTGAAGGCCTGAATGATCTGTGGGTCGTCAATATTATTGTGGATAACCAAGTCACACTCCTCTCGGTGTGGAAGAAGATATTGATTGTAAGATGGAACAACATGGTTAATCCACTTATACATCACATCTTCGTGGTCATACCCTCTCTCAATAAGGTCCCTTCTCAATCTTCTTTCCAGTGCAATAGGTTCATCAGCATCCAAGAATATCCTATAATCCAGGAGCTCGTTGATCTCTTCATAATGAAAGATAAACAATCCTTCAACCACCAAAATAGGGGCAGGGTTTATCTGGAGCATTTTAGGCGTCAAATCCGGATTGTTAAAAGTATATTCTTTTTGGAATACGGTATTCCCATCAAACAATTCTTTGATATGATGATAAAATGCTTCTCTATCGATAGAGGTAGGCAAGTCAAAGTTATAAAGCCTGTTTTCTTCCCTTGTTTTGGTGTTGGCGGGAATATAATAGTCATCTTGAGAAATCAAGGTAACTTCTTCTTCAGAAAAATGATTTAAAAAGCTTTTTAAAAAGAATGTTTTGCCAGAACCGCTACTTCCTGCGATTCCAATTACGTATGGTTTGTCCATTTCTAAAATTTGCACTAATTTACTGGTGCGCCGTAGGCGATTTCAATCAGAAATCTTTTATCCAAGGCCCCGATATATGAGGCAGCAGATTTTGAAAGGATCACAATGGCATCCCTACTTTCTGATGTATCAGAGAATTTTCCTACAACTTTGGCAAAGGTAACACTTTTTGTCAATGGGTTTGTAATTTTTAGAATCGTTCCTACAGGAGCTGTTCTATGCAAAGCAAGGTTGCTCCTACCTCCAGATTCTAAATTTTCCATCCAGATGCCGATTCCTTTTTCTTTTTTCTCACGGATACCGTATCGATTGGTTTCAAATTCTATCTCTTCCTTGGAAAGATTTTCCGGTATCGGAATATTGATTGCCGCAGGAGCGGTTTCTTTCTGAATAACCACAACATTGCCGTCTGGTATCTTAAGAGTCTGTCCCTCACGAACAGTGTCCGTATTCAAACTGTTCAGTTTTTTTATGTTATCAACAGTAGTAGAAAAACGCTTTGCAATGGAATATAAGGTTTCATTGTTTCCTACTTTATACTCTGTTAGGATTTTTGCCTGAATGGTCTCACTATTGGGATTGCCCAAAGTTCTCGAATCACCTTCATTTGAAGAATTTGTTTTTGCGATTTCCTTTTTGGGTTCTTCTTTTTTAGCTTCGTCTTTGGCAGGTATGAAAACAGCATCTCCAACTCTTAGATTCTTCTTATTATTGGCGTTCATAATATCCTTAACAGGAACCCCATAAATTCTACTTAGTTGGTAATAGGTGTCTTTTGAAGTAACCGTATGTTCGAGAAAGGTTTTCCCATTTTTAACGGTAGTTTTTGTACTTACTGTGTTGGATTGTGCCTGAGCTAGAGAGACTCCAGCGAATAAAATAGTGGCAGAAAATATAATTAAAGTCTTTTTAATAGACTTGTTGAATAATCGTTCTCTCATCATTGATTGCAATTATACTAAATATGATACAATTTCCCTCTTGTTAAAAGACATAAAGAACACTTGATTCCCCAATTGGAAATAGGGTTGGGGTATCATTTTCTCCATATCCTTCAATATGACTTGTTGATCTAGTATCTGGTTTAAATTACTAGTTGCCAAACATAAGTCAAATCGATCTTTGTTTTTTTTATGGTAACACCAAAGAAAGTGATGCCCACATTTGCTCAACCATAGCGGCCCAACAGTATGTTCATGTTTTAGAAACCTTGGTGTCTGCTGATAGGTTACTGGGTATTGGACTTTGTTACTTGCCATGTCAAAAATACGTTCCGCAGAACTTGAATATTCTCCGTTATGGATATCAATAGCAATGCTTTCTCCAGAAGAAATACTGCGATGCCTAGCATGTATAAATCCACTAAACACATCTAACAAAACGAATTCGTAGCTGTGGAAGATAACTTCATTATTCAGGATTTGGATAATTTGAATGCCTTCTTGAACTGGAGTTTGTTCTCCGATTCGCTTTAAAATCATATATCCATCTTGTATGGAGTCCAAAGTCCATTCTTTACCATCTGCTTGACACGGAGACATCAAGCAATTCCCTTCGAAATCGAATACAAAGAAAGACGCTAAAGTAGTCTCCACATCCCTAGTTTCTACAGCAACATAGGGTTTATTGGAGTCTATTTCGATTTTCCAGATATTCGTCGGGAATGCTTTTTCGAAAATTTTATTTATCGTATATTTAGTCATCCGATGACAAACAAATTCGGTTAAAAAAACTATTATGAACAAAACTACTAAATACATTTTAGGTATTCTATTCATATGCTTGATGTCCTGCATTCACTCTTTCGGGCAGTCAGTGTATTCTGTGCCTATAAAGGAAGATATCGGACCCAATGCTTGGCGTACCATGAAAAATGCTATTAAGCAGGCTAAACAAAATAAATCTGAGTACTTATTGATTGATCTTAATACCTATGGAGGAGCTCTAAACTTCGCAGATTCTATTCGTTCTAGCCTATTAAACGACAATGGGTTCAAAACTATTGTATATGTTAATAATAATGCTGCCTCTGCGGGGGCATTGATCTCATTAGCAGCAGATTATATTTATATGCACTCGGGTGCAAGCTTGGGTGCTGCATCTGTAGTTAACCAAAACGGAGAAATACTGCCCGAAAAGTATCAATCTTATATGCGTGGCTTGATGCGGGCAACAGCAGAAGCAAAAGGTAGAGATGCTAAGGTTGCCGAAGCCTTTGTCGATCCCGCAATATCAATCCCTGCATTAAAAGAAGATGGAAAATTATTGACGTTAACAGCTTCAGAAGCAGTGAAAATTGGCCTTGCCAAAAAAGAAATCAAAAATAAAGCTGAAATTTTCCCGGACTTAAATATTGAAAAACCAAGTGTAACAGAACACCAAATAACTTGGGTAGACCATTTGATAGCACTCTTAATCAATCCTTTGGTCAGTGGATTTCTGATAATGGGTATTATTGGAGGAATATACTTTGAACTCCAGACTCCAGGTATCGGTTTCGCATTAGTGGTTGCTTTGATCTGTGGTGCCTTGTTCTTTGCGCCCTTGTATCTACAGGGATTGGCTGATAATTGGGAAATTGCAATTTTTGTCCTAGGAGTTATTCTCCTTGTCCTAGAAATATTTGTAATCCCAGGATTTGGTGTCGCGGGAATTGCAGGAATTATATTAGTTTTATGCGGATTAGCTTTCTCAATGGTAGCTAATGATTATTTTGATTTTAAACTTACCCAACCAGGATTATTAATGAATTCATTTATTATCGTAATAGGAGCCATGATCTTGACCATCGTATTGATGGTGATCTTTGGAAAAAATGTCCTACAGTCCCCAACTTTTAAAAAGTTGGTGCTGGAAGACGAACAAAAAGCAACAGAAGGATATACTTCTTCTGTAGCAAAACCCAACCTAATCAATAAGGTAGGTGTTACTAAAACAGTATTACGTCCTGGAGGAAAAATTGAAATTGATAATGTATGGTATGATGCTGTCGCATTAGACAGCTATATCGATGTTGGTGAAGAAGTATATGTTGAAAAACATGAAAACTATAATCTATTCGTAAGGAAACTTTCTGAAAGAAAGGCTTAAAGTAAATTGATGCCAACTTTTCAAAAAAAAGGCTATCCAATTTTTGGATAGCCTTTTTTATATTATCTAATATTGCCTTCTAGAATTTAGCTCCTAAAGTCAATACAACATTTGTTCTTGTATTCTTAACGTCAGCGGTAGGAAGTGGACTGTTTAAGTTATTGAATACATAAGGGTTTGTAGAATAATTGAATTGCTTATACTGCATCCCCGTAAGATCTACATAGAGAGATTTTGTTAATACATATCCTAAGCCTAAGCTCGCAATATAATCGCTTTGCGAATCTCCTTTGTAAGGAGATCCTATTAGATGAAATCCTGCCCTTGCTGCTAATCTATCAGTGAACAAAAATTCTCCCCCAATTTTAAAGTTAAATGCTCCTTTAAAACTGTCTTGAATTTCATTCGTCAATTGGCTTTCCAAAGTAGGATCAGAATCCAAAATCACCTCTCTATATTTAATTGAAGAATAATTCACGTATTCTAAATCTGCCGACAATAGCCCTCTGCCAAAGAACTTTGTCAGACCTACCGATGTTTTCCAAGGAGAAATAATCGCATAGTCGAATGTTTGTCCGTAATTTTTAGAACCATACCCTTCATGTAAACTGGTTGTGCTGTTTTCATCTTTATAATAATCTACCCAAGTCTCTACGTCACTTACCTCCTGAACTTCGGTCCATGTCGGAGTGGTAATGTTAACACCAATGTTCCAGTCCCAAGTAGGCTTAAAAATCATACCTAATCCGAAATTCACACCTGTCCCTTTAAGGGTTAAATCATTAAAATCCTGAAGGTCATAGCTGATATCAGTGTATTCATATGCCGAATTATTGGGCTTGCCAAAATCTGACTGAGGGTTTTCAGCTAAAATTTCGCCCGCGGTTTTTGTCCACCCTTTTTCTAATAATGTGCTTTTTGAATCATACTTGAAAGATGTAAAACCGAATTTAGCACCTATATAGAATTTATTCCCATAATTAGCACCAAAAGATATATTAGTGTTATACTTATATCCGGTTGTTATCATGTCCATCTGCTGGTTCTTCTCGTCGGCTTCCAATACGGTAGGGAAATAGGGTTTACCATCAGCCTGATCTACCAAATATGAGTTCCAAAAATCATCAGCAAATTCCTTATTACCATTCATGATTTCAGTAAAGGAGTTTACTATAGAATTTTGATTGTTAATTCCTGAGTATTTTAAATTGTCGGTAAAATTGTTGTGCTGATCTATTCCTAGACCAATGTTGAAATTTTGCCATCCATAATCAGGATTATTATTTGTTGGATAGTTTATAACAATACCTGCATTTTCAAAACCGAATTTACCTTGATTTTGAGAGATGCTATTGCCATAAAAAGAAGCTTTATTGATATTATTCAGATAATTTAAACTGACAGAAACATCCGATTGTCCGTAAAATCCAAGACCTGCAGGATTTCCAGAAATAGAGCTGATATCTCCTCCTAAGGCTGTGTTAACACCGCCCATGGCTTTGAACCTTGCCGTACCGGAGTTTAGATCACGAGATATAATAAGAGCATTGTCAGATAACGATTGGGCTTGAAGATTTGAATAATTGTATGCTAATGCAAGACAGGTTAAGGATAGTAAAATTTTTTTCATATTCTGATCTGATTCATATAAAAAGAGATAGCCAATATAATTTTATATTGGCTATAACCATATTTCGTGTTTATTAACGTCTACTTCCGCTTCTTCCTGAAGATGCGCCACCGCCAGAACTTCTAGATGACGATCCACCGCCAGAGCTTCCTCTGCTGAATCCTCCACCACTCGAACTTCCACGGTCAAAACTTCCGCTTGAACGTGATGGTGTAGATTGTCTACTTGGTGTAGATCTTGTGCTTGGAGCTGATGATCTTGATGGAGTAGTTCTATTGATAGTACCACTTGATCTTGATCCCGATCTCGAAGATGGGGTTCTGTTGATAGTACCACTAGATCTTGATCCTGATCTTGATGATGGAGTTCTGTTGATAGTTCCGTCAGTTCTTGATCCTGATCTTGATGAAGGAGTTCTGTTGATAGTTCCATCGGTTCTTGATCCTGATCTCGATGAAGGAGTTCTATTTATAGTTCCATCAGTTCTTGACCCTGATCTTGATGAAGGAGTTCTGTTAACAGTTCCATCAGTTCTTGATCCACTTCTACCTGAAGCAACACCTGATCTGCTATTGACAAATCTGCCACTCGCATCTCTGCTTACTCTAGCTCCATTTGATCTTGGAGCATAGTTAGAAGAGTAACTTCTTCCAGATGCTTGGCGTCTGTTGCCATAATAGTTTCCACCGTAGTATCCATTTCCATAGTATCCACCACCGTAGTATGGGTGTCCCCAATAGCTGTAGTAGGAGTTAGGTCCCCAGTAAATGCCCCAGCCATAGTAAGATGATCCCCATCCATAACCGTAGTATGGATAGCCCCATCCCATGCCTAAGCCATAATATGGATTGCCCCAACCAAATCCTAGTGACCAGCCAAAACCTGAATTCCAGCCTAGGCCAAATCCAGAATAGCCGTACCAAGGATCAAACCATGGATCATAATACATCATTCCTGGTGTATTATAATAGAACCTATTGATTCGGTTTGCATATTCTAATTCTTCTACGCCGCCCTCAACGTAATCTTGGTCAGAGTACTCGTCGGCATAATAGTCTGATTGTGCGATAGATTGCTCTTCTTCGCCATCAGTATAGTAGTAATCGGGACTTTGGTAAACAGATCGCGAGTCTTGGTTATTATAGACATCATCACGATAAACTGTACGACTCGTGGTCGAACAGGAGCTGATTAATCCAGCAAACGCGATTGCTAACCCTCCCAAAAATATCTTGTTGTTTTTCATGATTCTAAAACAGTTAAATTCGATATTACAGTCATTAATTATTATCTTAGACCCGATTTTATCGTCAGGGTTTAATCTACCAATCAAAATTACTAATTATTTTTTGCTTTGGTGATAAATGGTGTTAAAGTACCTAAAAACCCCGATTTTTTACAAATGTCAATTTTATTTTTCGAATGAGTAAAGGGATAACCAGCCGTAGTGAAGATTATTCACAATGGTACAATGATTTAGTAATTAAAGCAGACCTCGCTGAATACTCTGCTGTAAGAGGATGTATGGTGATAAAACCATATGGTTATGCAATCTGGGAAAGAATGCAAGCTGTTCTTGACAAAAGATTTAAAGAAACTGGCCACTCTAATGCCTATTTCCCCTTATTTATCCCCAAATCTTTCTTCTCTAAAGAAGCTTCTCACGTAGAAGGTTTCGCAACTGAATGTGCTGTCGTGACTCATTACCGATTGAAAAATGACGGTTCTGGAAATATAATCGTTGACGAAGATGCAAAATTAGAAGAAGAATTGATCGTTCGTCCAACATCTGAAACAATTATCTGGAATACATACCGCGGATGGATCGAATCATATCGCGACCTGCCAATACTGGTAAACCAATGGGCAAATGTGGTTCGTTGGGAAATGCGTACGCGTTTGTTCTTGCGTACTGCAGAATTCCTTTGGCAAGAAGGACATACTGCCCACGCAACTTCTGATGAAGCTATCGCGGAAGCACAGCAAATGTTGGAGGTATACGCCGATTTTGCCGAAGGTACTTTAGCAGTTCCTGTAGTAAGAGGCAGAAAAACTGAAAACGAACGTTTCGCAGGGGCAATTGATACCTTATGTATTGAGGCATTGATGCAAGACGGTAAAGCTCTGCAAGCCGGAACATCTCACTTCTTGGGACAAAACTTCGCAAAAGCTTTTGATGTCAAGTTTACATCTAAAGAAGGTAAATTGGATTACGTATGGGCTACATCATGGGGCGTATCAACTCGTTTGATGGGTGCCTTGATTATGGCACACTCCGATGACCAAGGATTAGTCCTTCCTCCAAAATTGGCACCAACTCAAGTGGTTATAGTTCCAATATATAAAACTGATGAAGAAAAAGCTAACTTGGATGCTTACGTAGAACAACTGACAGCAGCATTGAAACAATTGGATATCCGTGTTAAATATGATGATAGAGATACCCAAAGACCAGGTTTCAAGTTTGCTGAATGGGAATTAAAAGGCGTTCCATTGCGCGTAGCCTTGGGTTCTCGTGATATGCAAAATGGAACAGTTGAACTTGCCCGCCGTGATACACAAACAAAAGAAACAGTCCAACAGGCTGGCCTACCAGACAGAATAGCAGCCCTTTTGGATGAAATCCAAGAAAATATCTATAATAAAGCCTTGACTTTCCGTGATGAGCATATCACTGAAGTCAATTCTTATGATGAATTCAAAAAAGTACTTGAAGAAAAAGGTGGCTTTATTTCTGCACATTGGGATGGAACAGTAGAAACAGAAAAAAGAGTGAAAGAAGAAACTAAGGCAACTATTCGCTGTATACCTTTGGATTCAAAAGAAGAAGAAGGTGTTTGTATCTTCACTGGTAAACCTTCAAAACAAAGAGTATTATTTGCGAAAGCATATTAAAGAAATAATATGAAAAACCTATTGATATTGGGTTGTGGATGGGTAGGTGAGGAGCTTGCTTATCAGCTCAAAGGAAAAGGTTGGAATGTATGGGTGACTACAACAACCCCGGAAAAATACCATCGTCTAATAAACGATGGTATTTTTGCCTATATACATGATTTCGACCGTGATCTTTCTGTGGATCTCCCAGTTGATATTTCATTTGATGCGGTCATCAATTCCATTCCAGCAACACAAAGAAATTCAGAAGCAGAAATCGAACATCGATTCTCTTTTGTATTTAATGCACTCAGTTTTATAAATTATAAAAAGCATATTTTCTTAAGTTCAGTAGGTGTCTATCCAGATATCGATGGGACCTTCGACGAGACCTTCAATCAAGAAGAATTGATGACCCAGAAACTAAGAATTGCTGAAAAGAAAATGATGAGTCTACCTTTTAGTTCCACATTCCGATTGGGCGGACTTTTTGGGAAAAACAGAATCTTTGGTAAATATTTCCAAGATAAGGTAATAACCACGGGAGACCAGCCCGCAAATTTTATCCATCTCGATGATGTCATTGGAATAATCGAACGATCTTTGGAAACAAATCTTCCAATAGGATATTACAACTTGGTTGCGCCAGAACATCCTTCAAAAAAAGAGGTCATCTTGAAGAGTGCACAAAAATATATGTACAGTTACCCATCATCTTTTGATCCAAAAGATAGTTTCCAGAAGGTAATAGTCGCTGATAAAATCACCAATTTGTTGAATTACCAGTTTAAATATCCTTCTCCATTAGATTTTTAATAACTTAGCTCAAACAACAAAATAGAACATATGAATTACAAATTTGCAACCAAGGCAATTCATGCCGGTCAGGAGGCAGATCCTACTACAGGTGCCGTAATGACACCTATATATCAAACATCAACTTACCAACAGAAAGCACCAGGCGATCATAAAGGCTACGAATACTCTCGAGGAACAAACCCGACTCGTAAAGCATTGGAAGATTGTATCGCAGCTTTGGAAAACGGAAAATTTGGCCTTGCATTCTCAAGCGGAATGGCAGCAACAGACTGCGTACTGAGACTCCTACAACCAGGAGATGAAGTAGTAACAGGAGATGACCTTTATGGTGGATCCTACCGTATCTTTACTAAGGTTTATGAGCCTATGGGAATTAAGTTCAAGTTCGTAAACACATCGGATAATCAAGCCGTAGCAGATGCAATAACGGCTAAAACCAAATTGATCTGGGTAGAAACTCCAACTAATCCTACGTTAAAGTTGGCAGATATCGAAGCAATTGGAAAGATTGCAAAGGAAAGAGGTATTCTATACGCTGTTGACAATACCTTTGCTTCACCATATTTACAGAACCCGTTGGATTTAGGAGCAGATATCGTAATGCATTCAGTGACTAAATACTTGGGTGGACACTCTGATGTAGTAATGGGAGCTCTAGTGATGAATGATGAAGAGCTTTATAAGAAATTATTCTTCTATTATAATGCATGTGGTGGAACACCAGGTCCTCAAGATGCATTCTTGGTATTGAGAGGAATCAAAACATTGCACCTACGCATGAAAGCACACTGTGAGAACGGAAGAAAAGTAGCAGAATACTTGAAAAACCACCCTAAGATTGAAAAAATCTATTGGCCAGGTTTTGAAGATCACCCAGGACATGATGTCGCCAAGAAACAAATGCGTGACTTTGGAGGAATGGTATCAATTGTCCTAAAAGACGCAGATCTTCAAGAAACTTTCCGTATTGCCTCAGGCTTCAAGGTGTTTACTTTAGCAGAATCCTTGGGTGGCGTTGAATCATTAATCAACCATCCAGCAACAATGACCCATGGATCAATCCCCAAAGAAGCAAGAGAAAAAGTAGGAGTAGTAGACAATCTTTTGCGCCTCTCCGTAGGTGTCGAAGATGCCGACGACTTAATCGCTGACTTAGAACAAGCATTAGCACGTTAATTTATTGTAATTATTATTTTATTTGCACACAGACTTTTGTACATTTGTGCAGCTTTAATAGGAGATTATCAATTATGGAAAATACAACTGTAGAAAGACCAGCAAAACATACGGACAATAACGCAAACCGTACTGAATATTATGTTTCTTTAACTATTGCAATTGCAATCGGATTAGTAGGTGTTTTCATTCGTTTTGTACCGGATGTAGTGCCAGCTCTAGACCAAATGGGATCTTTATTCTCATGGGTAGCTAATATCGCATTACTTGTCGCTACTTTCTTAGCAATCAGAGTTGTTTTCGCAATCTTAGGATTCAGCAAAAAATAATATTACAGATATAAACAAAAAGGGCATGAAAAATTTTTTCATGCCCTTTTTGTTTATATCTGGATATGAGATGTGAGATATGAGAAAACAGACATAAGATACTTGACCACGAAACCTAAATATGTTAGATTCTTTTTATAAACAATTTTCTTTTTTGCCTAATCATAGTCAATCATCAGATTAATCATAGTCCCTCTTTTACATCAAAAAAAAATGGTTGGTAAAATAACCAACCATCTTCTATATCATTCCAATCAGAGGTCCTAGTTGAATATCGACCAGCTACCAACCGGGTAAGGAATCCTTGACAATATCAAAATCAATGCTATAATGTAGAAAATCAAAACCGTCTGGTTCGCTTTCTTAGCATCCAAGATTTTCTTTGACTTAGAGTAACCAATGGTAATCAAGATAATAGCAATGATCATCATCAGTGGGTGTTCTAAGAAATAGAATCTTGAAGACGCTACTTTCATGTTTGCGCCTGAAAAGCTAGCTAAGCCTAAACCTGAAGTAAAGTAAACGATTAAACCAACTACGAGTTGCAAATGAGCAGTAATCAATCCAATTAATGCAATTTTTCTGTTGTAAGCCTTGTTACCAAAGTAATTAGCTAACGTGATAAGGATGACAATTATTAATGCGGCTAACAAAATAATTGCAAGGGTAGAATGTAAGTGTTTCATTTCTTAAGATAGTTTCAATTTATACAATATCACAAATATACTATTTTGAAAGTCGTTTGTCGCCTAATTCTTTAAACTCTGATTTTGCTTTAAAGTTAGGAAAGATAGTATCCATGCTCAAAGTGTAGCCAATGTCAAAGAATAGACGGATATCAGCCAAGATTCCATCGAAATTCCAATTGTCATCCAGCTCATCAGTTACCGCATGATAGCGACCTGCTAATGCCTCTTGGCGTTTTTTGATGATTGTTGTGTCAGATTCAAGGTAGTCACCACCACTACCCATATATAATCCAGGTACTCCAACTTTAACGAAATTGAAATGGTCAGAACGATAGAAACCACCAGATGTCGGACTTCCCTCCGGTACCAACTTACGGTTAAATTTAGCGCCAGATAAGATAGCGTAATCCTCAAGTTCAGTCTGTCCAGTACCCGTAACTCTAAATCCGTTCATAGCTCCAACAGGATTGAACGAATCCATGTTCAGGTTTGCAACGGTCTTGTTCAATGGATAGATTGGGTGTTCAGCATAGTACTGAGAACCTAACAAACCTTGTTCCTCAGCAGTAACTGCCAAGAATACGATACTGCGTTCAGGTTGAACTTTTGCAGCTTTAAATGCTTTTGCCAATTCAAAAAGTGCGGCAACACCAGTCGCATTGTCAATTGCGCCATTGAAAATAGAATCGCCATTGGAAGCTTCACCAATTCCTAAATGATCCCAATGTGCAGTATAAATAATAGTTTCGTCAGGACGTTTAGTGCCTTTAATAGTTCCGATTACATTATTAGATTTTGATTCCCTAAAACTGTTCTTCAACTTTACACTCGTAGAAACATTCATTGGTACGGCTTTAAAGCCTGGTTTCTTTGCCTGCTCCATAACATCGGGGTTCAAGCCACCAATCTGAAATAATTTTTTGGCAGTCTCTGTACTTACCCAGCCTTGAAATTTACTTAAATCTGCACCTTTGTTTTCTGGAACCAACGAAAGTTGAGGGCCTGTCCAACCACTTCTTACAACGTTCCATCCATAGCTAGCAGCTTCAGTTTCATGGATTAATAATATACCGGTGGCGCCTTGGCGTGAGGCTTCTTCAAACTTATAAATCCAACGACCATAATAAGTCATCGTATCTGCTTTAAATAAGTTTTTGTCATAGCGTCCAGGATCAGAAACCATCACTACGACGGTTTTACCTTTGACATCCAATCCTTCATAGTCATTCCATTTATATTCTGGCGCTACGATACCAAATCCTGCAAACACCAATTCTGTGTTTTCTACATCAATTTGATCCGCCATCTGCGGCGTACCAATAACATAATCATCAAGATATTTGGCTGTAAGATCTCCATTTTTACCCTTGAAAGTCAAGTTTGGATCAACAGGTTTCGAACTGATCTCAACCATCGGCACCTCCTGAAAATATGAATCCCCATTGCCGGGTTCAACCCCCAATGCTTTAAATTGGTCTTGTATATAATTTACGGTTAAAGTATCTCCTTTACTAAAGGGTTTGCGTCCTAAAAATTCGTCTGAGGATAATTTTGCAACATATGCTTTGTAACTTTCTTCTGTAATTGCCGCGGTTGCCGCAGAATCTAGGCTGTTTTTGTCGTAAGAAGAACTTTCGCCCCCCGATTTACAAGACGCCAGTCCAAGCAATAGGGCAGCTCCAATAAATAGTTTGTTGTTCATCATGATTTGTAAATTATTCTTGATTAGATTATTTGGTCTTTGCAATTTAAGAATTTGATTTTATATCAACAGGTAACACTTCTGCTATCGGGTGAAATAAATAAATCCTCTGTGTCTTAACTTCAAGACATTTGTATCTTTTTCTAAGCCTCTCCAGTTTTTGGAATACCCGACCGTTTTTGATACTGAAGTAACTGTTAAATTCAATCGTGTCAATCGTTACCATCTCACTCTCCGACTTGTCATACGATTTCAGAACCTTATATAAAGTCAAATCCGTACAACTTGATGCAGCTGGATTGCTCATATATTTGGTCAATGCAAAATGGACGTCTTCCGGAAATAAGTTCAGTTTGATAAAAGGGTCCATCAAACTTTTAAAATTATTCTTCCATTCCAAACCATGAGGTTTGACCTTATTCTTGTGCAATTGCCAAGTCTTCAGATGTGCAAACTCATGTACCGTCGTAATAAGAAATGAATACGGATTCAAATCATGATTGATCGTGATCTGATGGGGTTCGTTTTTAAATGGAGAACGGTAATCTCCCAGTTTAGATGCCCTGGAACGAGTTACCTTAAACCTACAGCCGGTATCATTGATCCATTCGGAAATAATAGGAGCGGCGGTAGATGGAATATACTTACTTAACTGTTTGCTAAAATCCGGCATGAAATACAAACATATCAGTTTTTTGGAGAATTTATAATATTAAGAGCTTAATTTTAGCTTGGATGCAGAATTATTTATATTTGATGAATAACAATCCATTCTATTTGCTTTCAGCTCAAAAAGATTGGATTGCTAATCAGAAAAGATCGGATGTTAAGCAAACTACAGATAAAAAACTATGCATTGATTGATGCATTAGATATAAATTTCGACGAAAAACTCAATATTATAACAGGGGAAACCGGAGCTGGTAAATCCATTATTATGGGTGCATTGGGGTTGATCCTTGGAAATAGAGCAGAAAGCAAGCATTTCTTTGATGAATCCAGGAAGTGCATCATCGAAGGCCATTTCTTTATCAAGGACTATAACCTTCAGGATCTATTCAACTCCTTAGATTTAGATTATGAAGACACAAGTCTGATCCGTAGAGAACTTCATGCTGATGGTAAATCCAGAGCTTTTGTCAATGATACGCCGGTAACTTTACAAACTTTAAAAGTCCTAGGTGAAAAATTGATTGATATCCATTCCCAGCATGCTACGCTGCAAATCAATACTGAATCATTTCAACTACTTGTTTTAGATACAGTTGCTCAAAATCAATCTTTGTTATTTGACTATAAAAAGAAATACCAAGAATATAAAAAAGCAATTTCTGAATTGAAAAATTTGGAAGAAGACCTTCAAAAAGCAAGGTTAGAATCTGATTACCAACAATTTGTCTTCAATGAATTGGACCAAGCTAATTTGCAGGAAACTGAGCAGGAGGATTTGGAAGCAGAACAGTCCCAATTGGAGAACGCTGAGGAAATCAAAAGACACTTCCATGCAGCAAGTTCACAACTTCAAGACGGAGAAATCAATGTCCTGGATAGCCTAAAACAAGTGCAATCATCATTGCAGAATGGAGTTCGATATCTTCCATCATCAGAATCTTTGGTTGATCGTCTTCAAAGCACGCTCATTGAACTAAAGGATTTAAGTGCTGAGGTTGAACAAGTAGCTGATAGTATCATGATGGATGAAGAAAGGCTGACTTTGGTCAATGACAGGTTGTCTATTCTATATGATTTACAGAAGAAACATCGTGTTGCGACTGTAAAAGAATTATTGGATCTTAAGGCTGAGCTCGAAAATAAGCTCCAAGCCACTGATTCCCAAGAGGAACAAATTGAACTGCTTAAAACTAAGATTGAAAAATTGCTTCAGGAAATTTCTAAGCAAGCTGAACTCTTGACCAAAAATAGGATCAAGGCTACAAAAGTACTTGAAAAAGAAGTACAGGATGTTTTGGCTAGGGTAGGAATGCCACATGCCCAATTAAAAGTTGAAATGTCAACATTGAAAGATTTCAAATCTACAGGCCAAGATGAAGTGTCATTTTTGTTTTCGGCAAATAAAGGTCAGTCTATGCAACCTATCCATAAGGTCGCATCCGGCGGTGAGCTTTCAAGGGTGATGTTGGCAATAAAATCTTTGGTGGCAAAGACATCAGCATTACCAACCATCATATTTGATGAGATCGACACAGGTATTTCTGGGGAGGTCGCACTGAGAGTAGGGGAGTTGATGGAAGAACTGGCAGAAAACATGCAGGTAATTAGCATTACGCATTTACCTCAAATAGCATCCCAAGGTAATAGCCACTTTAAAGTTTATAAAGAAGATAAAGGAAATAAGACAAAATCCAATATAGTACTGATGAATACTGAGGAAAGGGTCTTGGAAATAGCACAAATGCTGAGTGGTGCCAATCCTGAAGATACGGCAATTCAACATGCTAAAGAAATGCTGAAATAAAATGCATTGAATAAAAAGCTGAAAATAAACTAGACTTAGCTAGCTAAAAAAATAAGATTTTTTAAAACATTAAGCTTAATAAGGAAAGCTTAGTATTAAAAGAATCACAAAATAAAAAAAACAGGTCCCTGAGCGTAGTCGAAGGGCCTGTTTTTTATTTTCTTTAGTTTCCTATTTCAGCATCGGTTAACACAATCTTAACCCGCATGGCTTTTGGAGCTTCATTCAAATTATCAAGATCAACAGCATAAAGTATAACTTCTCCAATTTTATATGAAGCATTGTATCCATGACCGTTAATTCCTTCTGAAGGAATATTATGAAAAGTGCCTTTCTGATCCTCAAATTGGATTGCAACACTCACTTCTCCATCTTCATAATATTGTTGATCCAATTCTGGAACAGGAATAATCGCAGTAAAATTGTTTCGTTCATTTCTAGTCCAATCACCTGATGCTAATGGTTCATAGTAACTGACCCCTGGAAGATAATTTGTTACATATTCCTTAGTACAAGAACTCAAACCTACTAGAGAGGCTGTCCCAATAGCTAATGCTAATAAAATTTTTTTCATGTGTGGTAATGTTATTAGTAAATAATTTCGTTTTTTCTTATTCTTATATATAAAGACGTATAAGATTGAAGAAAGTTTAAAATCTATTACAAAATCATTGCCACTTTTACCATTTTCAATAAAACTTTACCTTTATAGAACTATTGTTTAATGTTTTTCAATCGATTAACTGAAAAAATTCGAATAGCATTTCCTTCTTTTGTCAATAGCTTTTCGTCCTTAAAATCAGCCAACATCCTGCTAATAGTTTCATTTGCCGTACCTGCTAAAGCTGCTAAATCATCCCTTGAAATCTTAATAGTCACCTCATCAACTTCCGTTGTCGATTTTTCCGCAACATTAACCAATGCATTGGCAACACGTTTTCTTACAGAATCATATGCAAAGCCTAACATTTGCTCTTCTTTTTCACGAATGTTCTGCGAAAGAACTTTGATCAACTTCGAAGCAATCCCAGGTTTTTTATAAAGAAGCTCAAAAAAATTATCCTTATGGATCAAAGCTATTTCAGCATCCTCCAAGGTCGCTGAATTATCTCCGTATTTATCATTCAACAATACGGACTCAAGACCAAAGAATTGACTCTCTACATAAATATTGGTAGACAGTTCTCTCCCATCTTTATAGTTCAAGAAGCTACGTACTTTACCTTTCTTGATATAATATACATACACCGGTGTATCGCCAGCTTCATAGATGGTTTGCTTTTTCTTGATGTTCTTAATTCTACCATGGTCAGCTAAATCTTGTAATAGATACGCCTGCTCTTGTTCATCCAAACGAAGGCTGTCCATACTAGGCTCCGTTTTTACCTGAATTTGAGCACGTTTTTTAAAACGACTTTCGATAGCATTTAGCAATTCCATGTCGTCAAACGGCTTAGTTAAATAGTCATCGGCTCCCATTTCCATGGCTTTCCTTAGATCGGCTTTTTCAGCTTTCGCCGTTAAGAATATAAACGGAATCTGTTGTGTGTTCTCATGTTTACTTAACATATAGAGTACACCATAACCATCCAGCTCAGGCATCATAATGTCACAAAGAATCAAATCAGGCTTGTGCTTGATAGCCATGTCCACGCCGGTTTTGCCTTCCTCGGCTACTAAAACAGAATATTCTCCCGTTAACTCCAATATTTCAGCAGTGCTCTCACGAATGTCACTGTTATCTTCAATGATTAATATCTTTCTTTTTTCCATTACTCTTGGATAAAAAACATCTTAAAAATAGCTCCTTGATTTACTTCAGACCAATATTCCAATCGACCACCCATCAACTCAACATAACGTTTGACAATATTCAATCCCAATCCCGTACCTGGAATATTTCCAGTATTGTTCGCACGGAAGAATGGCTCAAATAGATTCTCTTGCTCCTCCAATGGAATTCCAATACCATTATCCTTCACAGTTACCAATAGTTGATTTCTGCCAATCTGAGTGTTGAACTCAATAAACGTGTCCTCACCAGAATATTTAATAGCATTTGAAACCAAATTGATAATGCTGTTTTTCAAAAGATTAGGGTCAATAAAAAATCCGGATTCCTCGCCAGTGTGTTGGTAAACAATATGTTGGTTCTTTTTACAGATCAATTGCATCTCCTCAGCAATCTCCTCACCAAGGTGAACAATATTCGTCTCTGCTTTATTAACCACGACAACCCCAGCCTCCAATTTCTCCAGATTCAAAAA
The DNA here is from genome assembly GCF_002734235.1 of Sphingobacterium sp. 1.A.5. Taxonomy (NCBI): domain Bacteria; kingdom Pseudomonadati; phylum Bacteroidota; class Sphingobacteriia; order Sphingobacteriales; family Sphingobacteriaceae; genus Sphingobacterium; species Sphingobacterium sp. 1.A.5. Next base: position 77,288 of record NZ_PEBA01000007.1, read on the forward strand.
GTCATTCAAAATAGTGTTCAGTAACTGAACGGAACTTTTGATCCTGCTCGTATGTTTTTCAATCGGGGCATATTCTGCTTTGTCAACATATCGGTCAATAAGGGAAGCTGATAATTGAACGGAGCTCAATGGCGTCCTGAATTCATGGGAAGCCATAGAAACAAATCGAGATTTAAGTTGACTCAATTCCTTCTCCTTTTCCAGAGAAACACTGACATCTGCCTTGGCACGCTCTAGTTCTGAAACAAGCTTAATCAGATCCTTTGTTCTTTCCCGCACCTTCAGCTCCAGCTCTTGGGTATGCTTTTTCAATTCATTTTCCGCTTGCTTCTCTTTGGTTAGGTCATGGACAAAACCAGTGAATATCTTACGGTCTTTATAAAAAACTTCACTAACAGCTAGACGAAAAGGAAATGTAGAACCATCCTTTTTAAGACCTCTGACCTCTCGACCAATTCCTATGATTCGCTTTCTCCCAGTTTCTTCATAATTGGAAATATACCGGTCGTGGTTAGAGCGGTCAGGTTCTGGCATCAATACAGAGATGTTTTTACCCACCACTTCTTCTGCCTCATAGCCGAATAACTCCAGAGCTGCCGGATTGATGCTCTCGACAATACCATGGTTATCGATAGTAATAATACCATCTATGGCATTCTCGATAATGGCTTCTAATAGTCTAGCTGATTCTAACACGGTGATTATTTAACTAATTTTTTGTACTTAATTCTTTTTGGACCCACATCACCAAGGCGTTTCTTACGGTTTTCCTCATATTCAGTGTAGTTCCCTTCAAAGAAATATACCTGTGAATCCCCTTCAAATGCCAAAATATGTGTACAGATCCTGTTCAAGAACCAACGGTCATGGGAAATAATTACAGCACATCCGCCAAAATTCTCTAAACCCTCTTCTAATGCTCGTAAGGTGTTCACATCAATATCATTCGTCGGCTCATCCAGTAACAATACGTTTGATCCTTTTTTCAATGTAATGGCTAAATGGACACGATTCCGCTCTCCTCCTGATAATACACCTACTTTTTTCTGTTGATCCGCTCCATTGAAATTGAACTTAGAAACATAAGCCCTAGAATTCATCGACTTATTGCCTAGCATAATATTTTCATTACCACCGGTAATATTTTCCCAAACAGTTTTGTTTGGATCCAGGTCGTCATGCATTTGGTCTACATAGCCCAATGCAACGGTTTCACCAACTCGGAAAGTTCCCGAATCAGGTTGTTCCTGACCTGTGATCAATCTAAATAAAGTCGTTTTACCTGCACCATTTGGACCAATGATACCCACGATACCAGCAGGAGGTAGGGAGAAGCTTAAGTTTTCGAATAAAATACGATCACCGTAGGCTTTGCTTACATCCGTGGCTTCGATAACCACATTTCCCAATCGTGGTCCTGGTGGAATAAATAGCTCTAATTTTTCTTCTCGTTCCTTAGTTTCCTCAGAAGCTAATTTTTCATAATTATGCAAACGAGCCTTAGATTTGGCATGTCTAGCTTTTGGAGCCATTTTCACCCATTCCAACTCTCGTTCTAAGGTCTTTTGGCGTTTGCTTTCAGTTTTTTCTTCTTGTGCTAAGCGTTTCGCTTTTTGATCCAACCAGGATGAGTAGTTCCCTTTCCATGGAATTCCTTCCCCGCGGTCAAGCTCTAAGATCCAACCGGCAACATTATCCAAGAAATAACGGTCGTGGGTAACGGCAATTACGGTTCCTTTATATTGTTGTAGGTGTTGTTCTAACCAGTCAATGGATTCGGCATCCAAGTGGTTGGTAGGCTCATCTAATAATAAAACGTCAGGTTCTTGTAATAAAAGTCGACACATTGCTACCCGTCTACGCTCACCTCCTGACAAATTGGCAATCAAAGCGTCAGGCTCCGGACATCTTAGCGCGTCCATCGCTCGCTCTAATTTACTGTCCAATTCCCAAGCATTCGTCGCATCTATAATATCTTGTAATTCACCTTGTCTAGCTAAAAGTTTATCCATTTCATCTGGATTCTCATAAACTTCTGGTAGGCCGAATTTTTCGTTTATTTCTTCGTATTCTTTTAAGATAGATGTTGTTTCTGCAACACCCTCTTCCACGATTTCTTTGACTGTCTTGCTAGGGTCTAATTCAGGCTCTTGAGCCAAATAACCCACAGAATAGCCCGGTGAGAATACCACTTCACCTTGGTACGATTTGTCAAGTCCAGCGATAATCTTTAATAAGGAAGATTTACCCGAACCATTTAAACCAATTACACCGATTTTCGCTCCATAGAAAAAAGATAGGTAAATGTTCTTAAGTACTTGTTTGGATGGGGGATAAATTTTGTTTACCCCAGCCATTGAGAAGATAATTTTTTCGTCCGACATAGGTTCTATGAAAGTTTGTTTATAGTTTTTACACAAAGATAATGTAATTACTGACAAATTGATAGTTTTAGCGCGGTGGCGCAATTGTTGATAAAAAATATTTATAACAAATGGGTGTGAAGTGTATTTTTATTACATTTATACTGTTGATCACCCGAATTTAATTGAGAAAGGAATTTAATGGAAGCAAAATTTTCACCCCGAGTTAAAGATGTTATCTCCTATAGTCGTGAAGAAGCATTGCGCTTACGTCACGATTATATCGGTACCGAACATCTATTGCTGGGATTAATACGTGAGGGCGATGGAGTGGCAATTAAGGTATTGAAAAATATCGGCGTTGACATGGGCGCAGTACGCCAGTCGGTGGAGGATGCTGTGAAAGGTTCTTCCGTTTCACGATCCCCAATCAGTAACATGCCTCTGACCAAACAAGCCGAAAAGGTCTTGAAAATTACTTATTTGGAAGCTAAAATCTTTAAAAGTGATATTATTGGAACCGAGCATTTATTGTTAGCGATTCTACGCGATGAAGAAAACATCGCATCACAAATCTTACAGCAATTCAATGTTTCATATAACGTGTTCAAATCTGAAGTCGAACAAAATGCTACTGGCATAACGGATGAAGCTTCTAACACCCCTTCTGGTGGTGAAGATGAATACGCTGATGAAGATTCACAATTTTCATCCCCTAAGAAAGTATCTGACATTAAATCTAAAACACCGGTTTTGGATAACTTCGGACGAGACTTGACTAAAGCCGCAGAAGAAGGAAAATTGGATCCTATCGTAGGGCGTGAAAAAGAAATCGAAAGGGTTTCGCAGATTCTTTCGCGTAGAAAGAAGAACAACCCTATTTTAATTGGTGAACCTGGTGTAGGTAAATCAGCAATCGCTGAAGGTCTTGCATTAAGAATCATCCAAAGAAAAGTTTCTAGAGTGCTCTTTAACAAACGTGTCGTTACTTTAGACCTGGCTTCATTGGTAGCCGGAACTAAATATAGAGGACAGTTTGAAGAACGTATGAAAGCAGTAATGAATGAATTGGAGAAATCACCAGATGTAATCTTATTTATTGATGAGATACATACTATCGTAGGTGCTGGTGGTGCATCAGGTTCGTTAGATGCCTCAAACATGTTCAAACCTGCTTTGGCACGTGGAGAAATCCAATGTATTGGTGCAACAACTCTTGATGAGTACCGCCAATATATTGAGAAAGACGGTGCTTTGGACCGTCGTTTCCAAAAAGTTACTGTAGAACCAACTTCAATCGATGATACGATCGAAATCCTTAACCGTATCAAAGATAAATATGAAGAACATCACAACGTAACTTATACTCCTGAAGCTATTGATGCTTGTGTGTCCCTGACCACAAGATATATCACAGACAGATTCTTGCCAGATAAAGCAATCGATGCTTTGGATGAATCAGGATCTCGTGTACACTTGAACAATATCCATGTTCCGCAGAGCATCATCGATATCGAAGAGAAAATCGAAGAAGTAAAAGTGGAGAAAAACAAGGTTGTTCGTAGCCAGAAGTATGAAGAAGCAGCTAAACTTCGTGACACTGAAAAGAAATTGATCGAAGAACTTGAAAAAGAAAAAGCAGCTTGGGAAGCGGAAACCAAAACGAAACGCTATACAGTAACAGAAGATAATGTTGCTGAAGTTGTTTCAATGATGACCGGTATTCCTGTTCAACGAGTTAGCCAATCTGACAGCCAGAAATTATTGAACATGGGTGATTCCATGAAAGGAAGAATTATTGGTCAAGATGACGCTGTTCAAAAATTGGTGAAAGCAATTCAACGTACTCGTGCTGGACTAAAAGACCCTAAAAAACCTATTGGATCATTTATATTCCTAGGTCCTACTGGGGTTGGTAAAACAGAATTAGCAAAAGAGCTTGCTCGTTTTATGTTTGATTCTGAAGATGCATTGATCCAGATCGACATGAGTGAGTATATGGAGAAATTTGCCGTATCTCGTTTAGTAGGTGCGCCTCCAGGATACGTTGGTTATGAAGAAGGTGGTCAGTTGACCGAAAAAGTACGCCGTAAACCATACGCTGTTGTATTGTTGGATGAGATCGAAAAAGCTCACCCTGATGTATTCAACTTGTTATTACAAGTTTTGGATGAAGGACAATTAACAGATAGTCTTGGACGCAAGGTAGACTTTAGGAATACGATCATTATCATGACTTCGAATATTGGTGCCCGTCAATTGAAAGAATTTGGACAAGGTGTAGGATTTACTACGGCTGCCAAAGAAAATCAAGCTGACTCGCATTCAAGAGGAGTGATCGAAACAGCATTGAAACGTGCCTTCGCTCCAGAATTCTTGAACCGTATCGATGATGTAATCGTATTCAACTCATTAACAAAAGAGCATATCTTCAAGATTATTGATATCGAACTTAGATCATTGTTTGCTCGTATAGAAGGACTAGGTCACAAAATAAACTTGACCGAAACCGCCAAAAACTACATTGCTGAAAAAGGCTATGACAGTAACTTTGGTGCAAGACCTTTGAAACGTGCCATCCAGAAATACCTAGAAGATCCAATTGCCGAGGAAATCCTGAAAGGAGAACTTAAGTCCGGCGAGACCATCTTGGTAGACTATGACGATGACAAAAAAGAAATTGTCGTCTCGGCCGCTAAAGATCAAAAAGACGATGACTCTTCACTGGCATCAGATGTCAAGAACAACAAGAAAAAAGATTAAAATTTAAAAAAGCTGCTTGGTTTCCCAAGCAGCTTTTTTAGTATTTAGTAGAGAGTATTTAGTATTTAGACGACTATATAGTTTCAAACACCGCCAGACCTAAACTTTAAACACTTACACATTTTAGACACCGATCTCTTAACGAAGCCGGAAGCCGGTCGCTGAGCGGAGCCGAAGCGCAGGCTAACGCACAAGTCCATCCGAAGGCAAGTCTCCCCTCAGTCGAAGGGAAGGCCACCTTGCCTAAAACTCGATGATAATTCAAAGCCGACGCCCGCTCATTTCTAGTTGCGGAAGAATGGATAAAATGCCGCGGCATTTGAGGGGTGGCCTTGCCCTTTCGCCGTGGCTGTTGTCTCCACCAGCCACTGAAAATCAATTATCTCCTCCAAAGAGATAATTGATTAGAACGGCATCCTCGGCAAAAAGGCATTTTGTCCATGAGCGTTGGAATTGCGCGACAAGCCACCTTAAATGAGCAAGCGTTTTTGTTACTTTTGCGCCTCAAAAGTAACTGCACAGTGCCATGGAATGGCAATCGTAATTTGTGTTAATTAGATTAGGACTTTCCAGCGCATTGCCTAACGCTCAAAACTTGAGCACACTTAGCTAATGATGGTTGGTGGGGACACCAACCATGGCGTCCTTTTGCGCCTCAAAAGTAACTGCACCCTGCCATGGAATGGCAAATCGCAGTTTGTGTTAATTAGATTAGGACTTTCCAGCGAATTGCCTAACGCTCAAAACTTGAGAACACTTAGCTGAAGATTGTTGGTGGGGACACCAACCATGGCGTCAATTTGCGCCTCAAAAGTAACTGCACCTCTGCCATGGATGGCAAACCCATCTTGCTAATCTCTTCCCAACGTGATTTATATCACTTTCTGCCATGATGCAGTTCATTCATTACCCACCATTTATACTCTACTTTTGGGATTATAAACTACTTTACTTAGGGATGAGAGTGATTGCATACAACATTTTGGGTCCGGAGAAGGAGCACCTCGCCAAGGCTAATGGGAAGGTTCATGATTTAACTCTGATATCTAACGAGTTGAATTTTAGCACGATGCATTATGCGATTGGAAAGGAAGCTGTGATTATTTCCGACCGAGATGTGCTGGATAGAGTAATGTTATTTGAACTCTACAAGATTGGTATTCGAAATATCGTAACCCGTTCAAGATCCACTGAACATATTGACCTAGATTATGCCGGAGAATTGAAAATACATGTTGCAAATGTCCCATTCGAAACTTCTTTGCAAGGTGTAGCCAAGCAGACTATCATGAACCTCACACAATGGATGGTGGGAGGCTGTGCAGGGGAAGCTTGCCAATGTAGAATGGATTGCAAAAACAAGGTTAATTTAAGACAATATGGAAACGGAGACTCTAAACAAACTGATCAACAAATATAATGTAGCGGCACCACGCTATACCAGTTATCCAACTGTACCTTTTTGGGAAAATGAACTCTTCAATGTCAATGATTGGACAGAGAGAGTTGCCTTGAACTTTTCTAAATCTAAAGATCAAGGAATCAGCATTTACGTGCACCTCCCATATTGCGAAAGTTTATGTACCTATTGTGGATGTAATACCCGAATTACTAAAAACCATCAGGTAGAGGATCCTTATATTACATCGCTATTGAAAGAATGGCAGATGTATAAGGAGATCCTGAAGGAAGAAAAATTGAAGATCGCCGAAATCCACTTAGGTGGAGGTACACCAACTTTTTTTACAGCAGAGAATTTACATCGCTTGATCTCCGGTTTATTGGATGGCAATGAAAAAACTGAAGGCGCGTCATTTTCTTTTGAAGCCCACCCAGCTAATACTACATACGAACATTTAAAAACTTTATTTGATTTAGGATTCAAAAGATTAAGCTTAGGGATCCAAGATTTTGATGAAAGAGTGCAATTCATTATCAACAGGCACCAGACTGTTGATGATGTCGCCCGTGTGATGGAGGATGCTAGGGGATTGGGCTATGAATCCATTAACTTTGACCTTATATATGGATTACCATTACAAACAGCTGAATCTGTAAGAATGACCATCGAAAAATCAATGGAATTAAATCCAGATCGGATTTCATTTTACAGCTATGCACATGTGCCTTGGATTAAACCTGGTCAAAGAAGATTTACCGAACACGACCTTCCAGTAGGCGAAGAAAAGTTAAACCTATATAAGTTAGGAAAACAAATGATTCAGGACTGCGGTTACAAAGATGTAGGTATGGATCACTTTGCCAAAACAGACGATGCTCTTTACCTAGCTTCGATGGATGGTACGCTGCACCGGAATTTCATGGGCTATGCAGATCGTTATACTCCATTATTGATAGGTTTGGGAGTATCTTCCATTTCAGATGCATGGACTGCCTTTGCACAGAATGTAAAAACAGTAGAAGAATATCATGAGCTGATCGGTAAGGGTATACTGCCAGTAGTCAAAGGGCATATATTGAATGACGAAGATATTGTGTTAAGGCAATATATCCTGGATATGATGTGTAGAGGAAAGGTTGTTTTAAAAGAAGGATTCGAATTGAATGAAAAGATTATGGATCGTTTAGTACCTTTAATAAATGACCAATTGGTAGAAGCTAATGAAAATATAATTCAAATCACTGAAATAGGGAAGTCATTCTTAAGAAATGTTTGTATGGCCTTTGATGAGAGACTGCAACAAACAAAAGAAAGAGAAAACTTATTTAGTCAAGCAATTTAATTCCATAAAACATGTCAACAAAAGGGGAATTACAATTAAAAACTTCATGTTATCACTGTGGTGATACCGTAGAAGATTCTGCCTATATATTGGAAGACCACCGTTTTTGTTGCCTTGGTTGCCAAACAGTATATCAGATACTGAATGACAACAATATGGCTAGTTATTATAAGTACAACAGTCATCCAGGAAAATCTCAAAAAGCTCAAAAAGAAGATCTGTCATACCTCGATGAACCTAATATCATTGCCAAATTGGTAGATTACCAAGATGATGAATTGGCAATTATAACCTTTTATGTTCCTGCCATTCATTGCAGTTCATGTATTTGGTTATTGGAGCATCTTTATAAATTACATCCAGGGGTTAAAACCTCTCAGGTAGATTTTATGAAGAAGCAGGCGAGCATTACCTTCAAGAAAAATGAAATCAGCTTGCGTGAGTTGGTGGAATTGCTGCACAAGATTGGCTACGATCCTAAGATAACCCTTCAAGATGTAGTCAAGGAAGGAAAGAAAATCAATCAGAGCAAATTGATTGCTAAAATCACAGTTGCGGGATTCTGTTTTGGCAACTCCATGATGATTTCATTTCCTGAGTATTTTGGAATGGCAGAATTTGAACGCCAATATTCCAATTTCTTTGGATACATGAACCTCGCGTTTGGATTGCCGGTATTGCTGTACAGTGCATCAGATTATTTTAAATCCGCTTGGTTAAGTCTAAAACAGAAAAGGCTCAACCTAGATGTGCCGTTGGCATTGGGGATTTTTGTGCTGTTTTTTAGATCTGCATATGAAATTCTTTCACAGACAGGAGCAGGGTTTATGGATACCTTATGTAGTTTGGTCTTCTTTATCCTGATCGGAAAATATGTACAACAGAGAACTTATTATCATATTTCATTTGAGAGAGATTATCGCTCCTATTTTCCTGTTGCAGTCACCGTATTGGAAGATGAATCAGCTAAGCCTACCCAGATTGCAGATCTGCAGGTTGGCGATAGAATATTGGTCAGAAACAATGAGATCATCCCTGCGGATGCAATTCTATTAAAAGGAAATGCATCGGTAGACTTCAGCTTTGTAACAGGTGAAAGTAAACCTGTAGAAAAAATTCTTGGAGAAGTTGTGTATGCTGGTGGAAGACAAATGGGCGAGGCCATCGAACTCGAAGTAGTGAAAGCAGTATCCCAAAGTTATTTGACAAAACTTTGGAACAATGATAGTTTCAAACAATATGAGAAGAAATTCGACACCTTCGTAGGTTATATCAGTAAATATTTCACCATAGGTTTGCTTTTGATAGCATTTTCTGCTTGTGCATTTTGGTGGATGGGCGGAAATCCAGACAAGGCCTGGGGGGCATTTACCGCAGTATTGATTATTGCTTGTCCATGTGCCTTGGCATTGAGCTCTCCATTTACACTTTCTGCAGCACTGAGTATTTTCGACAAGAATAAACTCTATATAAAAAATACTGCAGCAATTGAACAGATGGCGGCAATCGATACAGTTGTTTTCGATAAAACTGGAACCATATCATCGCCAAATGCTTCTAGTATGTATTTTGAGGGTAACCTGAATACTATGGAACGCAATTTATTGGCCTCCCTATGTAGAAATTCAAACCACCCGCTGAGCAGAGAAATTCTGAAATGGTTGGGAAATGTTGATATGATAGCTATCTCGGGATATCAAGAAGTCGTGGGAAGAGGACAGTCAGGACGATATTTGGATTATAGCATTCGTGTTGGTAGTGCTTCTTATGTCCATACAGATAAAGTAGATCTGGAAGGTTCTGTCGTTTATGTAAAGATAAATGATAACCTAAAGGGATATTTTACTTTAGAACAATCTTGGAGATCTGGATTGAATGAAGTAATCAATGAGTTAAAATCTGAAGAGTATGATTTGCACCTTATTTCGGGTGACAATGAGCGCCGTGCAGATGCGCTGAGAATGATTTTCCCTTCCAAAGCATATTTACTGTTTAACCAAACGCCATCAGAGAAATTGAACAGGATTTCTGATTGGCAGAACCATGGTAAAAAAGTATGTATGTTGGGTGATGGCCTTAACGATGCCGGTGCATTGAGAAAAGCAGACTTGGGAATAGCGGTATCCGATGATATCAATAATTTTTCACCGGGTTGTGATGCTATCTTAGATGGTGAGGCATTTTATAAATTGCCGAAATTCTTCGAATTCAGTAAAGATGCAGTGAAGGTAATTAAGATGTCCTTTGTTATTTCATTGCTCTATAATATAGTAGGATTAAGCTTTGCAGTTCAAGGTACAATGTCACCCTTGTTTGCAGCTATTTTAATGCCTATCAGTACCGTTACGATTATATCATTTACAAGTTTAATGACTCGATGGTATGCAAAACGGAGAAAATTAATTTAACTTTATATCATGAACATCATATTTTTCTTAATCGGTTGTAGCGTACTCATTGCGTTGTTCTTTTTAGGGGCCTTTTTCTGGGCTAGCAAAAACGGGCAGCATGAAGATACCTATACACCATCGGTAAGAATTTTGTTTGACGACGAGCCATCAGAACCAGAACCGAACTCTGAAAAAGTGGCTTCAAAAAACTAAAATCACAGTTTTTTTACATTTATAATACCTTTTTGCATAAGGGCTTCCTTATCTTTGTGCCGTATGTTTCGACTATTGCATTTCTTGGCACTCTTCGGTTACCTCAATGTTCTTTGCTTGGAGGTAAAGTCTTTTGACTTGTTCGGAAGCTCAACTGTTGTTGCCAACGAAACCCTAGTTGAAATAGTATTGGAAGATGTCCTAGACCTAACTCACACTGACAATTCAGAAACTCTTCCGGAAATTATCTTCGATGAATATCGAATTTTTGCCCTAATCCTAGGTTTATTGCCCTTAGTTTTAGTTTTCACATGGTTGATCTCTAGAATCTCAAGGCTAATTACCACCATCAAACATCCTTTTTATCTATCCAAGACTATATGCCTCCCTGGCTATTACCAATTCTTGTATAGATACCGCCCATTCTAAAAAAAATGCTTTTACGCTTCTTAGGCAAGAAGTGATGGCTTTGCTATGCATATAGCTGAGCTAAATACACTATTGTATTCTATTTTATTTATATACCACATTTATTTTTGCTATGAAAAAACAAAACATACTACTTCCGGTAGTAGGTTGTGCACTATTTGTTGCGTCTTGTACTGCAACAAGCAACGAAAAAACAACGGCCGAGGCGCCAAAAGTCGTACCTGTAACTAATCTGGTCCAATTGGACACAGTAGTCTACAAAGAATATATCGCAGATATCCAGTCCCAACGAAACGTAGAATTGCGCTCTCGTTTAGTTGGCTTTTTGGACAGGATCTTTGTCGATGAGGGTGCTTTTGTAAAAAAAGGCCAGGTCTTGTTCTCTTTGGTAGCCGATGAATATCGCGCTGACCTTGCCCAAGCACAGGCTGCGGTAAGCAGTGCGGAAGCAGAAGTTAAAAAAGTAGAATTGGAAATGGAAAGAACCCAAAAATTGGTTCAAAAAAATATCGTAAGTTCTACAGAATATGATTTGTTGAAGGTACAGCATCGTGCAGCAAGAGCAAAGGTCGGTGAAGCTGAGGCTGTTTTGAACCAAGCGAGAACGCGTATGGCAAACACTCAAATCCGCGCACCTTTTGATGGAAGAATTGATAGGATTCAACTGAAAGAAGGGTCTTTGTTGGAAGAAGGTTCTTTATTGACTACCATCTCCGACATAAACAATATGAATGTTTACTTTGATATCTCAGAACAAGAATACTTGGGAATTGCTTCTGATTCGTCATTCAACAGGAATAATTTCAAAAAAGAAGTGCAATTGATCTTGGCCAATGGATTTCTTTATCCAACAAAGGGCATTGCTGAAATCGTGGAAAGTGGATTTGAAGCAAGTACAGGTTCAATATCTTTGAGGGCTAGATTCCAAAACCCACAAGGATTATTAAAACACGGTGCAACAGGAAGGATCGGTGTGCCTGTTCAGACTGGAGACTTATTGTTAGTTCACCAAAAATCAGTTTTTGAAATCCAGGATAAAGCATATGTATATACCTTAAAAGGTGACACTGTTAAAATGACTCCTTTTCAATCTGGCCAACGTGTTGGACATTATTATGTTGTTGAAAACGGATTGCCAGCAGATTCTAAGGTGGTGTACGAAGGTGCTAAAACACTTCGTGATGGTATGGTTATTCAACCAAAAATGGTTAAAAACTAAGGAGGGAGAAGCCATACATGTTTGAAAAATTTATTAAGAGGCCAGTGCTATCATTGGTCATCTCGATCTTTATTACCCTTTTGGGTGTCTTGGCATTGTTCACCTTGCCCATCACCCAGTTCCCTGATATCGTACCTCCATCTGTCGTTGTAACAGCAAACTATACTGGTGCGAATGCCGAAGTAAGTACAAATGCTGTAGCTATCCCATTGGAAAAAGCTATTAATGGGGTAGCAGGAATGACCTACATGAGTTCAGTGTCTACCAATAATGGTAACACGTTGATTCAGGTCTTCTTTGAAGTGGGTACAGACCCAGATATTGCTGCGGTAAACGTGCAGAACAGGGTAACAACCGTATTGGACGAATTACCTGAAGAAGTTATCAAAGCTGGTGTAACCACAGAAAAAGAAGTGAACAGTATGTTGATGTATCTGAATTTGTATACAGATGACGAGACTGCTGACGAAAGATTTATATACAACTTTACCGATATCAACATCCTTAAGGAATTAAAACGTATCGAAGGAGTTGGGTTTGCACAGATCATGGGAATGAAGGATTATGCAATGCGTATCTGGGTTAAGCCAGATCGATTATCGGCATATTCCATATCCACAGAGGAATTAGTTACTGCATTACGTAGACAGAATATCGAAGCGGCACCTGGTCAGACAGGGATCAGCTCGGATAAAACAGTCAACATGCAGCAATATGTACTGCGTTATCCTGGTAAATTTACAGAGATCAGCGAATATGAAAATATTCCAATCCGTGCCAATGTTGATGGGTCAATTATCCGTGTAAAAGATATTGCAGATGTAGAATTTGGATCCTTGGATTATGAAATGGTTTCAAAAACAGATGGTAGACCTTCTGCTTCAATTATGATCAAGCAGCTGCCAGGTTCAAATGCTCAGGAAGTAATCCAACGTGTTAAGGATCGAATGGCAGAATTAAAAGATGCTACTTTCCCTCCTGGAATGACCTATACTATGGGTTATGATGTTTCTCGATTCTTGAATGCTTCTATTTCAAGTGTATTGGTGACTTTAGTGGAAGCCTTTATCTTGGTATTCTTGGTCGTGTTTATTTTCCTTCAGGATTTTAGAGCAACCATTATTCCAATCCTTGCCGTACCGGTGTGTTTGATCGGTTCACTTTTCTTTATGCAGATGATGGGTTTCTCCATCAATCTATTGACTTTATTCGCACTCGTCTTAGCCATAGGTATTGTCGTCGACAACGGTATTGTCGTCGTCGAGGCCGTGTATGCCAAGATGGAGGAAGAACATCTTTCTCCTATGGAAGCTACATTGGCCGCAATGGATGAAGTAGGATCGGCAGTTATTGCTATTACGTTGGTAATGTCAGCGGTATTCGTACCTGTTGCTTTCCTTTCGGGACCTGTGGGTATTTTCTATAGGCAGTTCTCGTTGACACTTGCGGCTGCAATTGTGATTTCAGGTATCAACGCATTGACATTGACACCAGCACTATGTGCCATTATCCTACGTTCACCACACGATAAGAAACCCGGAAACGGACTGTTGGACCGCTTCTTTAGAGGTTTCAACAAAGTATATGATAGAATTTCTGGAGGGTACAAAGGATTGCTCTCAAAGATTGCAGGTCGTCGCATAATCACTTTATTAGGGTTAGTTATTATGTTCATTGCAACTTGGGGTTCCGCAGCAATCCTACCTTCCGGATTTATCCCAACTGAAGATCAAGGTATGATCTATGTTGCTGTAACTACGCCTCCGGGCGCTACAGTAGACCGTACTGAAGCTGTTCTAAATGAAGTGGATGCCATCTCTAGAGAGCTGGATATGGTAGAAACCGTATCTATCTTGGCAGGTTATAGTATCGTGACGGAAGTATCTGGTGCATCCTACGGTATGGGTATGATCAACCTGAAACAATGGGATGATCGTAAAGAATCTGTAGATGATGTCATGAAAATCCTTCGTGAGCGAACTGCTCATATTGCTGATGCTGAAATTGAATTTTTCCCACCACCAACGGTGCCAGGATTCGGTAACTCATCAGGATTTGAGTTGAGGCTATTGGATAGATCCGGAAATGAGGATTTAGCTCAAACCAACGAAGTCGTAAATGAATTTATTTCAAAACTTACCGAAGACGAAGTTATCGAGAGTGCAAGTACGACTTTCGATGTAAACTTCCCTCAATATATGCTGAAGATCGACTATGACCTGGCAGCAAAGAAAGGTATCTCTGTAGAGAATTCCATGAATACCTTGCAGACCTTATTGGGTAGTTTGTATGCTACCAACTTTATTCGCTATGGTCAAATGTACAAGGTGATGGTGCAGTCTGATGCGTTTGCAAGGCAGCGTCCTGAAGATGTATTGAACCTATATGTTAAGACTGAAGAAGGAGAGATGGTTCCTTACTCATCTTTTATGACGATGGAACGAGTTTATGGCCCAGAGCAGATCACACGTTATAATATGTTTACTTCGGCAATGATCACCGGTCAGGCTGCGCCTGGGTTCAGTTCGGGGCAAGCTATTGAAGCAGTTGAAAGAATATCCGCTGAATTACCACAAGGCTATGCTATAGAATGGTCTGGTATGACACGCGAGCAAAAGATTTCCGGTAATCAAGCTGCCTATATCTTCCTGCTTTGTTTGGTCTTTGTGTATTTGCTTTTGGCTGCGCAATACGAAAGTTTCTTATTGCCAATGCCGGTTCTTTTATGTTTGCCAGCAGGACTGTTCGGTGCATTCTTGTTCCTAAAAGTCTTCGGGCTGGAGAACAATATCTACGCGCAGGTATCCCTGGTCATGCTGATCGGTTTATTGGGTAAGAACGCAATTCTTATTGTTGAATATGCTAACCTAAAACGAAAACAGGGTATGGATGTATTAACTGCTTCTATAGAAGGTGCTGTTGCGCGTTTACGTCCGATTTTAATGACTTCATTTGCATTTGCTGCAGGTTTGATCCCGTTGATGCTGGCAAGTGGAGCAGGGGCAATCGGTAATAGAACCATTGGTTCTGCAGCTGTAGGAGGTATGGTTATCGGTACTATCATCGGTGTAATCGTTATTCCGGGTTTAGTAGTACTTTTCTCAAAACGTGAAAAGAAAAAGAAAATCAAGCAAGCAAGTAAAGTAGCAGTTGTCTCTGTAATTCTTTTGTTCCTTGTGGCTTCTTGTTCGGTTCCAAAAACAGCAGCGCAGAAAGAAATCTCGCCTGAACTTGGCAGCCAAACTGAGCAGGTTTTGAACGATACAAACTCTATAGCGACCTTACCTTGGAAAGATGTATTTACAGATTCACAGCTGATCTCTCTGATCGATTCTGCGATGCTGTACAATATGGATGTGCGTCAAGCAATCCACCGGATCGAAATGGCACAAGCTAATTTTAGGTTCCGTAAATCGGCATTGTATCCATCACTGGATGCTGCGGTAGAAGGTGGCTTGAGGAAATACGGCCATTATACGGAATCCGGAATAGGTAATTATGACTCTAATTTTTCCGAAAACTTAACCGATGATGAGAAACTCCCTGAGCCTTTTGTCCCTGATTACTTTGTGGGCGTTCGTTCTTCTTGGGAGCTTGATTTATGGGGCAAGCTGAGGAACCGTAGAGAAGCAGCATTCTTGCAGTTGATGTCTGAAAGTGAGCTGAAGCGACTGATCGAGACCGAGCTGATCTCTAGTATAGCCTCTGCTTACTACGAATTGATCAGCCTGGATGAGAAAGTTAAAGTCTATGGAGAGAATATTAAACTCCATGAGCGTGCTCTTGAAATTATTGAAGCTCAAAAGGAAGCTGGTCGTGCTGATGAATTGGCAGTGCAGCAGTTTAAGTCGCTGTTATCTGAGTCCAAAGCTAATCGCGCACATGCCGAACAAGAAATATTGGCCTATGAACACCAGATCAATACGCTGTTGGGCCGAGTGTATCAGCCAATTGCCAGAAGCAGCAATGTCATTGGTTCGGAAATGCTGTTCCAGGACTTGTCTGTTGGTAATCTTGATGACCTTTTGAATAATCGTTTGGATATCCGCAAAGCTGGTATGGACATGAAAGCCGATTATCATGAATTGGAATCTTCACGTTTGGCATTCTTGCCTACGGTTGCCATTAGCCCCCATTTAGGTCTGCAGTCCTTTAGTCTCGACAAGCTATTCAGTCTGGACAAGTCAGTGACTTATGGTCTGTTCGGAGGGATTACGATGCCAATCTTTAGACAAAGAGAATTGAAGTCGGAATATGAACGCATGAAAGCATCCTACGGCATCAGTTTCTTGGAATATGAAAAAACGGTCTTAAATGCAGTCAATGAAGTTTCCTTGGCATTGACAACACAGGATGCCATTGAAAACCGTTCGGTACATGTGAAAGACCAAGTTGTAGCACTTGAATCTTCTATTGGTGCTGCAGAAGAATTGTTTATAGCAGGACGGGTCACCTACCTGGACATCATCACAGCGCAAAAAGGGTTGATCGAAGCACAGGTCACTGATGTGGAAATCAATAAAGAGAAAATGCTTAATCAAGTTGTTCTCTATAAAGCCCTTGGTGGTGGATGGCAATAAATGGGTAAATAAAATAGATGGAATGGGAGAGCTTAGCTCTCCCATTTTTTTTGACCGGGCACTCTCAAAACTCGGCACTCCTATGACTCGGTAACCTCCATGTTTTCCTTTTGACTTTCCTTTTATTCTCGTTCCTTTCTCGGTATACTCTTGTTCGTCTCTCGTTCGGACCTTGTACGGACCTTGTTCGGAGCTGCTTCGGAAAACACCCGAACGAGGTCCGAACGAGGTGCGAACGAAAGAGGACTGAGAGTGGAAGGAGAGTGGAAGGAGAGTGGACGGAGAGTGGAAGGAGATCAAAAAGGCCGCCGTGGCCGGTGTCCCCACCGGCCGCCCTTACTTCCCCCTCCCCGCCTTTCCGTTCCCGTGCCCGCCGGGGTCGGCCGGGGGGCGCGCTTTCCCCCGCTGGCGCACCCGGGTGCCGGTAATCTGCCGCCCGGCCGAAAAATTATCTTTCAATGGCATAGCGAGTTACGGCCCTTGGGCAAAAAATGTTGTGCCGTGGTCTTGGAAGTAATGTGCAAATGTCCCTATCTTTGCACCACTCCGCAAGGGAGGGACGGCGGAAACGCCACTGAAATAGGGGGAAGGACGGGCGACACCGGGGGCGGCACGATGCCGGCACGGGAAGCCGAAAAGGGGCCGCGAAAATTATTTCAAAATAAATTTTGCGGATTCGAAAAAAGCTCCTACCTTTGCAGTCCCAACCAGGGGAAACGGCGATGGGCGCGACGCCCGGAGCCAACGGAAATGACAGTTTGAAGGTACAGCAGTGTACTTTACGACATAAGGCCGAAGCGCGAAGCGGAGGCGGGAAAAGTTCTTTAAATGATCATGTAGCGCAGCGGAGTTTCCGCAAGGAAGCATACGCTGAAAAGATATACAAGATAAATCAATTCAGGTATCCCGGAGCGGGAGGAAAACATTAAAACAAGACGTTTCTATTTATTATGAATAGTCACGGTCTTACACTTCATTTTACAATGGAGAGTTTGATCCTGGCTCAGGATGAACGCTAGCGGCAGGCCTAATACATGCAAGTCGGACGGGATCCGGGAGTAGCTTGCTACTTCCGGTGAGAGTGGCGCACGGGTGCGTAACGCGTGAGCAACCTGCCCATATCAGGGGGATAGCCCGGAGAAATCCGGATTAACACCGCATGACACGCCGGGACGGCATCGTTCCGGCGTCAAATATTCATAGGATATGGATGGGCTCGCGTGACA